>NZ_JAVIXS010000010.1:0-917 GCF_031324065.1 Chryseobacterium metallicongregator
TGGGTTACTTTAGCGTTTTGGGTAATTTGTTACGGTAAATTTAGATAATTATATTGGGTGGAGAAATATAATTATTAACCAGTTATACATATAAAAGCCACTGCAAAAACAGTGGCTTTTTGTTTTATTCACGAATATGAGCGAAACCCTTGTGCCAGCGGGCGGAGAGGCTTCATTAAGTGGCTAAAGGCAGCTCTGAAGTACCTTTACTCACTTAATGAAGGTGGTATGGACACTTAGGATAATGGTTAGAGAAACTCTATGAGTGGCTGGAGACCGTTTATAAACCAGTTGCCGACACTTTAATACATATGGCCGGAATATTTTACCGGACATTTTTTAACCTTTACTTTACAGAATGTATTATCTTTGAATCTTCACAAATTGATTAAAGAATGGACTACAAAATACATCAGGGAAGAAATGTAAAACGTTTCAGAGAAATGCTGGGCATCAAGCAGGAAGCATTGGCTTTGGACTTAGGTGAAGACTGGAACCAAAAAAAGATCTCTTTACTTGAACAAAAAGAAACCATTGAAAACCAGCTGCTGGAAAAAATATCCGAAGTACTGAAAATTCCTGTAGAAGCTTTTCAGAATTTTGATGAGGAGCAGGCTGTGAATATTATAGCGAATACTTTTTCTTTAGATAATGGTTCAATATTCAATGCCCATAATACTAATCCTATATTCAATCCAGTAGAAACTATCCTTAAACTTCACGAAGAAAAAATCGCTTTGTATGAGCGTATGCTGAAGGAAAAGGATGAAATGATGAGCAGACTGGAAAAGCTGCTTGATAAGTAAGAGAGCTTATAAAAAATACACTTTTAATAAAACGAAAAACCACTGCTGTGCAGTGGTTTTGTTTATTTGTGGACACGAGCGAGACGCTCGATCCAGCGGGCGGATTTATTC
>NZ_JAVIXS010000011.1:0-1413 GCF_031324065.1 Chryseobacterium metallicongregator
CTTTGTGAAAGTTTTTATCGCTTAAAAACGCAATAAGCTTCAGGCTTCAGTCCTAATGCTTAAAGCTATATACAACCTTTAGGGTGGTTTTAGCGGTGGGGCTCACCTGTTCCCATTCCGAACACAGAAGTTAAGCCCACCAGCGCCGATGGTACTGCTAACGCGGGAGAGTAGGCCGCCGCCAGTTTTTATTTTATTTTTAAAAACCTTTATCTTTACGATAAAGGTTTTTTTTGTTGTATACCTACACCAACAGACACATAAGTAATGAGTAATAGATAATAAGTCACCATCACTAATCTCCGTTGTCTTTATGCCTCCAGCTTCCTGCTTCCTGCTTCCAGCCCTCTTTTTTCCATGCTTTAACTAACAATTGGTCTTTACCTTCAATACTATTCTTTATTCCAGCCAAATCCTGTCACTCCGTAGGAGTCTAATAAAAACTTAATCGTAAAATCTTAAATTATCAAGAACAATATTTATATTTCTAAAAACCAAAATATATTAGTTTTTGATTTAGTTCCACTTCCACTTCTATTTTCCTTCTTATAAATATTGATTTTGTTACAAAGTGCAGATGAACTACATTCTTCTGTTTTCATATATTCTTACCATTGTTCTTTATTACGTCTTTACATTCATGCTTTAATATCTTTTGCAATTCATAAAGAAGCCATCCATATTTTTTGATTATTCTAAAACAATACTAATCTAAAAAATATAATAGTAGCACTTAATATATCTCAGTTTATCATTATTAAGTTTAGAACAGAGAATCTAGCTTTTATACAGTAATACCATTTATTCAAGTCTATTAGCACTAATTGTGGATAAATATAATTATTATTTAAATAATTGAATAATAAATAGATATGATAATAGTTTTCCACATTTGGTATTTTTAAGTTAAATAAAGTTGCGGAGTATGGTATAAGTTTCTATCTTTGCCCCACTGAAAAACGAAATACATTCAGTAGCGCAGAAGCGCCTTTATAAAGGCAGAAACATAAACTACTTCATAAGATAAGGACGAAAAAAAACTTTAATTTTTTTTACAAAAAAAGTTGTCAGTTAAAAAATAGTTATTATCTTTGCAGTCCCAATTAGAGGGAGCGCAGGAGTAGATGGATTGAGGGTTTTGGAAGAATTAAGGTTACTTAAAAAACTTTAAAATTTTCTTCAAAAACATTTGGTCAATTAAAAATAAAGTTTTACTTTTGCACTCGCAAATACGGAGTAACACTGACAGAAAGATTGCTGCGTTAAAAAGCGAAAGATATAAAGATCATTGACATACAATATAACAACCAAGTAAGGAAAAACTAAAGCGTTAAAAACTTTGAGTGAGTCAGACAAACATACAATGGAGAGTTTGATCCTGGCTCAGGATGAACGCTAGCGGGAGGCCTAACA
>NZ_JAVIXS010000012.1:0-607 GCF_031324065.1 Chryseobacterium metallicongregator
GGCTAAATCAATGGTTATTAACAGGGTAAAGTTAATAAAAAAGGAGGCATAAAAAATTAATTAAAAATTATACCTCATTTTCTTTTTTTATTCCAAAAAGAATTGCAACTTTGCAGCCCTAAAAACGATGTAAAATTCGTTATTGATGACCCTTCGGGGCGTAGCGTAGTCCGGTCATCGCGCCTGGTTTGGGACCAGGAGGTCGCAGGTTCGAATCCTGCCGCCCCGACTTACAAATTTAGGGTGCGTAGCTCAGCTGGATAGAGCATCTGCCTTCTAAGCAGACGGTCAAAGGTTCGAATCCTTTCGCGCTCACTTAAAGACTTACTGGAAACAGTGAGTCTTTTTTGTTTTTTATTTACCCTCAAACAACCAATGATTAATCAAATTGGATAGACCATCCCGATTTCAATCGGGACGGTCAAAGGTTCGAATCCTTTCGCGCTCACTTAAAGACTTACTGGAAACAGTGAGTCTTTTTTGTTTTTATTTACTCTTAAACAATCACTAATTAATCAGTTTGAATAGAGTATCCGATTTCTTCGAATCCTTTTGATTATACAAAAAGCCTCACAATAAAAATTGAGAGGCTCTTTTTATTTACACA
>NZ_JAVIXS010000013.1:0-6477 GCF_031324065.1 Chryseobacterium metallicongregator
CTCGTGAGTAAAACAAAAAGCCACTGTTTTTGCAGTGGCTTTTATATGTATAACTGGTTAATAATTATATTTCTCCACCCAATATAATTATCTAAATTTACCGCAACAAATTACCCAAAACGCTAAAGTAACCCAATATACCTACAGAGCGGATGGTGTAAAGGTAAAGAAGCTCTTTGGAGATATAGAAACAGATTATCTGGACGGTTTTCAGTATAAATCTACCTTCCTCATAGAATCATGGAATGGAGAAGGATTTTTCCAGCCTGACCCTAATGAGATTCCGGTTTTGAAACTGAGAATTATTCCCACAGCAGAAGGATATTATGATGTACTGAATGAGCGCTATGTCTATAACTATACAGATCATCTCGGAAATGTGAGACTTAGTTATACAGACACCAATAAGGATGGGATCATCCAGCCAAGAAGATATTATACTTCCATTTGTACAGGAAAATTTTGTATTGATGACTGGAAACCGGGGGAAATTGTAGAAGTGAATAATTATTATCCTTTCGGGATGATGCATAACTATACAGCCACTACTCAGAATGCCTACCAGTACAAATACAATGGTAAGGAGCTTCAGGAAAGCGGAATGTATGATTATGGGGCAAGAATGTATATGCCGGACCTTGGACGATGGGGTGTAATAGATCCGCTGGCAGAAATATCCAGAAGATGGAGTACCTATGCTTATGCTTATAATAACCCTGTAATGTTTATAGACCCGGATGGAATGCAGAATGTGTCTGCATTACATTGGAAATTTGATAGGAACAGTACTATTCTTGGAAACAGTTGGTTTGATGATTCTTACGTAAGTTCAGGCTTTGGTAATAATTTCAAAACCATGTGGAACGGAGGGGATCATGGTGGTTCGGGAAGTAGACCCTTCGTACAGACACAGGCGTTTGCAGATCTGATGGATGCATTTTATAATGGGGGAAGTGGCGGATTGGTTAATCAGAATGGTACTTTGAAATGGTGGACAGATTATGAGGATTCTGACCCAAATGTCACTGGAGTGGGACAATTTAACATGCTGAAATTAAGGCGTGAAAATTTTCCTTCAAATAAAGAAATAACTCCTTGGCAATTAGGTGTAGAGTGGCTTTCAGGAACAGGTCCAAGACATCGAGATTTTACTAATGGAGACTTAATGACAGAAATGTTAAGACAACATAGTCATGTACAAGCCACTAGGGATATTATCCTATCTAAAATGGCTTTAAGTCAAAGTAGTTTAGAGGGGTCAAATTCTTATAAGCTAGGTGGTATAAAAGGAGTTGGGCTTTATCTTAAAGATTATTCAACGTTATTAACAGGCGGGTTAACAGGGAATTTAGCTGTAACATATTTAGGATCTTATAACTTAGAATACACGGCAGCAGCATATAATAAGAGTGTAGTTGTTTCATTTCATGTTGAAAATTCTTCTACAATGCAATCTGCGTCCCGCCCTCCTGTGCTTGGCTATCTTCCAATTTGGCAACAGACAGCGGGGAAACTTATTAATGAAAAATTTAAAACAGGTTGGGGGTCTAAAACTACTCAATCATTTCACTGGACAGAAGTATTATATCTAAAATGAAAACAAAATTAAAATATTTATTAATTACACTATTAACAATTATGTTATATAGTTGTGGTGAAACTAAGCCAAAACAATCAGATTTTATAGGAACTTGGAAGTCATCTGATAATGCATATATCAAATTAAATAAAAATGGAACTTGTATTTTGAAAGGGGTCGATCATTATAAAATCAGTAGTTTTCCAAAAAATAAAAATAGAGAATTAAATGCTGAAGGAACTTGGCAGTTTACAGAAAATGTAGAAAGTGGTATTCTTGATGATATAGACAATGGAATTACTATGAAATATAATCTACCCGAGGGAACAAAAGGGGAAATTTTATTTTATATCTCAGGGCAAGGTATCAATGGAAATAACCCACCTTGGAATATTTTTATATGGGAAGGTGATCCTGATGAAATGCTAAAATACGAGTTTGAAAAAAATAATTAAATACATAAGCAACAAACTGCAAGCTAGTGTTAGCGTTCATATCAGGTGTTTCAGATGTGTTGGTAAAAAGACCACCTTGGAAATGCCAGGGTAACCTTTACCAAAAACAGCGCAGGCGTTCCTGAAATTATCGATACCAACAATTATTATCCTTTTGGGCTGAACCATATCTCAGGGGCTTTCAGTACTTCTAACTTTGGAAGTTTCTACAGTTATAAATACAATGGTAAAGAGCTTCAGGAAAGCGGAATGTATGATTATGGAGCAAGAATGTACATGGCTGACATCGGACGATGGGGTGTAATCGATCCGCTGGCAGAAACATCCAGAGGATGGAGTACCTATGCCTACGCCTATGACAATCCTGTGATGTTCATAGATCCGGATGGAAGAGAAAATGTGTCTGCATCACATTGGAAATTTGATAGGAACAGTACTATTCTTGGAAATAGTTGGTTTGATGATTCTTACGTAAGTTCAGGTTTTGGTAATAATTTCAAAACCATGTGGAACGGAGGAGATCATGGAGGAGGTTCTGGTTATTATTTTAGTGGAAGTGACGCAGTTAAAATGCTCAATTATTTTAAAGATGGAGGCACCATGGATGGACTCAGTTTTGATGGTAATGAAGCGACATGGTGGAAAGGAACACCTACTTTAACTTCTTATAGTGGGACAGATATACATGGAGAAATTGATCTCGGAACAGGATATCATGCCAAATTTAGTGAGCTTCCAATGGAAGCCTATAAAAACTGGGCAGATTGGGGAGCTACTACTGTTGGAGGAGGATTTAAATATGTTGCTAAACAGAGAACGTCTCTTTATAATAGCGGATATTGGATTGATAATCTTGGACAAAGGAGAAGTACTGCATATGCAGGAAGAGCTAGAGGATCGTTAATAGGACTAAGAAGCGATTATGTTCGAACTACTACAATGCTTGGGAAATATGCCAAAAGAGCAGGTTATGTAGGCTATGCAATCAGTGCAGGACAAATAGGGTATGGAGTTTATAAAGATGATTGGAAGTTTGGTGTTAGGGCTCAGGTAGCAACAGCAAATGTAGCCGGAGGAATGGCTGGAGCGGCAGCCGGAGCTTGGGCACTAGGTAAATTCGGCGGAGCTATAGGAACCCTTGTTGGACCTGAGGGAACGATTATTGGAGCTGCAGTTGGTGGTATTGTAGGAAGTATTGTAGGAGGAGTTTGGGGTGGTGACATTGCCGAGGGTTGGGCAAGTAAAGCATTGAATAAAGCCGATTATTAAATATAATAAAATAAATAATGAATACAATTGAAATAAAAAGTAGTAAAACAAAATTAATATTATTAGTATTAGGCTCGCTGATATTTACAATATTAGGTGTCTTTTTTGTAGTTAGTCCTCATAAATTTGCGTCTTTTATATTTAGAAGTGTAACAATCATACGTATGGTAGGAATTGTAGCAATATTGTTTTTTGGATTATGCTTGATAATTTTAATAAAAAGTTTGCTTACAAAGAAATTTAATCTTATAATAAATGAAAAAGGAATTATTGATAATTCTAGTTATGTAAGTGTAGGACTAATTTTTTGGAATGATATTAACTCAATAAAACGGATTGATGTTGTCTCAACAAAATTTTTAATTATTAATGTAAAAGATCCCAATAAATACTTAAATAAAGAAAGCGGGATAAAGAGAAAAATATTAGAGAGAACATATAAAACATATGGTACGCCTATTTCGATTTCTTCCACTACATTATCTTATAATTTTGATGAGATTGAAAAGGCTATTTCCGAATTTTATAATGAATATAAGAATGCTCCGAAGTAAAAATAAATATTAGAAATACATGTAAAAAACTAGGAACTATATTCCACCGCTTGCGCAAGGGTTTCGCTCGTGTCCGTGAATAAAACAAAAAGCCACTGTTTTTGCAGTGGCTTTTACTCTCTATTATAGAGAAACCGTTATATTTACAGTACAAAGATCATCTGGGAAATACAAGGTTAAGTTATGCGGATACAAATGGAGATGGTTTTATCCAGCCAAGAAGGTACTATACCTCCATTTGTACAGGAAAATTCTGTATTGATGACTGGAAACCGGGGGAAATTGTGGAAGTGAATAATTATTATCCTTTTGGGATGCTGCATAATTATACAATGACTACCCAAAACGCTTACCAGTACAAATACAATGGTAAAGAGCTTCAGGAAAGCGGAATGTATGATTATGGGGCAAGAATGTATATGCCTGACCTTGGAAGATGGGGTGTAATAGATCCGCTGGCAGAAACATCCAGAAGATGGAGTACCTATGCTTATGCTTATGACAACCCTGTAATGTTTATAGACCCGGATGGAATGCAGAATGTGTCTGCATTACATTGGAAATTTGATCAGAATAGTACTATCCTTGGAAGCAGTTGGTTTGGCAGTTCTTATGAAAGTGCAGGATTTGGTAATAATTTCAAAACCATGTGGAATGGTGGAGATCATGGTGGAAGTTCTCGAGCTATGCAGGGGCCTAAACCTGGTTTTTGGAAAAGTATAGGTAATGCCATTAGGTGGTTATTTGGTGGGAACAACAATAAAATTAAATTAGAAGTTGGTCCAGCAGAAAGAATACCAGAAGATTATAGTGCCAGCGGGAGCAGGTTATTTGGTTTAATACAAGGAGCCAATTATAATCATATGGCTGAATACCGCGCACGACGTGATAATCCTTTTTATAATGAAGGAGAATCTAGTCTGGACAGGTCTTTTAGACTAATGAATAGTTCCCACATAGAAATAATGCAGGACTTCGGTGGTGGTGGTTATAATATGTTTGGAGGGTATGGTAGACTTGCAAAAGCAGCTAATGCAGTTGCGGCAGCAGAGGAGACGGGAAATGGAATATCTAAAATACTTTCTTCTATCGATGAATTTGATCCTCTTGTTACATTATACAGAGGAACTAGTGGATCTGAAGTTGGAAGTGAATTTTTGTTTTTAACAGATAATGTTGAATATGCAGCCAGTTATATTAAAAATGGAGGAACAATCAATCAATACCAAATTAGTAGATCTGGGCTATACATTTTGGAACATACTCAAAGACTATCAATTAGTCCCGGACAGCATATGGGAATCTCAGGTACTTTTAATGAATATCTATTCACAGGGAAAGATTTGGTCGAAGCTTTAAATAAGCTAGGTATATCACATATTCCTTAAAGATAAAATAAATAAAATGGAAAATAAAAATTTTTGTTGTGAGAGATTAAGTTTTTTTAATAGACCACAAAATAAAGCAAGTCTCAATTTTAGAATTGTAAAATACATTGGTGATTTTAGAAAAAAAATGCTTTTACTAGATCCTAAAGCCGACGAAAAAGGATTTGTCATTACTTCAGGTTATGAAATAAGTGTAAATGATGAAAAGACTATGAGAATGGTCGTAAATTACTGCCCCTTTTGTGGTCAAAAACTGAGTGATTTTTATAAATCTGATGATTATGTACAAGAAATCATTGGGTAAAAATTGATAATGCTTTCCCCCGCTGGCGCGAGCGTCCCGCTCGTGCCCACAAATAAACAAAACCACTGCACAGCAGTGGTTTTTCGTTTTATTAGAAGTGTATTTTTTATAAGCTCTCTTACTTATCAAGCAGCTTTTCCAGTCTGCTCATCATTTCATCCTTTTCCTTCAGCATACGCTCATACAAAGCGATTTTTTCTTCGTGAAGCTGGATGATTTTGTCCATTGGGTTGATAGTACATTTATATTGCTCTGCATAAGCAACTGCATCATCTTGAAAAGTATTCGCTATAATATTCACAGCTTGCTCCTCATCAAAATTCTGAAAAGCTTCTACGGGAATTTTCAGTACTTCGGATATTTTTTCGAGTAGCTGGTTTTCGATGGTTTCTTTTTGTTCAAGTAAAGAGATCTTTTTTTGATTCCAGTCGTCGCCCAGATCAAGCGCTAATGCTTCCTGCTTGATGCCCAGCATTTCTCTGAAGCGTTTTACATTTCTTCCCTGATGTATTTTGTAGTCCATTCTTTAATCAATTTGTGAAGATTCAAAGATAATACATTCTGTAAAGTAAAGGTTAAAAAATGTCCGGTAAAATATTCCGGCCATATGTATTAAAGTGTCGGCAACTGGTTTATAAACGGTTTCTAGCCACTCATAGAGTTTCTCTAACCATTATCCTAAGTGTCTATACCACCTTCATTAAGTGAGTAAAGGCACTTCAGAGCTGCCTTTAGCCACTTAATGAAGCCTCTCCGCCCGCTGGCACAAGGGTTTCGCTCATACTCGTGAGTAAAACAAAAAGCCACTGTTTTTGCAGTGGCTTTTATATGTATAACTGGTTAATAATTATATTTCTCCACCCAATATAATTATCTAAATTTACCGCAACAAATTACCCAAAACGCTAAGGTAACCCAATATACCTAC
>NZ_JAVIXS010000014.1:0-419045 GCF_031324065.1 Chryseobacterium metallicongregator
GAGTTATTATTTTAAACATAGTTTTCTTTTGGGATATTGTTTAAAATATTAGCAAATATTAACAGACGTATTCAAAATAATTTTATATTTGGCTTATATAATAATAGTCTATGAAAAAAATATTAGTATCAACTGCTTTATTGGCGGGAGTTCTATCTTACGCAGGAGGCTTCAGAGTTTCCCTGCAAGGGGTAAAACAATTGGCAATGGCGCATACTAGTGCTCATGCCGAAGACGCGAGTGTGACATTCTTTAACCCGGCGGGTATGTCATTTATCCCTTCCAAACTGAGTATAGTGGCAGGAGGGTTTGGTGCAAGTAATAAAGTTACTTTTCAAAACTTCAATACTCTACAGAGTGCAGAAACAGATAATCCTATAGGGACACCTATATATGCCGCAATTACTTATAGACCTATAGAGAAACTTACAGTAGGGTTTAGTTTTTCAACACCTTTTGGAAGTACAATCAAATGGCCTGATAACTGGGAAGGTAAAGAATTGGTGCAGAAAATGGAACTGAAAAGTTTCTATTTCCAGCCAATGGTCTCTGTAAAACTGGCTCCATGGGTATCTTTTGGTGCTAGTTATATCTACGCAAGAGGAAAAGTAGATTGGGATAAGGCGGTGACTCAATTTGACGGTAAGGTTAATATTAATGATGATAATGCAAGTGGTCACGGATATGGATTCGGTTTCTATTTCAGACCTGACCCGAAACTAGATGTGAGTATTGCTTACCGTTCTGCAATAGATATGAAAGCTAAATCAGGAACTGCTACATTCCAATTCCCGTCACAATCTGTTTATAATCAACTAAAACTGAATGCTGCAGGACAAGATGGATTCTCTGCAACATTACCATTGGTTGAAGAATATACTATTGGTTTAACCTATAAGGTAACACCGAAATGGCAGGTTTCTGCAGACTTTAACTATCATGGATGGGAAAGATACAGTAAGCTTACATTGGATTTCGAGAATGCACCTATTGGAAACAATCCTTCAGATCCGACAATTCTTACAAATCCTAAGAACTTCAAAAACTCCAAAACTTTCAGACTGGGAACTCAGTATGCGTTCACCAATATGATCTATGGACGTTTGGGAGCTTATTATGATGAAGCACCATATACAACAGATAACTTTATTCCGGAAACCCCTTCGTATGATACCTATGTGGTTACTGGTGGGGTAGGCTTCAAGCTGAAGCAGTTCGGAATTGATGTTGCAGGAGGATATGCAATGCCTCAGTACCGAAAGGTAAACAATGCTAATATAGGGCTTAACGGACAGTCAAAAGCAACAGCTTTCTACTTTGGTCTAGGGTTCTCTTATAATCCATTTTAATTTTAGAAGACTATGAAAAAAATTATAATATCGACAATTGCAGTTTCTGCACTTCTTTTTACAGTAAGCTGTAATACGGATTTCGATACGGATGTGAAAGATATCCCGGTAACAAAAGGAGAGGCTGACTTTTCAAAATATATATCTTTAGGAAATTCCCTTACTTCAGGATATCGTGATGGTGCGCTTTACAGCAGCGGCCAGAATGAATCTTATCCAAGTATGATCGCTGCACAAATGAAATTGGCAGGTGGAGGAGACTTTAAACAACCTTTAATGCCTAATGACGTAGGTGGGTTCAACAATCTTCCGGGTTTCCCAGGAAAATTAACTCTTCAGGTTGTTAATGGATCTTTAGCTCCTGTGCCAAGTGGGGCAGCAGCTGCGTTGGATGTATTATCTGGCGGAGGTACTTATAATAATATGGGGGTTCCTGGTGCAAAGTCATTCCACTTGGTCGCTCCTGGATACGGTAGTCAGGCAGGTCTTGCAATGGGTACAGCTAATCCTTATTTTGTAAGGTTTGCTTCTTCTGCTACTACAAGTGTATTGGCTGATGCGATGGCTCAGAAGGCAACGTTTTTCTCTCTTTGGATAGGAAATAATGATGTTTTGTCATATGCTACCAATGGAGGAACAAACTCTCAGACTGTAGGAGGTGTTACCACTTATACAGCAGCTACAGTTCAGACAGGAAATACCAATCCTACAACATATAAATCTAATGATATCTCTGATCCTGCATTAGTAGCTGGATCTATTAAAGCAGTTTTAGATGGTCTTAAAAGTGTAGGGACAACAAAAGGTGTTATTGCTAATATCCCTTCTGTTACTTCAGTTCCTTTCTTTACTACGGTACCTTATAATCCTTTGACACCTGCTCTTTTAGGTTCAAATCTGACAACTCTTAATACAAGTTTATATGGTCCTTTGAAGCAGGCTCTTACTGCTTTTGGAGCTGGGGATAGAATTAATTTACTTTCCGCTACAGGTCCAAACCCTGTTTTAATTAAAGATGTTGCTTTAACAGATTTATCTGTTCAGCTTACAGCTGCTTTAACTCCTTCATTGGGAGCACCTACAGCTGCTGCTTTTGGTCAGATCTTTGGCCAGGCAAGACAGGCTACTGCAGATGATTATATTTTGCTTACAACAAGCTCTGTAATTGGAAGTACTGCGGCTGGAGTACCTGCTCCGGTAAATATTTATGGAATTTCTTATCCATTACAAAACCAACATGTATTAACAAAAACAGAAGCTGGCTATGTGAAAACAGCAACAACTGCATATAATACTTCTATAAAATCACTTGCTGATTCTTATGGACTTGCATTTGTAGATGCCAACACTAAGATGATTGAACTGAATGCACAGTCAGGAATTTTATTTGATGGTGTAAAATATACTGCAAAATTTGTAACAGGAGGAGCTTTCTCTTTAGATGGAGTTCACCTTACAGGACGTGGATACGGTATTGTTGCTAATGAATTTATCAAGTCTATCAATGCTAAATATAAGTCTACACTTCCGCAGGTAGATCCGAACAAATATTCAGGAGTTAAATTCCCTTAATAATTGATAAAATAAAAACTTAGAAACCACAAGAGTAAATCTTGTGGTTTTTTTTTAAATTTGCAAAATCTTTTAAAAAGTAAAAATGGCCGATCAGTTAAGTTATCTATTTTGTACAAGAACCAGCAGGGACTTGGCAGAGAAAATTGCCCAGAATTATGGGAAAGAATTAGGGAAAATCAACTTTCAGGAGTTCAGTGACGGGGAATTTGAGCCTGTTTTGGACGAATCTGTAAGAGGAGGAAGAGTTTTTCTAATTGGATCTACATTCCCTCCTGCAGACAATCTTTTGGAACTTCTTCTAATGATTGATGCAGCAAAAAGAGCTTCTGCAAAGAGCATTACCGTAGTAATTCCTTACTTCGGACTTGCCAGACAGGACAGAAAAGACAAACCAAGAGCGCCGATCGGTGCTAAACTAGTTGCTAACCTTCTTACAGCAGCAGGAGCAACAAGAGTGATGACTATGGATCTTCACGCAGATCAAATCCAAGGATTCTTCGAAATCCCGGTAGATCATCTGTATGCTTCCAGTATTTTTGTAGATTATATCAGATCTTTAGAGCTTGATAATCTTACTATTGCTTCTCCGGATATGGGAGGTGCAAAAAGAGCTAAAAACTATGCCGGTCACTTAGGTGCTGAAGTAGTAATTGCCTACAAGGAAAGAAAAAAAGCAAACGTTGTAGAAGAAATGTTCCTTATCGGGGATGTAACAGGTAAGAACGTGATCCTTATTGATGATATGATTGATACTGCAGGTACACTTTGTAAAGCAGCTGATATCTTAATTGAAAAAGGAGCAAAAACAGTAAGAGCTATGGCAACTCACGGAGTGCTTTCAGGGAAGGCTTACGAGAATATTGAGAACTCAAAACTCTTGGAAGTTATTGTAACTGACTCAATTCCTGTTAAAAATAATTTGTCATCTAAAATAAAAGTGCTATCTTGCGCCCCATTATTTGCTGACGTTATGACAATGGTTCATGAGCATAAATCAATTAGCAGTAAATTTGTTATTTAATTGATTTAAAGCGGATTGCAAATTAAAATCAGAACAATTTTTTAAATTTTTTATAAATGAAATCTATTACAATTCAAGGTACAAAAAGAGAAAGCGTGGGCAAAAAGTCTACAAAAGCTTTACGTGATGCTGAATTAGTTCCTTGTGTTGTTTATGGAGGTGAAGCACCTTTGAACTTCTCTGCTGAAGAGAGCGCTTTCAAAGGATTAGTATACACTCCTGAAGCACACACGGTATCTATTGAAGTTGACGGAAAAACAATTCCAGCTGTTCTTCAGGATATTCAGTTTCACCCAATTACTGACAAAATTCTTCACATCGACTTCTATCAGTTATCTGACGATAAGCCAGTTATCATGGAAGTTCCAGTAAGAATTACCGGACGTTCAAAAGGTGTTGTTGCTGGTGGTGTTTTACGTCAGTCTTTCAGAAAGCTAAAAGTAAAAGCTATTCCTGCTAACCTACCTGACGAAATCGTTGTAGATGTTACTCCATTAAGAATTGGTAACAAACTTTACATCGGTAGCATCAAAACAGAAGGTTACTCTTTCGTACACCCAGACAACGCAGTAGTAGTTGCTGTTAAGATGTCTAGAAATGCAATGAAAGGTGGTGCAGCAATGCAAGATGATGAGGATGAAGAAGAAGTTGCAACTGAAGAAGGTGCAGCTCCTGAAGCAGCAGCTGAAACTGCAGCAGAATAAGAATTACTTATTTAAACAATATAAAAACCCGTCATTTTGGCGGGTTTTTTATTTGATAACGAGTCTCAGTAAAATGGACTAAACAGCTTAATGCATTACTTTTAATTTTATCTTTTCGCTTTATTGTCTTTCTCCACCTTAAACTATCGAATATTTCTATCAACTGACAATGATCAGTACCCGACCTCATGCTTCCTTTCGGAAAAAAAGCCGTAAATTTGAAGAGTTCTAAATAAGACCGTTTTAATTTAAAAAATAAATAAATGTTTGACATTCACGAAATAAGAAGCCAGTTTTCTATATTGGACAGAGAAGTGAACGGTAAGCCTTTGGTTTATCTGGATAATGCAGCTACATCTCAAAAACCAAATTCAGTTTTGGAAGTCTGTCACGCATATTATACAGAACTTAACGCAAATGTTCACAGAGGAATTCATACGCTAAGCCAGTTGGCAACAGAAGAAATGGAACTTTCAAGAAGAAAAATCCAGAAATTCATCAATGCTGAACATGATTTTGAAGTAATCTTTACAAAAGGAACAACAGAAGGGCTGAACCTTATCGCTTATATTTTAACACAGAAACTGCAGAAAGATGATGAAATCATTATTTCATATCTGGAACACCATTCTAATATTGTTCCATGGCAGATGCTTTGTGAAAGAACCGGAGCTAAACTTCGCGTCATTCCTATTGATGAAAACGGAATTCTTCAGATGGATTATTTTGACCAGTTTTTAAGTGAAAAAACAAAGGTTGTTTCTGTGAATCAGGTTTCCAATGCATTGGGAATTGTGAATCCTGTTGAAGAGATTATTGCCAAAACAAGAAAAAATACGGATGCTTACATCGTTATTGACGGGGCTCAGTCTGCACCACATTTCAATATTGATGTTCAGAAAATGGATTGTGATTTCTTTGTATTCTCAGGACATAAAATGTATGCTCCGATGGGAACGGGTATTTTATATGGGAAACGTGAAATATTAGAAGCGTTGCCACCGTTTCATGGAGGAGGAGAGATGATTGCAACCTGTTCTTTCGAAGGAACTACCTATGCTGGTCTTCCTTTTAAATATGAAGCGGGAACACCCAATGTAGGAGGAAATATTGCCTTAGGTGCTGCTGTTGATTTTATGAACAAAGTGGGACATACCCATATTCAGAATCATGAAAATGCTCTGTTGGAATATGCGCAAAGACAGCTTTTAGAAATAGATGGTATTAAGATCTATGGTGAAAAAGCAAATAGAACCGGGGTTGTATCCTTTAATCTGGAAGGTGTTGGAATTGCCTCTGATGTAGGGATGATCCTTGATAAAATGGGAATCGCTGTAAGAACAGGACACCATTGTACGCAACCTATTATGAACTTCTTTAATATTGCCGGAACGGTGAGAGCAAGTTTTGCTGTTTATAATACTTTCGAAGAAATTGATGCCTTGGTAGAAGGTGTTAAAAAAGCACAGAGAATGTTGAGCTAATCAATACGATATTCTTTATGATATAAATTAAAAAGCAGCTATTAAGCTGCTTTTTTTATTAGTCTATTGGAACACAATAGCATCGGCCGTCAATAACAACCTGATAATATCCGATGGCGCATTCAAGACAGATTTCTCCTCCCGCTATAATGCTTTTCATTCTTTCTTTGTTTAGTTTTTTCATAGGATGTGATTTAAAGTTTAAACATAAAAGTATAAATTATAGATAAAATTCTCATTCTTTTTTTAATATATGTAATGTATTTATTTTGCGTGTAATTATGTTTTATGAAATATAATTCGCTAATTTTATATAAACATCAAATATTTTATTATGAAAAAGCTATTTATTCTATTTTTATCCATTTGTGGTTTATGTAATGCACAGATTTTTTCTGAAAACTTCAACGGTAATACTTTGCCAACCGGATGGACGGTAGAGAATCCGGATAACTCTTTTAACTGGAACGTGGGTTCACAGAATGGTTTCGCAAGCTTTCCAGATGGGGCAGCTTTTTTTGATGATGATGATGCAGGGCCAACCGGAATTAATACGAATGCCAGACTGATTTCTCCTGTAGTTAACCTTACCGGAGTAGTAAACCCAAAGCTGTCGTTTAATTATGCTAATATGATTGATAGTCAGGATTCTACTTTAAAAGTTGAAGCTTTCAATGGAACTTCCTGGATTCAGGTTTTTACCTTTTCTGGTGACGCAGGAGTGTGGGATCTTGATTTTAATACCTTTACATTTGTAGTAACAAGTTATGATACTGCTGCAAATATAGATCTTACACCCTATGCTAATGCGGCTTTTAAACTTAGATTTGTTTATGATGATGCCGGAGACTATTCTTACGGGGTTGTAGTAGATAATGTGATGATTACAAGTGGTGTTTTGGCCACTTCAGAGGTTTCATATGCTGATCACATAAATGTATATCCGAATCCGGTTAAGGGGAATCTTTATATTAAGCAAAGCTCTCAAAATAAGTTTGAAAAGATTTCTGTGATTGATCAGTCAGGGAAGCTTGTGAAAACATTTAACAAAGTATCTGATTCCTATGACTTATCAGATCTGCCAAAAGGGATCTATATTATAATGATCATTAATCATGATGGAGAAATTGTTAAGAAGAAAGTGATGAAGGAATAATCATTGAAAAAATAATTCTAACAAAAAACCCTTATAAGAATGCCTATAAGGGTTTTGTATATTTTCAAAAGAATTAATCTTATACATTCGGTTTCCAGTCAACCACTGCTCTGATGAATGCTTCTGCATTTTCAACAGGAACATTAGGTAAAATTCCGTGACCTAAGTTGGCGATATATCTGTCTTTTCCAAAACGGTTGATCATTTCATTCACCATTTTCTTGATGGTTTCAGGTGTTGAGTGAAGTCTTGCAGGATCAAAATTCCCCTGTAGCGTCATCGTATGGTTGGTCAAAGTTCTTGCAAATTCAGGCTTAATAGTCCAGTCAACTCCAAGAGCAGAAGCCTTAGACATTGTCATATCTTCCAGGGCAAACCAACATCCTTTTCCAAATACCACAACATGAGTAAGCGGGCTTAATGCTTCTACAATCTGGTTGATGTACTGCCATGAGAATTCCTGATAATCTGTAGGAGAAAGCATTCCTCCCCAAGAATCAAAAACCTGTACCGCAGAAACTCCTTTTTCTACTTTTCTCTTCAGATAAGCGATTGTAGTATCTGTGATTTTCTGTAATAATAAATGTGCTGCTTCAGGCTGTTGGAAACAGAACGATTTTGCAATATCAAAAGCTTTGCTTCCTTTTCCTTCTACACAGTAGCAAAGAATAGTCCATGGAGAACCGGCAAAACCGATCAATGGAATCTCATTATCCAGCTTCTGAAGCGTAAGTTCAATAGCATCAAAAACGTAACCTAAAGTGTCATTCACATCCGGAGTTTCAATATTCTGAACCTGTTCCATTGTTCTGATAGGAGTATCTAACCATGGCCCAACAGATTCTTTCATTTTGAAATCAATTCCCATTGCCTGTGGAACTACCAGGATATCAGAAAACAGAATCGCGGCATCCAAAGGAAATCTGCGGATAGGCTGCAGGGTGATCTCAGCTGCAAGCTCCGGAGTCTGGCATCTTGTAAAGAAATCATACTGATCTCTTAAGGCAATGAATTCCGGCAGATATCTTCCAGCCTGCCTCATCATCCAGACAGGAGGTCTTTCAACGGTTTCTCCGCGAAGTGCTTTTAAATATAGGTCGTTTTTTATCATAATCTATTGTAACTAATATTACCGGCAATATTTCGGTAACAGATATTCTAAATTCTACTTCCGATTTCTTTTCTGATCAATGCAAAGATGGATGTCAATGTATTTTCTTCAGAAGTAAAAATTTTTTCCTGCGTATAATTTCTCAGCTCACCGGAAGTGGTTTCGCCAATTGAAAAAAGCTTCATACCTTCCAGAGAATTTCGCCTTGCAAAACTACGAACTCCGCTCGGACTAAAAAATACTGCGGCATGATATTTTTCAGTTATTACCGGATTGATTTCCTCAGTATTATAAATTGTAACTTTTTTGTACTTAATGTTTTGCAAAGGAAGATCTTTATCCAGGACGTTAATGGCAAGATTGCCACAGAAGTGGAGGAACTGCTCGTGCTGGCATTTTCCGATAATGAATCTGGAAAGAGTTTCAGCATTTTTCAGTACCTTAAATGTCCCAAAGCCATGTTTCCTCAGCTCTCTTTTGGTCTTTTCACCTACACAATAGATCTTGTTATAATTTTTGGCTGTAAAATTCTCATTGGGTTTGAATCTGTTTTTAAAAAAAGAAGCAACTCCATTGACGCTGGTGAAAATCAGAGAATAGTTTTTCAGCTCAAAAGGACTGATCATGATAGGCTTCGTCTTAATTACCTCCACACAGTCGACCGAAATATCCTCTCCTAATTCATTGGATATAATCGTTTGGTCTATATTTTTGGTAAATAAGATTTTCATGTCTGTAAAATTAAGAAGATGAAAAGAGCTGCGAAAGGAATTTGTAATCTGAAGTATCAGATCTGGCTTTTGATTTCTGCCATTAATTCTTTTCCTCCGTTTTCAAGAACCACTTTTGCGAACTTTTCTCCAAAATTTTCTTCCGGAGTATACACGAAGTTTTCATCCACAGCAATGCAGTTTTTCCCATCCAAAGAACAAAGTGCAGCTTTAAAACGGATCTGATCGCCGATGATTTCCGCAAATGCTCCGATAGGTGCAGTACAGCCTCCTTCTAAAGTACTCAGGAAGTTTCTTTCAATCTCTACACAGATCTGAGTCTGTTGATGATTGATCTGACTTACAATTTCGTTAATTTCCGGTTTGTCAGTATGTCCGGCTACAGAGATTACACCTTGTGAAGGCGCACAGATCATTAATGGAAGCATTTCGTAATCAATTTCCATTTTCATTCTTTTGATACCTGCCAAAGATAGAATGGTGGCGTCAAAATCTCCGTCTTCCAGTTTTTGAAGTCTGGTTTGAATATTCCCACGGATATCCGAAAAATCAGTAGTCGGATAATTTCTCAGCCAGAAAGCTCTTCTTCTTAAACTGCTGGTGGCAAGTTTAAGCTCATGGAATTCTTTATTTCTTGAAGATTCTTTTCTGATCAGAATATCCTGTGGATAATCTCTTTCGAGATAAGCGATCATTTCAATATTTTGAGGCAATTGTGTAGGAACATCTTTTAAAGAATGTACGGCAATATCAATTTCATCATTCAATAGGGCAATATCAAGGTCTCTTGTGAAAACCCCGGTAATTCCTAAAGAATAAAGCGGTTGATTAAGGTTCTTATCGCCAGAAGATACGATAGGAACAATTTCCGTTAAATAATTGTTGTTCTGAAGGTGCCTCGCAACCTCTCTAGCCTGCCAAAGTGCAAGTGCGGAATTTCTCGTTCCGATTCTAATGCTTTTCATTGAATTCGTTGTTTGGTTGTTCAACTAATATTTCGTGCATTAATTTACTAATTTCTTCGGCTTTTAAAGGGTTATCGATGATATATTTTGCAAAACGGTTGGTTATTTTCTGGATCATTTTATCAGAAAGTTCCATGTCCGTGATGTTTATGTATTTATTCTTTTTGTAAAAATTATGCATTTCATTGCGTTCCATGTTCTTCAGAACTGCTTTAAAATGATGAATATTAGGTGCCAGCTTTCTCTTTTTCTCCCACTCAATAAAGTCTTTCATCAGTTCCTTAATGATTTTTTCAGCTTTCGGGATTTCTCTTTCTCGCTGTTGAATCGTTTCCTGAATTTGTTTTGAAAGTTCATCTACGTCAATCAGGGTTACATTTTTATTTTCGGTAACATTCTTTTCAACGTTATGGGGAATAGAAAGATCAATGATCAGTGTTTCTTTTCCATTCGGGAAATGAGACTGGTTGACAATAGGATGCTTGGCTCCTGTTGCCACAATAAGGATATCTGTGTTTTTTAATTCCTGGTCAAAATCAGAATAATCAACATGAGGAATATTATATTTCTGGGAAATCTTTTCAGCTTTCTCCTGAGTTCTGTTGGCGATTTTAATTTTCGGCTGATAAACATGCTTTACCAGATTTTCAACGGTATTCTGTCCTATCTCACCCACACCCAAAAGAAGAATGTTTTTTTCAGTAATTCTTTTCTGGCTGTTTAAAATATAATGAACTGCAGCATAGGAAACAGAAGCTGCTCCATTAGAAATGCCTGTTTCATTTTTTATTCTTTTCGAAATCTGAATAGCCGCATTGATGGCTCTTTCCAGATAAGGGTTTGAATTTTGTCTTTCTTTTTTGAAACGGCTGTATGCTTTTTTAATTTGCCCGATAATTTCAAAATCTCCGATAATCTGACTCTCAAGGCCAGCTGCCACTCTGAAAAGATGAATCAAAGCTTCCTCTTTGGTAAGAATATTGGCGAACTGAAGAAAATCTGTAAGCTGTACTCCAATGGTTTTGCAATACTCTTCAGCTACTAAAAGATAATTGGGAGATGTGGTATAAATTTCGGTCCTGTTACAAGTGGAAACAACAAATGCATCACCCAGGTCTTCCTGATGGACTCTGGAAACAAAGTTTTTGATGTTCTCATCAAAGAATGCAAACTTTCCTCTCGTTTCTACGTCGGCTTTCTCGTAGCTTATTGAAAGCACGGCAAAATTTGACGTTCGATGAATGTTGGAATACTGTAACATAAGCAGTCGCAAATTTACGATTTTTTTAATTAACCTCTCTCAGATAGTGTATATGATAATTATCGTAAAAAACTATAAAAGGGAAGAAAGGTGTTTCTGGTAGAAGGATAAAACTGTAAAATAATAAAATCACCTGCTGAAAAAGAATTGTTGGTGTTTTAAAGTTTTTTATTTTGATCTTCAATGCTATGTTTTCTTAGTCTTTTTACTCTTTTGTAATTACCCTTTTTTGCCCATTTAACATCCCATTAATTTTAGTTGAAATCAAACTCTGTAAATGTCTAAATTGAAAGTTAATAAAGAATTATAAATTTTAATAAAATTTTAACCAAATTAAGTTGGTGGGAAATTTCTTTAGTACTGTTAAATTTATATCTTTGTAAACTTAAAATCAGAAGAAAAATATGAGTTTATTTGATATGTTTACGCAAGAAATTGCGATAGACCTTGGAACTGCTAATACCCTAATCATCCATAATAATAAAATTGTTATAGATCAACCTTCAATTGTTGCAATTGAACGTTCATCGGGTAAGCCGATTGCCGTCGGAGAGCAAGCCAAGCATATGCAGGGTAAAACTCACGAGGATATCAAAACCATCCGTCCTTTGAAAGACGGGGTTATTGCTGATTTCCACGCTTCTGAACATATGATCAAGGAATTCATCAAGAAAATTCCTGGAATCAAAGGTAAATTCATTCAACCTGCATTACGAATTGTAATCTGTATCCCTTCTGGTATCACTGAAGTTGAAAAAAGAGCGGTAAGAGACTCTGCTCAGAAAGTAAACGCAAAAGAAGTACGTTTGATCTACGAACCAATGGCTGCTGCAATTGGAGTTGGGATTGACGTTCAAAAGCCTGAAGGAAATATGATCATCGATATAGGTGGTGGTACTACGGAAATTGCTGTGGTAGCTTTAGGAGGTATCGTATGTGATAAATCTGTGAAGATTGCCGGAGACGTATTTACCAACGATATTGCTTATTACTTAAGAACTCACCATAACCTTTATATCGGAGAAAGAACAGCTGAAAGAATCAAAATTGAAGTAGGTTCTGCAGTGGAAGATCTTGATGTAGATATCGAGGACATCCCGGTACAGGGTAGAGACCTTATCACCGGTAAGCCTAAAGAAATTATGGTTGGATACAAAGAGATCGCCCGTGCATTAGATAAATCAATTATCAGAATTGAAGATGCAGTAATGGAAACATTATCTCTTACACCACCGGAATTGGCGGCTGATATTTACAAAACAGGTATTTATCTAGCTGGAGGAGGAGCGCTATTAAGAGGTCTTGCGGACAGGATTCACAAAAAAACAGGTCTTCCTGTATTTGTTGCTGAAGATCCGTTGAGAGCTGTAGTTCGCGGAACAGGTATTGCCCTTAAGAATATGGATAAGTTCAATTTCTTAATTAAATAATTTTAACTTTTTACGACTTTATATCTGAATGGGATTTTTGCTGAGATTATTTTCGAAGAATACTCTTTTCGTCTTCTTTATATTCCTGCAAATTATTGCTCTGGTTTTGATATTCTCAAGAAATGCCATGCAGAAATCCTGGATTGCAGGCCAAACGGCTGCGTTTAATTCATGGGTTTCCGGATATATTGATGAAGGAGTTTCTTATTTGAAGCTAAAACAGATCAATGAAGATCTTGTGGTTCAGAATAAAGCCCTTATGACTGAACTCTATGGAAAAGACGGAGAAAAGAATCCTGTTTTCAAAAGAGTTCATGATACCATTGGTGGAGGGCAGATCTATACTTTTGTTGATGGGGAAATTGTTTTCAACAGTATCAACAGGAGAAATAACTATTTTACAATCAACCGTGGCCGCAGAGATGGAGTCTTTCCTCAAATGGGGGTAATGGCACCAAGAGGTATTGCGGGAATTGTAATCAATTCTACAGATAGTTATGCATTAGTTCAATCCGTGTTAAGTGTTAACAAGATCAGAATTAATGCAGCACTTAAAAACTCAGGGTATTTTGGTACTTTAACATGGAATGGAGATAACTCAAGGGTGATGCACCTGGCAGATATTCCAAAATATGTTGCCTTAAAAGTAGGTGATACTGTCGTTACAGACGGTAAATCTGCTATTTTCCCTAAGGGAGTTACCATCGGTACTATTGCAGGATACTCTGTAGACAATAAAACCGGCTTCTGGGATATTTCCGTAGAGCTGAGTGAAAAAATGGGAGCGTTGAATAAAGTGTATGTAGTGAAGAATCTTAAGAAAGCAGAAGTGCAAAAGATTCAGGACACTATGCAGGCTGTAATAAAAAAAGAAAATGATTAGCAGGACTTTATTTACCGATGTATTGATCATGATCTTTCTTGTTGCATTACAAATATTTGTATTGAACAGGATTACGCTTTTCGGGAAATATACTCCGGTATTATATCCTGTGTTTGTCATGTTTTATCCATTTTTCAGAAATAAATTTCAGTTCCTGGCATTGAGCTTTTTAATAGGACTGTCTATTGATGGTTTCCTTTATTCCTGGGGGATTAACGCATTTGCAACAACGTTAATTGCTTACTTCAGAACGTTGATCTTCAGGACTTCCACAGATACGTCTACGGACTTTTTCTCATTCCAGTCCCTTCAATGGGCGCAGTTTTTGCTGTTTTTATTTTCAAGTATTTTCCTGCATCAGCTTTTAGTACAGTATATCGAGTTCTTTAAGTTTAGTAGGTTTTTTGAAATATTATTTAATGTGTTGGTGACAAGTGTAATTTCATTTATCTTTATAGTCATCTACGCACTAATATTTAAAATCAAACAAAAAGTTTGAACACACGTTATTTAAAAATTTTTTCCATCCTCGTTATCATCGCCTTTATTTTTGTGGCGAGGCTTGCTTATTTGCAGTTGTTTACAGACCGTTATGCGTTGAACGCTGCCAATACATCCATTAAAACTGAATATGTTATCCCACAGCGTGGGGTGATTTTTGACAGAAATGGTAAAATCATGGTAGGTAACCAGCCTGCTTATGAAATTTCTTTTACTCAGGCTTTGATGAAACCTGACTTTGATACATTGGCTTTTTGTAGTTTAATGAAAATTACAAAACAGGATTTTATCAATAAAATCAATGTGATCAAAAAGGAGAAGTATTATTCTAAGCTTACTCCGATGACTTTCATTAAAGACCTCAGCAGAGAAGATATTGCAAGAGTTCAGGAAATTATTTTTAAGTATCCCGCATTTAATATTGTATCAAGACCTCAGCGTCAGTACGAAGTTTCCACATCCGGAAACCTTTTGGGGTATACCAGTGAGGTGAACGAAAGAGATATCAAGAAAGATTCTATTTACTATTTACCTGGAGACTTTATTGGAAAAACTGGTGTTGAAAAATCCTACGAAAAAGAACTCCGCGGAGTAAAAGGAGTGAAATATATCCAAAAAGATATCAGACTTCGTAATATTGGTTCTTATAAAAACGGATCTCTGGATAAAGATGTAATTACAGGTAAAGATATTACCTTAACCATTGATTATGACCTTCAGAGAACAGCCGAAGAAATGCTGGTTAACAAACATGGTGCAATTGTAGCTTTAGATCCTAATAATGGAGAAGTCTTAGTGGCTGCAACCGGACCGGATATTGACCCGAACCTTTTCACTGGACCTTATAAATCCAAAAACTTATATGCCCTTTCAAAAGATACGCTTTATGAAAATAAACCTACTTTTGATCGTGCTTTACAGGCAGGATATCCTCCCGGTTCAACGTTCAAATTATTGACTGCTTTAGCGGCAATGCAGATGGGGGTGATGGATGAGAAAACTATTTTCCCTTGTGGTGGTGGATTTTTCTATAAAGGGAAAAGAATTAAAGGTCATGGTGGAGCAGATCCGCTTATTCCTTCCATTCAGGTTTCCAGTAACTGTTTTTTCACCTACGCCTTTATTGCCATTATCAAAAAATATCCGGGAAACCCTTCAAAAGGGGTTGATGAATGGAAAAAAATCATGAGCAGCTTCGGAGTTGGAGAATTTTTAAATAATGACTTTGCAGTTGGAGCAAGGGGTAGAATACCTTCTGGAGATTTTTACGAAAAAAGATTTAAAGCGATCATGAAGGCAAGCGGTTCTCAGAGAACTGATTTTAAAAACTGGGATGAAATGTCCACCGGTGCTATTTATAACGGAATGGGACAGGGAGATGTTTTGGTAACTCCTATTCAGCTGGCTAATTATGTAGCTGCTATTGCTAATAAAGGATGGTATTATACTCCTCATATTGTAAAAGGAATTGATGGAAAACCCAATCCTGATCCGAGATTTAAAGTTAAACATCAGACTTTAGTAGATCCAAAACATTTCGAACCAGTACTTAAAGGTATGGAGGCTGTAGTGTTGAGAGGAACAGCAAGAGGCCTGAAATCGAATGATTTTACGCAATTAGCAAAAACAGGTACAGCACAGGTGCCACAAGGGAAGGATAATTCCATTTTTGTATTGATTGCTCCTGCTGATAAACCCAAAATTGTTGTAGTAGCTGTAATGGAACATGCAGGATTTGGTGCTACATGGGCAGGGCCAGCCTGTACAGTGATTGCTGAAAAATATATTACCGGTGATTTGAAAAGAGAAAATCTTTACAAAAAAATGATTACCTCGAGTTTCATGCCTGAATATAAAAGACAATGGATTGCAGATTTGAAACGAAAAGGATTATATGTTGATCCCAAACCTGATTCCATCAAACAAAAAAGAATAAAGGATAGTCTGGAGCTGGTAAAACAGCAAAAGGCTAAACAGCAAAAGAAAATAGAAGAGGAAGCTAAAAAAAATAACACTGCTAAAAAACCTGTGAAGCAATGAAATGGACAGAAGGAATAGATAAACTGGGCCTTGGGCTGTATTTCCTGCTTTGCATTTTTGCCATTGCAAATATTTACAGTGTTGACCAGAAACTAGGGGAGAAACAATTGGTTTTTTTCTGTATTTCTGTATTTGTAGGGCTCATTATATTCGTAGGAAGAAGTAAATTCTTTGAGAATATGGCTGGTATTATTTACATTGGAGGAGTGTTACTGCTGATAGGCCTTTTCCCGTTTGGTAAAGAGATTCTGGGACAAAAGAACTGGTATAAGTTTGGAAGTTTTACCATGCAGCCCGTTGAGTTTGCAAAAATAGGTACTGCTTTGATGCTGGCCAATTTTGTTTCAAGCCCGGATTTTAATATTAAAAATAAAAAATCTATCTGGACTGCTCTAGCTATTATAGGAATTCCGGCAGCAGTCGTTCTGGCTATTCCGGATGTAGGTTCTATGCTAGTGTTCATTGCATTTTTCATCGCATTATATAGAGAAGGATTGAGTGGTCTTTTATTCGGTATAGGATTTATTTTCGCTGGAGTTTTTCTAATCTCCCTGGCTATTCCTCCCATTTATGTTGCGATCGCAGTTTTAGTGATTGCCGGTGTTCTGATCGCCATGAATTATCATAGAATGTCATGGGATGTAATTTCTATTTCAGGAATTGCAGGTTCTGTTCTTATATTGTGCGGACTGGCTTTCGGGTCTCCTTATATTTTAGAAAAACTGCCAAAACACCAGAGAGAAAGAATTGAGGTTCTTTATAAGGGTGAAAAGGCGTTCAGAGATACTTCCGGGTATAACTTATTATATTCAAAAACAGCCATCGGATCAGGTGGAATCTGGGGAAAAGGATACCGTGAAGGATCAGTTACCCAAGGGAAATTCGTTCCCGAACAGGAAACAGATTATATATTTTGTACCGTAGGAGAAGAATGGGGCTTTGTAGGAAGTGCAGTTCTTATCCTGTGTTACATGGTTTATATCGGACGAATCTACTATCTGGCAGAACAGCAGAAGTCTACTTTTAACCGGGTATTTGGATATTGTTTTGCCTCAATCCTGCTGATGCACTTTTCGATCAATCTAGGGATGGTTATGGGGCTTTTCCCTACCGTTGGGATTCCTCTTCCGTATTTCAGTTACGGAGGAAGTTCTTTATTGGCTTTCTCGATGATGACCTTTATCTTCTTTAAGCTTAATTATTCGGATAAGAATAGTTTGGTGTAAAGGAGTGGGTTGGAAGCTGGATGATGGAAGTTTATCATTGTTCTGCTGACCATTCGTTTTCAAAATCAACTTCATCAACACATTTTTTATGAAACAATCCTATTTCTCAGACGAAGATTTCGAGAGCAAAGATTTTACACAACTTCCTTTAGAAAAAGGTGAGTACGAAAACTGTACGTTTAGAAACTGTAATTTTGAATACGGAAATCTATCCGGTTTCAGCTTTACAGATTGTGAGTTTATCGAATGTAACCTCAGCATGGCAAAATTGGTAAAAACAGCATTCCATAACGTGACCTTCAAAGAATGTAAAATGTTTGGGCTTCAGTTCAATGAATGTAATCCCTTCGGATTATCTTTTAGGTTTGATGGAAGTGCTTTGAATAATTCAGTTTTTTATCAGACATCCATTAAGAAAACAGGTTTCAAAAATTCCAAATTAATTGAGGTAGATTTTAGTGAATGTGATTTGTCCAATGCTGTCTTTAGTGGTTGTGATCTGTCAGGCGCTATTTTTGACGCTACAAACCTTGAGAAGGCAGATTTCCGAACATCGGTTAACTATTCGGTAGATCCGGCTTTAAATAAGCTTAAAAAGGCTAAATTTTCCCTTTCTGAAATCTATGGACTATTGTATAAATTGGATATTGAAATTGATAAGAACGGCTGATTTCTTGGAAGCTGCCATGATTAATTATAAAAATATAGGTATTGAATCAATAGGAGCGGGTTTTAGCCCGCTTTTCTCTTTAACAGCTATTTCCCATTGGTTTTAGCCAAAACTTACCAAAAATGAGTACATAAAAAAGCCATCAGATTTCTGATGGCTTCATTATTTAAATCAATTATTTATAAAATTAAAAATTTGCGGGTGTAGCAAGAGTAGTAGCTGCTAAGTTATTGTAAGCTTCTCCTTCTTCGTTGATCACTCTTTTTGCGAATCTGAATTTAGGTCCCCAATAAGAATCATTCAGTGAAGAAATCATTACTCCTTTTGATGTTGCTGCGTGGATAAATTTAATCTCACCCTCTTCAGTAACACTTTCTACAATACCTACGTGAGAAATTCTTCTTCCGTGAGAAAAGAAGATTAAGTCTCCTTTCTGTAGCTCTCCTTTTTCAATTCTTTCCCCTTCCTGAGCCTGAGAAGCTGCTACTCTAGGTAAGCTAAGACCTGCTGCTGCTCCGAATACAGAAAGAACAAAAGCTGAACAATCTATACCGTTTCTGGTTGTTCCTCCATATCTGTAAGGAGTTCCAAGGTATGTTTCAGCTTCTTCAAGGATACCGTCAATGGTTTTATTATGTTTGATTGCTTTTGCAATCTCAGAATTCTTAACTGCTTTTTTAGCACTAGCGATAGATGCTGCCTTTTCAGCAAGGAATGAATCGATAAGTTTTTGCTTATCCTGCTCCATTTTTTTGTTATCTATAGAAGCTAGTTTGGCATCTGTTTTGTATTCTTTTGTGTAAGTTGCTGGTTTTGAAACCACATAATTTGTAGCACACGATTGCAAAGAAACTGTAGTAACTAAAGCAACTAAATAAAACAAAACTCTTTTCTTCATATATATTTGATTATCCGTGTTAAAAAGGAATATTTATTTTCAAAAGCATTACAAAAGTAGAGATTCCGAGCAAAAGACCCCTGATATGATAATTGTCAGGATCTTATTTTAACACATTTTAACATATAATTTACATATGTTAAAGAAAAATAAACCGCAACAGCCTGTTTTTGGTAAGTGTGCGGTTTTTTTTATTAAGATTCTTTAACAAACTCAATCGATTTTCTTCTAGATATCAGGTTCTGTGATATAAGACTCTAATTTTCAGGGCTGTTAATAAAACAAAAAAATTCCCCGGAAAACCGAGGAATTTAAACTAATATGGAACTTTACAGGACGTTATTTTGTAAACAACATTTCTCTGTATTTTGTCATCGGCCAAAGCTCATCGTCCACCATCATTTCCAATGCGTCAGATGCTTCTCTGATCGGGTCGAATAATGGTTTTACTTTATTACAATAGCTTTCTGCCTGTTTTTGGCTGTCTGAAATACCTTTGGCGGTTTCTCTGGCTTTTAGAAGTTCTTCAACACCAAGTTTAATTTTAGAAACATTTTCAGAAATGCTTGTAATTAAACTCATTTGTTCTTTTGCCAAAGATTTGAACTCTTTATCACCAAAGATTTCTTTAAGACCTTTTACATTTTCAATTAATCTGTTCTGATAATTTAATGCAGAAGGAATGATGTGGTTTCTTGCGATGTCACCTAATACTCTTGATTCGATATCAATTACTGTAGAATATTTCTCTAATTTGATTTCGTTTCTTGCCTCAACTTCTCTGTGGTTGAAAATTCCCATTTCTTCATATAGATCTAAGAATTTCTTATCCATTTCCTGTTTTAAAGCTTCAGGAGTTGTTTTAAGGTTGTTCAATCCTCTTTTCTTAGCTTCTTTCGCCCAGTCATCAGAGTACCCGTCACCTTCAAACATAATGTTTTTACACTGTTTGATGTATTCTCTCAATACATTGAAGATGGCTTCGTCTTTCTTAAGACCTGTTTCAATTAAAGCATCCACTTCTTTCTTGAAATCATTAAGCTGTTTTGCTGCAATAGTGTTCATTACGGTCATAGATTCTGCACAGTTTGCAGAAGAACCTACCGCTCTGATTTCAAATTTATTTCCTGTAAATGCAAAAGGAGAAGTTCTGTTTCTGTCAGTATTATCTAACAAAATTTCAGGAATCTTTCCAACTACATTTAATTTTAATTCTGTTTTCTCTTCCGGAGATAGTTTTCCGTTGGTTACTTTTTCAAGTTCTTCCAATACACTGAACAACTGACTTCCGATAAATACGGAGATAATTGCAGGAGGAGCTTCGTTAGCACCAAGTCTGTGGTCATTGCTTGCAGAAGCGATACTTGCTCTTAAAAGATCTGCATATTCGTGAACCGCTTTAATTGTGTTAACAAAGAATGTTAAGAACTGTAAGTTTTTCTTTGGATTTCTTCCCGGGCTTAAAAGGTTTTCACCAGTATCTGTAGCTAAAGACCAGTTGTTGTGTTTTCCACTTCCGTTTACTCCTGCGAATGGTTTTTCGTGGAAAAGAATGTGGAAGTGGTGCTTGTGAGCTACTCTCGCCATGATATCCATCAACAAAGAGTTGTGGTCTACAGCAACGTTCACTTCTTCAAACATTGGTGCAAGCTCGAACTGGTTAGGTGCAACCTCGTTATGTCTTGTTGTTGCTGGAATTCCTAATTTCATACATTCGATTTCCAGCTCTTTCATGAAGTTCATTACTCTTGTAGGAATAGAACCGAAATAGTGGTCATCCAGCTGCTGTCCTTTTGCAGGAGAATGTCCTAATAATGTCTTACCTGTTAGTACAAGATCCGGACGAGACTGATATAATGCTGAATCAACAAGGAAGTATTCCTGCTCCCAACCCAAAGTAGGAGTTACCTTCGTAACGTTTTTGTCAAAATACTGCATTACATTCGTTGCAGCTTCATCTACAGCATTCAAAGCTCTCAATAGAGGTGCTTTGTAATCTAATGTCTCTCCTGTATAAGAGATGAAGATAGAAGGAATACATAATGTAGTTCCCATAATGAATGCCGGAGATGTAGGATCCCAAGCTGTATAACCTCTTGCTTCAAAAGTATTTCTGATACCTCCGTTAGGGAAAGACGATGCGTCTGGCTCCTGTTGGATAAGCATATTTCCGCTGAATCTTTCAATTGCTCTTCCTCCTTCGATTGGTGTAAAGAAAGAATCGTGCTTTTCTGCAGTAGTACCTGTTAAAGGCTGAAACCAGTGCGTATAGTGGGTTACACCTTTGCTCATTGCCCAGTCTTTCATCGCTACAGCTACCTGATCTGCAATATGTCTCTGGATTTTAGTTCCTTTTTTAATAGCGTCGATAATAGAACCGAATGCTTCTTTTGTTAAATATTCTCTCATGGTTTCTTCTGAGAAAACATTTTTGCAGAATAGCTCTGATAATTTCGCAGGGATCTCAACAGAGTTGTCTTTTCTGAAATCCTTAAATGGAAGGGTTTCTAATGCTTTGAATCTTAAGGTTGACATAATTGGGTTGATTTTTTACAGGGCAAATTTACAAAAAAAATGAATTGAAAACATTTTGACCCTAAAAAAATTAGGGGTGTTTTGAAAATTTATATAATTTAAACGAGTGTTTGGCGTTTTTTTAACGGGGTGTTTTTTGATTTATTGTTTAAAACATGAGATTCTGAGCCCGTTTTCTAAGGTAGAAATATAAATGTGTTATATGGAGTACAATTTACAATAATTCTACGAGATTAAGCTACTTATTAAAAGACAGTTAAAATAAAGTGGGCAAAGATTTTGTATATTTGTGTGAAATTTATTTTATGACAAATTCTAGAGCAAGAGAAACCACAGAGGCTATTGAAAGACTATACATCTCTATGAGACACTTATTTTATAGAGGATTTTTCAAGCCGGGCGGAGTTTCAGGAGAGAGTATCAGAAGTTTGTTAAAGACCATCAATCCGGAAATTTACGGAACCATGAATATTCCAAGTAAATTAGAACTTGACGGTTTGATGTATGTATTAGACAGGCTTCCGGAAGGAATTGAAGAATGCGCTTTTATTCATCTTACATCTGATGAAGGGTTTGATAAAGGAAGTTTCGAACCTATTGTTCCCAAGAAAAGAAGAAGAAACTGTTATAGAATAGACGAACACCAGATGAATATTGAGGTTCTTTTGGGCCGTTCCGAAATTTATGACATTCTTACCCACCTTACTTTCCTTTTTATAGAAGCTGACAAAATCCGTAATCTGGCATTCATCCAGGACGAAAACTGGAAGCCGACACGTGCCTTCAAAATTATTGAAGAAGTAGTAAAGGGTGAAAAGAAATACAGCAGAAAAGAAAAAGAAGTAGCACTTATTCATCTTTCTTCTTTAATAGGAAGATCTTTTGATGAGACTTTAAGAGCTTATAATACTTTTGGTGATGATCACAATCCTGATCGTCTGTTCAAAATCATTTACAACTTAGCAAAAGTAAGTCTTGATGATGCAAAAGGAAGCAGAGAGAGAGAAATTCATTTCAGTTCTATATTAAAAGAAAGAGTGGGTCACCACTATTTTGGAGAAAAATGGGCAAACAAAGTGAAAGAAGTTTTATTTGAAAACAATCTTCACATGCGTCCGTTACATATTATTTCAGCCAATATGCACTCGGTGAAAAATATGCTGTATGCCAATAATGCACTTAAAAAGAAGCAGCATCATGAGGTGGATTATAAACTGTACGAAGAGATTTCAAACAAGAAAGAACTTCGTGATAAAGTTTTAAAATATGCTTTGGAGGAAGGAATGATCCATATTGCAGACAAGAGTGGAAGTAATATTGATGTTCAAATCATAGACCTTAGCAAAACAGACCTGAAGAATACACCATTTGCAGACTGCAAGTTCGGAGGAGATGATGTAGTAATGGTTTTTGACTATGCTTTCGGAGAACAGGCTTTTGAAGTAATGGATGAATTACTTAGACCTTTTGAACATAAAGGAGAAGTATATATGATGCATGTAAAATCTGTTTCCATTATGGGTAAAGCAGGTATTCTTACCGGAGAGAAAGGTGATATCATGATTCCTACTTCTCATATCTTTGAAGGAACTGCAGATAATTATCCTTTTGAAAATGCGTTAAAACTTGAAGACTTTAAAGATGATGAATTAAAAGCTTTTGAAGGGCCGATGATTACTGTTTTGGGAACTTCTCTTCAGAATAAAGATATTTTATTGTACTTTATGAATACTTCATGGAAAGCAATTGGCCTTGAAATGGAAGGAGCACACTACCAGAAAGCGATTCAGGTGGCATCCAAGATCAGACACCATATTTCACCGGATCTGTTTGTAATGTATGCTTATTATGCATCTGATAATCCATTGGAAACAGGAAGTACATTATCTTCAGGAGGGTTAGGCCTTACAGGAGTAAAACCAACGTATCTGATTACATTAAGAATCCTTGAAAAGATTTTAAGAAGTGGTAAGAAAGAAACTTCTGCTAAAAAATAATTGTAATTCAATATTATAATATCAACCTCAGATGTATTTTGCATTTGAGGTTTTTTTGTAATTAGTTAAACACGAATATCACAAATTTATTTGCACAAATTGCACTGTTTTATTATGTTTAAAATAATGGTTTTCATTGGTGAAATTTGTGTTTAAATAAAAACCTATCTTTAAGAAACATAAATAAAATATCCATGAGCTCAGTTTCACAACTTGCGAAAAGATTCAGAGAGGTTCTGCTGGATGGTTTCTGGATCGCTAATACGAATTTTAAAGATCAGCTTTCAGAGGTGAGCTGGGAACAGGCGGTAACAAAAGTAGATGCTTTCAATACCATTGCGATGCTCACTTTTCACATTGATTATTATATTGCAGGAATTGTCAATGTCTTTGAAGGAGGAGATCTTGAGATCAAAGATAAATTCAGTTTTGATCTTCCTCCCATAGAATCTCAACAACAATGGGAAGATTTGTTGAATAAACTCTGGACGGATTCTGAAAAGTTTGCTGCATTACTAGAACAAATGCCGGATTCTAAACTTGATGAGGTTTTCATAGATGAAAAATATGGAACTTACCGAAGGAATATCGACGGAATGATTGAGCACAGCTACTATCATCTGGGGCAGATTACTTTAATTAAAAAACTGTTGAAAAGCAGATCAAACTAACCATTCATATTTTCAAAAAAGAATTTAACAACCCGAATTAAAATCCATCTAAAACCATAACAAACAGAATAAAACCTCAGAATAACTCCTATTTGAGGTTCTTATTTAAATTAACTACCTTTAGAAAAAATAAAATTTTAAATGAGAAAATCGGCTGCAATCATTTTTGCGTTTATCATTTCACAATTTCAGGCTCAGCAAGGAGCTTATTATCAGCAGGCTGCGAAGTACAAGATGGATATTGATGTCAATGCTGAAAAATTTACCTATCAGGGAAAACAAACTTTAGAATACACCAACAATTCTCCGGACGAGCTGAATGTGGTTTATTTCCACTTATACTGGAATGCTTTCAAACCTAATTCTATGATGGATCAGAGAGTAGCTTCCCAAGGCAAAAATGGTGATGGGAGACTGCAGAAAGACGGTATTTCAAGACTGGCTTCTATTCCTAAAGATCAGGAAGGTGTTCAGAATATTCACTGGATTAAACAAAATGGAAAAGACCTGAAATTTGAAGTTCAGGAAACCATTATGAAAGTATATCTGGCAGAACCTATCAAGCCAAATTCTACCACTACACTTACAATGGATTGGGATTCTGTAATCCCTCAGCAGATCAGAAGAAGCGGAAGAAACAACAGAGAAGGTATTGATATGACCATGACGCAATGGTATCCTAAAATTGCTGAATACGATTATGACGGCTGGGCAACTTTCGATTATCTGGGAAGAGAATTCCATGCGCCGTTCTCTGATTTTGATGTTACCATTAAAATCAACAAGGATTATGTAGTGGGAGCAGGAGGAATTCTGGAGAACCCAACAGAAGTAAAAGGCTATGATGCCAATGCAAAAATAAAAACAGAAAAAGATAAAAAGGCAATCTGGAAATGGACGGCAAAAAATATTCTTGATTTCGCATGGAGTGCAGACAGAGATTATTCTGTAGAAAGCTTCAATGTTCCGGAAGGTCCGAAAGTATATCTGGTTTATCAGAAAAATGATAAAACGAAGGCATGGGGTGAATCTCAGCCTTATATTACAAAATATTTCCAGATCATGAATGCTCACTTTGGAAAATATGTGTATCCAACTTACGCATTTATCCAGGGAGGAGATGGCGGAATGGAGTACGGAATGTGTACCATGATTTTAGGAGAAGCTAAAAACGTTAAAGATTTAATGGGCTTAATGGCTCACGAAGGATCTCATTCATGGTATCAGCAGATGCTGGCTACGAATGAATCTGTACGCCCATGGATGGATGAAGGTTTTACAAGTTATGCAGAAGGCTATACTATGTATCAATTATTTCCTGAAGATCTGCCAAATCCTTTTATGGAAAGGCTCGATGCATACAGAAAATTTGTTAAAAAAGGAATCGAAGAACCGGCTGTTTGGTTAGGTGATCACCACGATAACGGGACGTCTTACACGTTTGCATCATATGTAAAAGGTGAGTTATACCTAGTGCAGCTCGGATACATTATGGGAGAGCAGAAACTAGCAGAAACCTTAAAGCAATATTATGATCAGTGGAGTATGAAGCATCCTTCAGACAGAGATTTCCTTCACATTGCACAGAAAGTATCAGGAATGGATCTGAAGTGGTTCCATAACTATTGGATCAACACAACCAAGACGATCGATTACGGAATTAAGGATGTGAAATACGATGCCAAGTCTACTACCATTACCTTAGTCAACAATGGCCAGGTTCCGATGCCAATTGATTTTGGAGTGATGACTACGGATAAGAAAGTAATCACTTATCAGATTCCAATGAATATGACTCATACATGGAAAGAAAAAGATATCTACGGAGAGTTTAAAACAATGCCTTACTGGCCTTGGACTCAGAAAGAATATACGCTTACCATTCCCTACACAAAATCTCAGTTATCTGTTCTGGGAATTGATTTCAGCCAGAGAATTGCAGATGTGAATATGGAAAATAACTTTGTTGAAGTGAAATAACAATAGACCTATACAACGAAAAAATCCACAGACTTATCTGTGGATTTTTTTTATTTTATTCCAAATTGCTGTACCATCCAATGATTTGGATGATTTTGGGTAAGATCTTTCCTCAAAGCTTCATCTTTGGTATTTAAATAACTGTAAACCTTTAAAGGAACAGAATCCGGATATTCTTTTAAACCGTTGGCAACCGTAATTTGTGCTTCTTCTTTTTTTGAGCCGCTCTCTAAGGCCTCTGCTTTAAAAATGTAAATAATGGCCGGGAGCTTTCCATATACTTCTTTTGTTTCACTTTCCAGAAGATGCATAGTTTCTATCTGAAACTCAGGATTGGGACTTTTCCCTTCTGCCACTGCCTGGCTGATGTGCTGCTGATACATCAGGAAAAGATAAAGCAGATGTATATTTTTGGTATTCGGATCAGCAACTGCTTTTTGAAATTTGTGGGTAAACTCGGCAGTCATTTCATCAGTATCTGCCTGAAGATTTTTTTGATAAAACTCATCCATCAGATCATACACCCTCTTATCCTGAGTGTCAATTTTTGACTGGCTCTTTATTTTTTGTAAAATGCTTGCCATTGAATTGCCGGATTGTGCAAAAATAGAGACGCTGAGGCATAGTAAAGTACCGAGGATCAGTTTTTTCATGAGACAGTCAGAATAATTATATTGTGTTATTAAATATAGTGATTTGTTCCGGAGAAAGAAAAAATAAGTGAGCCATTGTAATTTAGTTTGATAATGGCAGGTTCTTTTTTTTAAAATTATTAAATTTATTGCCTCAAAATCAAGCGGGAATTTCAAGTAGATTTAATGAATTTCTTCTGAAAAATATGTCAATGAATTCAATTGTAATAAATGTAGGAAACAGCAATATCAGATTTGGTCTTTTCAATGGGGATAATTGTGATATTTCGTGGGTAATCAATACAAAGCCTTACAGAACGGCAGATGAACTTTATGTACAGATGCTGATGCTCTATCAAACCTATAAAATTGATCCCAAAGAGATTGATAAGGTAATTATCGGATCCGTAGTACCTCAGCTCACCAAAGTCATGAGTTCCGGGATCAAAAAAATTCACGGAACTACTCCTGTGATTGTTGACAGAAACACCCCTTCCGGAGTACAGGCAAAATCCAAGCAGATGGGAACAGATATCTATGCAAATCTGGTAGCTGCACACAATTTGTACCCGAACAGAAAGAAGATTGTCATAGATTTCGGAACAGCACTTACTGCAAGCTGTGTGACAGAAACAGGGGAAACCTTAGGGGTAATTATCGCTCCGGGAATTGTGACTTCTCTGAATTCATTAATTAACCAGACCGCACAGCTTCCGGATATCGAACTGAAGAAACCAAAATCTGTTTTGGGACTGGATACGGTAACGTGTATGCAAAGTGGTATGGTATATGGTTTTCTCGGTATGGTAGAAGGTTTTGTAACCCGTATCAATGAGGAAGTGAATGACGACTGTTTTGTAGTGGCAACAGGAGGTGTTTCCCATGTCTACAAGCCTTTGACGGATAAGATTCATGTGATGGACAGGCTTCACACCCTTAAAGGTCTTTATTTTCTTGGTAAGGATTTATAAATTACAGAGTAAGAGTCGAGTTGAATCAGGATACCTTAATTTTACCTCAACCTTAATTTTAGTATAATGAACAAGTTTCCTATAATAGAAACCGAAAGATTGACGCTTTCACAACTGGAAGAAAGAGATATTCCTTTTATAGTTGAATATCTTCAGCATAGAATTTTTTCTGATCTTACTTCCAATATTCCTTATCCATATGTGGAAAATGATGCGAGATCCTGGGTGAAAATGTCAAAAGAAGCTTTTGATAACCATACCGGATATACTTTTGCAATCCGGAATAAGGAAAGTCAAATCATAGGAGCTATCGGGCTGCATGACAGGGATGATGATAAAGCTGAACTTGGATATTGGATAGGAATTCCTTACTGGAATAAGGGATACGTTACTGAAGCTGCAAAAGCAATTGTAGATTTTGGTCTTAATGAAATGAGGTTTAACAAAATTTTTGCTACTCATTTCCTTCACAATCCGGCTTCCGGGAGAATTATGGAGAAGATAGGAATGGAGCAGGAGGCCATATTAAAACAGGAGATGAAGAAGGATGGTGAATATTTTGATATTGTGAGATATTCTATTTTTAAAGACTGATCAGAAGGAATATAAAAACTTTCGGATTTTATAAAAAAAACAAAAGCCAGAGAAAATTATTCTCTGGCTTTTTATATGTTATTATTCCAGCCCAAATACACTTGATTTTTTGAATGGATCAGGGTTATCTTTTACTTTTAAAAAAGTCTTTAACGATAGAAGAGCATTCGGCTTCCATAATTCCTGTGATAATTTCTGTTTTAGGATGCAGAGAAAGATGTTTATTGATAAAACCTCTTTGTTCATCCCGTGCTCCAATCACTACTTTCGAGATTTGAGACCAGGAAAGCGCGCCTGAGCACATCACACATGGTTCCATCGTTACATAAAGTGTACAGTCTTTCAGGTATTTTCCTCCCAGGAAATTAGCTGCTGAGGTGATGGCCTGCATTTCTGCATGGGCGGTCACATCATTTAATGTTTCTGTGAGATTATGAGCTCTTGCAATAATTCTGTTGTTGGAGACTACCACACATCCTATAGGAACCTCATCTTTTTCTAAAGCGGTTTCTGCTTCCTGCAGCGCCATTTTCATGTAATATTCGTCGGTAAACATTAGTCCGTTATTGTTAAAGTTAAAGGAAGTCTGAAATGATAAATGGTAGGGTTGCCTTTCAGTATTGCAGGAGAAAATTTTTCCGCCAGAGAATATAATGCAATTTCTGCCTGTCTGTTGAAGGTGAAATTATTTCCTTGCGCATGAACATTGCTGACAGTTCCATCTTTCTCAACAATAAAAGCGACATCGGTTTTCACCATTTTTTCTTCAGAATAGACACCGTCAACATACAAAAGATTGGCAACTTCCTGCCTCAAAGAGTTAATTCCACCAGGATAATCTGCAATTTTTTCAGCATCTGAAAATTTTTCAGATGAGGTAAAGCTGGGATTTTTGATGGTCTGCAGATCTTCAAGGTTTCTGACTTTTAATAAAGCTCCAATCAGAGCATTATTTTCAATGCTGTCCATTTTTTTCATAAAAAAAAGAAAATCGCCTTTTATAGCAGCTTTTTTAACTGTATTGGATTCTGCATCAAATTTCTTTTTGAACTCTTTATTCAGCATATTTCTGTGCTGGTTATAGTAGCTCTTCACCAGTCTGAACTCTTCTTTCTGCTGTGCAAGAAAAAAGGAAGAGATAAAGCAGCTGATGCCAATGAATAAAGTTTTCAATAAGGGTTTATTTATGTAAATATAACAAAAAATATGAAATACTTTCTTTATGATCAGCTTTCAAGATAACGGTTTAAAGATTCCTGCAAATGATTGCGAATATCATCAACTAAACCTTTCGGTTCCAGAACGGTTACCTCTTTTCCAAATGAAAGAATTTCCTGCATGAAATCATAAGTAGGGTGGAGGAAGAACTCAAAATAGATCTCTTCCGGCGTTTCTTTGGTTTCTTTCTGGGATTGATGAAGAGGGAAACTTCTGATGTATTCTCCCTGATGGCGGCTGCATTTCAATACAATGTTTTGTGGTTTCTGTTCCGCAAGGTTCATCACTCCGAATGCATTTTTGAAATGCTCCCTGAAGTTGTATTTGTACTTCTCCCTGAACTGATTTTTGGCTACATCCAGATAGTTGATTCTGTCCAACCCAAATGATTTTAAAACTTTATCTTTGGTATCAATGGCAATAAGATACCATCGGTCTTTAGATTCTTTTAAAGCCAGAGGATGAACTTTTCTGGAGGTCATCAATTTGTTTTTATAATTGTAGTGTTCAAAACTTACAACCCTTTTATTTCTGATCGCGAAGAACAGATCATAAAAATGTTCTACACCGGTAGGTTTTCGACTTTCAAAAAAGATAAAATCTGAAAAATCGGGGTGGGTATTCATGGCGTTACTTACCTGGAAAGATTCAAGGAGTTTTTGGTTGTATTCATCCACTTCCATGATGGGGCGGCTCTCAATATAATATCGGTTGTCTCCCTTTTTTTTGTTGTGAATAGAAAGGTTGAAAAGATCGGAAATCTCCCGGATATCCCTCTGCAGGGTACGGATAGAGTAGCTCTTGATTCCTGCATCCTGGAATTCAAAAGAGTTTAAAAGATAGTCCTCCAGCTGTGAATAGGTCGCCGGAGAACTTTCTAATCTTTTAATTATTAAGGCATATCTTGTCAGATAAAAATCTTTCTTCATTTCTCTATTTTTAGGGTGCAGCAACGCTGCGTTTCATGGTAAAGTTTTATAAGACAAATATATGCGGTTCATGCGACAAAACGTGTCGTGTTTTATTTTTTGTTTTTAAATAGATCCTTTTAATAGGCATTTATTTTTGGTCTTCAATAGTAGCTACCGTAATATACAAAGGGAGACCTTCTTCGAAACTACTTTTTAGATGATTGTAAAAAAGTTGAAAATAATACAAGTTTTTATCTCTGACATTTTCCCGAATATTATAATGATATAATTCACCAAGGAATTCTTTTATATCTTCATAAAAAACAGAACGATTTGCAATGGGATCAAAATGTTTGTTTTTGTAAGTTTTCAAATATTCCATAGGATTTTTTGTATGCTCTTCCGGTACTTTTTTCATGGTTTTCAGCACATTTCTAATTTTATTCTCCAGTGCATCAACAACAAACTCCCATGTGTTGGGTTCATAGTAAGAGTCTTTCTTCCCAAAGCCTTCTCCTAAAAGCTCTTCAAAAACTTCTTTTTTGAAATCAAACTCATTCCATTCAGGATTTTCTTTATAGTTCTCCGTGCGTATATCAAAGCCTAGATAGGAGCCATATGAGTTATACAATCCTTTTTTTTACATCTGTTAATGAAATTATGATTTTATCTATTTTTTCTTCTTTCATAATACAGTAATTTTTATAAGTCTCATCATATTCCACGTTATTATGGTGAAGACTTACCTTTTCAGTTTTAAATTTTTTTGAAATCCTGTTCTTGGAAGTCTTTATCATTAATACTATTGTAATTAATATTATGGCGTTTTAAATAATCAACTGCATCTTCCTTATTCCCTTTTATAATTGTTTTTCTCATTAAAAGATTCATTTGCCTATCAACCTTCTCATAAATAATAATTTCAAACTTATTTTTAGCGCTGTTAGAGGTTAATGATAAAGTGTTGTAGTACAATATATTGATTATTTTAAAATCTTTGTTAATATCAATATATTCATTAGATATTACATGGGTTTTGCATAGGAAACTTTTTGAAATCCATGTTTTTGTGTTATCATTATCACAGCTACTACTTAGCATAAAAGAGTTTAAATATGTATTAATATACTTAACTCCTGAATTATCTTTTTGTGATTGTATAAATAATTTATTTGTATCAATTTCTAAAAAATTCAAACAGTTTTCCTTGTTGTTCTCATATTGATCAAATTTGAATTTTATATTATATTGATTGGGGAAATCTTCAATTTTTATTGTGTAATTTTTATTTTTACTTTCTTTATGCTGAGTGGCAAACTTTAAAGGTAGAATATCAGACTGAATATATTCTTTGGAATTACTATTATAATTGGTTACAGCTTCTTGGAAAGCCTCATATAGAGAACCTTGAAAAACATAATTCACCTGTTTTTTAAAATCATATTGTAAAGTGCCTTGAGCTGAAAATTGTAATGGAATAAATATAGAAAGTATAAATTTAAATAGGGTTTTCATAATTTATTTAGAGTTTTGGTAATTTCATTAGCAAAAATAGTCAAAATTTTATCACTAGAATTTTTAATTTCTGAATAATCACCATTATATTTTTTTTCCATTGCTCTCATGAGGAAATCCATTAAATTTCTGCTATAATCCCATATATAACCTGTTTCTTTTGTGAAATCGATGAGGCCGGATTGGTTTCTGTCAGTATGTTGCTCAAAATTAAGTTCTGCAACTGTATTCACATGCGAAGAAACACTCTCTCTTATTTTATCCCATTGGTATTTAATAAAGGACCTTCTATCAGCATCACCATTTTTAGGGTAATCCATAATATTTTCAAGAGTTTTTTGCTGAGGAAGTTTCAGATCCCCTATTTGTGGACTGCTTCCTGAAATATCAAAAGTATGCCTTACACCGAAGCAGTGTGCAATTTCATGAGCTAAAGTCATTGTTTTTCCAATAGCATTATTGGGAATAATGATTTCTTTTGCATCGAGAAAAGCCATTGCTTCATCACGGGAAGTAGTTGAAGTAGTTGCTGTTGTAGTTGTAGTTACCTTTGTTTCGATGTTATGACATATAAATGCAAAAAGATAATTTATTTTAAATTCATGATGTAAATAACCATATAATCTATCTTTAATAAAATCATATCTTTTCATAACACTACCTCCTGAATTGAAAGGCTTTGTAATATCCAGGTCATCTAATGTTCCCTTTAGTGAGGAGGATGGATCAATTAGCTTTCTTGTAGCAGTTCCGTCATTTACATCGAGATTTTTTAATTCTGTTTCAGTATTTATTATAATTTCATTAATTATTTCTTCATAGAATCTGGACGTTATTATTCTTAAAGCTTTATTTAAATCATTGAGTTCATATGGCTTTCCAGCTCCCTTATTTGTCAAAATATTGGAAATTGGCTGCCCGTCATATTTTCCATCTACAAGTTCTTGATCATTAGCTTTAATAAACATTGTTTTATTTGCTCCTCCGGAAATTAATTCCACAGACGATTGATTTAAAGCTTTCATATTTAAATCATTTATCATTGTTGTACCATTGAAGGGAGCAGTTGGAGTCGTAGTATTATAAAAAACATCAATAAAGAAGGATTTTGCTTTTAACAATTGATTAGGTAATAGATTTATTTTGCCTATTTCCAATTCTTTTCCTGTGCCATCATTGATAAAAGCTGTTACTGTTGTTTTGTCAGCAATAAATTCGCTGGCCTTAGTTTTAATAATAAAATCTAAAACATCCTCATTATTATTAAATGTAAGAGAGGGGGTAAAAGTTTCAATACCTTTATTATTAGATAATTTGAATGAAACAATAGCACCTAATTTTGAAGCATTATCTGTGTCGAAAAATTTGGCAGACAATACGACTTGTTGACCTGGCTTAATAAGTACATTGGGAATATAATAACTGATATCTGTCATTTTTTTGTTCCTTTTTGATAATGTGTATGTTTCATCAATAAAGTAAGATACTGGCGGAGCTTTTGGGTCTTTTAATTCGTATGTAAGATTAGGATCTTTTTCATAAAAAGATTCAAGTTTTCCTACAATTTTTTCTCTTGATTTGTCGTCAACTGTTTTTCCGCCAACTACCTTTTTTTCATAGTATCCGTTTTTGTAGACATCAGTATTATTACCATATAGATGCTGGCAAAACATATCAAAACCAAATGATTGATTATATTTCATATCGTTGTTTTTACCAGATGAATCTTTAGGAAGACCCTTCGCCTGATCTGAAGATCTAAAAAACATTAATAATTTGGGAGATGTGGCACTAAATTTCCTATGATTAGCCTTATAAACATCTACATCTGCCACACCAATTTTCGCGAGGTTTCTAATATCTATATTTTTCATTTCTTAAGTTTTTTGAAATTAAAAATTGTAAAAAAAGCGGTGATATTTCACACCGCCATTAAGGTAAATTCTATCCAATAATTGTGGTAGGCAATGTCGTAGCCCCATCACTATGTGACAATTGTGCATCTTCATCTAATCTGAAGCTTGTTTCAAACTCCAATTCTGATGGGTTTTCACAATTTTTAGGATCATTTTCCGGGAAAATCGGTAATGGCTGATTTACCGGAAGTCCTGTAGATTTATCCTGAAGGATTGTTAAGGTAGTAGGGATTCTGGTAATCCAGTATTTACCTTGAGGTTCTCCGGTTGGCTGTCTCATTTCGTCCACGATACTCATGTACATTGGATCTCCGATTACCGGAACAGAACCGCCATTCCAGATTATTCCTGTTTCAAGGAAGAACTGAACGGCTGCTTCGAAACCTGGTTTTACGGTCACAATAATTCTTGCCATACCCGCCTGTAAGAAGCTTCTGAACAATGGATCCATACTTTCACTGATGTAGAATTCCTGCCAGCTCTTACGGTTAGCCCAATAGTATGGATAGAAGGTATAATCCATGATTTCCCATTCGAATGCCTGTTCCATAAACTTAGCAAGGGCTGTATATCTGTCCAGATTTTCATTCAGGTATACCTGGAAATTATCCATGGTTGTTTTCTCATCAGCACCGTTTGTTGTTTCCTGGCCAAGTGTATAAAGGTAATCCTGTAATAAATAAGCGATACAGTTGTGCTTTAAGACATCATGTTCCATATAACGATAGAAAGTATCCTGTCTTTCTTTAAGCTGAGCTTCTTTTTCTTTTTGCTCTGCGTCTAATCTGGCCTGATCTTCCTGGAATTTGGCATAAGCAGCTTCATAAGCTTTAATAATTTCGTTGAAGCTATCTGTTTTCCATTTATTGATGAAAGCATCACTTAATTCACAATTTACAACTACTTTGATGGTATAACTTCTTACATTGTGTCCTTTCACCTGGAAAGTTACATTACCTGTGATATTAAAACCGGATGATCCTTCGCTAAAAACAAGGTCTCCACCACGTTCAGAACGGCCAATCATATCTCCTTTTAAGTTAGAGAAGAGTACTTCAGAATAACGTGATCCTGACCATCCGCCACCTCTGTTTCTTGTTGATACGCAGTTGAAACTTGCATTTTTTCCGGCATAGTTATCCGGGATGGTAAATTGGGTATGATCAATTCCAAAATCGTCATTTGTCTGAGGAACGCTAGACGCAGTATGAATAACTTGTTTGGTTGCTTCCGGGAAAGCTTCTAAAGTTACTCCATATTCCTGAGCCCAATGCTGGATCTGTACAATCGTTGCAGATTTTGGATCTGCCATTAACCATGGTTCCGGTGCTTTTCTAGGATCTACAGGGGCTTTAAGTACCTGAGCTTTGGCAACAGTAAGAGCCAGACGGTGTAATCTTGAAGGTTCAGGAACCATAAATTCAAACATGGTACGTTTACCATAGTTGTAGATCTGGTTTTTCATTTTCTTGTCGATCCATCTGTAAACTCCGGTAATGTGCTTAGGCTGTGCTGCTTCAGCATTATCAGTATTGGTTACTTTTCCTCTGTTGTCATATTCATGAACATTGGTTTCTGTATATTCTTTGATGATTTTCTGAACTCTTTCTTCCGAAATTTTAGTAAGAACTCTTTCCATTGCTCTTTCCGTGATTTCCTGAGATTTCATCACAGCTTGTCTTGTACTGTCGTGCTGTGCCGTATTATTGGCATAGTCTGCTCCGATTTCAAACTTCATGGCACTGTCATTTCCATAGCTGAATCTTGTGTAGGCAGAAATACTTTGCTGCTTCTCAATTTCTTTAGCAACTTCGGTCTGCATATCTGTTCTTGACGTTTTGGAAGTATCAGACATCTTCTCTGTTTCCTGAGATTTGGAAGTTGTATCTGTAACTTCAGAATATTCTCTGGAAACCGAAGATTTATGTCTTAGTTCGCTTGCCATAACATTCTCAATATTGGAAACCTCTCCAGGAACATAAGCATGAACACTTTGTACTACTTTCATATAATCTGCGACTCCAAGTCTTTTGATCCCGAAATTTTTACGTTTTTGGATGGTGCCTGGCTCAGGTGTACCTGGGTTTTCAACGGCTGCACGCTTCAATGTAAGCATTCCTGTAAGGTTCAGATCTTCTTTTGGATATTGTGTAGCAATCTCTCCATAGGCTACGCTTCCGTTATCAAAAATGATTTCTATTTTGAAACTAAAACTGCCTCTGAATCTGTCTACTAAAGCTGCAGGTAAGGTAATCTTATTATCTATCACAGAAATATTGCTGTAGTTTTCTTCAAAGGTTCCGGCAGCATCTGTTGTGGCTGTAATTTTAGCATTAGCAACACTCCAAGAAACATCTTCGACTTCAAAAGAAAAATTAACAAATCCTCTGCTCCCTGACACCCTGTAAGAGCTGTGTGCATATAAGCTGTATGCCATCGGCGTTCTGGCTGTATTTTGAATAAGGGGAATTGAGGCTCCACCAATATTCGCGTACTGTTGTTCGGGAAGCGGACTGTTTTGAAGAGCAGTTTCCATGGAAGAAGAAATATTACTTTTTACAACAAGTAAAGCATCTGCATAGCTTTCTATCTCATCATCAAGAACAATAGTCTGAGCACCCATTCTCAAAGTATCATGTGAAAGGATCTGAAGACTGTCTGTATCTTCAGCCAGAGCAACTAATCCCGTTGTAGATTCACCGAAAAGCTCAACAAAAAGGTCGAAAGATTCCGGAGAAAGTTTTGCCTGCAAATCCTCTAAATTGATTTCATTTTTGTACGTAAATACAAACGGAATAACTTCATATTCCTTTAAAGTGCTGTAAAGACGTTCTTTTTCTTCCTCAGACATGTCCGGAGTAATTTTGCTGTCTACTTCGGCTAATTTTCTGTCATAGAGTTCTAAACGCTCTTTGTTTTCTTCCATATATCTTGAATACGCATCCTGATAGGCCTGATGTCTGGATTTATGGAATTTTTTCTGAAGTTTTTCCAGCTCGGAATTTAGTTTGCTCAAAGATTCTTTTCTGTGGATCGCTTTACTGGATACAAAAGAAGCTCTTGCTTCAGATTCTAATCTTTGAATCGTTCTTGCTGCCAAAGCTGGTTCAGAGCCTTCAGTACTTCTTGAAGCCACTGAAGAAACGTTTTCGGTATCTTCTGAAAACAGGATAGTTGGTAATATAATTTTCCCATCCAATGCTTTTTCCAATGGTTTTTCTCCATTAATCTTGATAATTTCCTGATCCGTAAGATCCTGATTGCTGGCAAAACCAAGCTGAATAGCCATGAGAACGTGGCTGATTGCTTCTTTAATATAGAAATCTCCCTGGGTAACAATTTGATGAATATAATTATTCCAAAGCTGGGAAAATATAGCAATTCCTTCTGTGTTTAACTGTCTGTTGGTGTTAATAAGGCTTTTGTAATAATCTGTAACGAAAGCTAAGTCGGCACTGTCTAATGTTTCTTTTTTAGAAAGCTTTCTTCCAATCACAAGAAGATCTTTAAATGCGCCTTCCTCAATTTTCTTTTCACTTTCGAACCCTACATTGTTAAATTCCCCTGCAACCCTTTTCATTGCAGCAAATTTTAACGTTTTGGCAGGTCTTCCTGCTACTGCTGTATCAAAAATACCCGTTACTCCCTTAGGTCTGTGGATAAATCCTAAGTTTTTATCTTTAGTTTCTGTTAATTGTGGGTTTCTCAGACTTACAAATCTGAAAAGTGATTGTGATGCGTTATTGGTTGTATTCATAGGGTTTGTTTCTTTATAATTAATAATTCCTTCTCCTACTAAGGATTTTCCAACGGTAAATGCGGATTTTGCTGTTGATGTATTGTTTGTTGGCATTTTGTTTTTATTTTTTTGTGTATTCGAGAGTTAGAGTAAACGAGTTGATAAGAGAATAATCGTAATCAGGTGTATTCAACAGTTCTATAATAGCTCTTTCTCTTTCGATTGTGATATAGGCTTTTGTTCTCCATTGGTTACCTGCAAATGCCGCTTTGAGATCATCCCATTCTGTAAACATTTCGTTGGAGATAATGGTTTCAAGGTCTGGGAATTCAGGTCTTAAATCAATTTCACCTGTTCTTGGAATCTGATCCAGATACAAGGTTTTTTTATAAACAGGCTTACCGTTGATCCATTTTCCACCTGTTAGCTCTTCTTTGGTACTGTAAGAATGCTGTTTGTCTGCATATTGTTTCTGGATGTAATCATTTTCCTGTGCATTGTCTCCGAAATAAGTTTTAGAACTTAATCCTCTGGCATTTGACACCTGATGTTCTACCATGACAGGTTCATCAGGATAATTACTTACCATAATTCCTTTTCCGTCAGAATGATCAGTGAAACTTGTTAAAGAAGCTCCGGCATTGCTTAAACTAAGTTTTGCACCATAAGCTCTTGCCAATACACCGTAATCTTTACTGACATCTAAATTCGATTGTATAGAATTATCTACACTGCCTGATGTGATCAAAACTCCACTTGGAAAGAAACCTACCTGGCTTTTAATTCCGTCCTGAGTATTTATTTTATAGAGAAGGGATTCAATTTCCGGTGCTTCGGCATTCTCAAATTGGATATGACCAGACACGGGATTGTTAACTTCTGTTCCTGTAAGCGGAATGCAGTTTTGGAAGTCAGAAAGATTCTTATATCCAAATACATTATTGGCATTTAGAACCGCTACTTTTGTATAGGTGTTATCTGCTAAAGGGGTTCTTTTTGCAGAAACCACAGCGTCAAAATCCAATGTTCTTGCAGCAAAGTCTCCACCGATTAAAGGCGTTACAAAATCATGACGTCTTGCTACCGGATTGGATTCAATAACCAACTTGTTGAATGTTGAACCTCCTAACGGTGCATTACAGCCGATAACTACATTGTTATCCCCCCAAACTCCCATAGCATGAGTTGTAGAGGCAGCATTATATCCAATAAAAGTGTTGTAACCCCATGCACCAGATCCTGTTGCTTTCCCATGAATATTTCCGGCAAAAGCACCTAAGAAAGTATTCTGAGTTCCATTAGTTAAGGAATAAGCGGCACCAAGACCAAGAGCCGTGTTATTGGTTCCGGTAATATTTTTGTTCCCTGCTTCATCTCCGATATATGTATTTCCGTTTCCTGTTGTTGTTTCAGTTCCCGCTTGTGTTCCGAAAAAAGCATTGAAATTACCCGTTGTAAGTTTAGTTCCACTTGAAACACCGGTTGCGGTATTCCATCTTCCTGTGGTGGTTTCATTTAAAGCATAAGAACCAAGGGCTACGTTATTTGATCCTGTGGTTAACTTTGATAATGTATTATAACCAATTCCCAGTCCGTAAGCTCCGGTGTGATCCGTGTTTAAATTTCCAAACCAAAAGGAATAAGTGGTAGGATTGAAGTTTATTTCACCTGCTCTGCCCTGGCTTGGCTGGAAAATAATAGGTTTGGTTGTTCCGTTGCCTCTGTCAATGACATTCTGTAAATTATCATTTCCGCTAAAAGTCGGTTTATCGGAAAGATCATTGTAACTGCCTGTTACAGCCACTTTTTTTACAGTGACTTTTTCCTGTCCTTCCTGTGATAATGTTACACTTCCATCAGAATTGGTCGTTGGAATGATACTGAATTCCGAGAGATTGATGTGAAAGGCTGATCCGTCATTCTGGGTAATGGTAATACTATTTTGAGACGCATCATATGAAGCATTCTCAATACTGATATCACGGGTTACCAAACTGCTTAAATCTACGGATTTGCTTTGCTGGACACCATTCTCACCCGTATAAAATACCGTTAAGATATTTCCATTTAATTGCGGAACCTGAATAGCTGTCTGAGTTTCAATTTTTTCTTTCCAAAGCTGAGCATTCTGCAGATTTATATTGGATGCATTTGCATCTGCTTTTTTAGACAAATCATAATCTAATTGATCTGCAGGAATCTTTTCATCTTTGTGCCAATAGGAATCATGCCACTCCCAGAATTCTTCCTGTACCGGAATATCTCCGTTTTCGAAATATTTTTTTAATTCTTGTTTTGTTTTCATTTGCTTAAAGTTTAATTGATCAGTTTTCCTCCTACAATTTCCACAGTACTGTCAAAAGAATAAGGAGTATAGGAGGTATCAGGTCCTAATGTTACTTTTGTAAGCTGGTTATCTCTGAAAGCATTGTTTTCAATCTTGAGGACACTATCGGGAATAATCACTGAGGTGAGCTGATTACTGACAAAGGCATCAGATCTAATTTCCGTTACTCCATTGGGAATCTCAACGGATGTCAGTTTATTGACAGAGAAGGCACCTTGTGAGATAATTGTTATTCCTTTAGGGAGACGGATTTCAGTCAGTTGGTTGGCTGTAAATGCTTGTATTCCAATATGGATAACGCTGTCCGAAATAAATAAAGATGTCAATTTGTTATTGTAAAATGCCCAATTGGGGATTTCCGTTACCTTGGGAGGAATTTTAAAGGTGGTCAAGCCGCCGTTACTAAATGCACTTTCCTGAATACTTGTTACGGAGTCAGGGATTTCTACATCAGTTACCTGCAGACCTGCAGTGAAATTTTTGGGAATAGTGAGTGTTCCTTCTTTTATTACAATTTTTCTTTTTGAAAAGAAGGTTAGTGAAGCATTTTTATCAGCATCCATTTCAGCATAAAGTATGTTGAATGTACCATTCTCCAGACCTGCAATCTTCCGCATGTCGATTTTTTCATCTTTATGCCAGTACGAGTCCTGCCATTCCCAAAAATCTTCCTGTTTTGGGATATCTCCATTTTCAAAATAGAGTTTTAATTCTTCTTTTGTTTTCATAAAACGTTGTGTGATGGGTTAATAAATTGGGTGCTGTGATCTGCTTTTATTGGAGCAGGCTCACTTTTGTGCTATATTTTCAGACATAGTTCTGGCTGTTCAGCATTTTGTGAATGGTGAATTCAAAGAATTGAGAATGTTTAATGAGATTGCTGTACGGTTATTATAGAGATTTCAAAAATGATGTTGAACAGCGGCAGAACTTGTCGTGTATTAATTTTTATTTAAAAAATATCTTCTTCGGGTATTCCTTTTTCAAAATCTTCCCTGAAGAAGTTTTCAATGTCAATGAGATAGTTTTCATAGTCCATCTCAGCATTTTCGATATCGCTCCATTCTATCGTATAGAGATCTTCATTGAAGAGTATATCGGTATTGTGATCTGGTGTTTCCATGTTTTGTGGGATAAGGTGTTGGTTATATTTTTTTGAACATATTTCAGGCTGTTCAGCATAGGAGAATGTCGAATTCAAAGGCTTTTAAAAGTTTTTAAGGATTGTTGTTTTGTGTCTTTCTGATACTCCAAAAGTAGTGAGGCAAAGCGACAAAACTTGACGTGTTTTAAAAAGATTTTTTTAATTTTTAAATATAATCTTAATAGCTTATATGAGTGGGTTATAAGGTAAAAAGCTTATATTTTATTTTTAATGAGTTTCTGAACAATCTGGTTCAAAGTTTCTCTGTGATCATCAATATAACTCAATCCGGCTTGTATCAGATTTTCAATATTGGATCTTCTTACATTATCCATTGCAGGAGACGCATTTTTCAGTGAAGGATTCAATCGGTAATAGTTTTTTTGATTTCTAAGTCCCAGCGTCTGAAACATCTGTTCCAGCTGATAATCCACTGTTTCTGCGTTGGCAGACATCAAAATGTCGACGATTGGACTTACCCAGCCAATTTTTCCAGCCTTTTCCAGTTTTTTAAAAGAATAAGGTCTTGCTTCAATTCCTGTTCCGATAGAGACAATGATCATGTCATTTACGCTTGGATGATTGGCTTTCTGATGGTTTTTTAAAACTTCTGCAAAAGGAATCTTTCTTGCTTCTGCATAAGCACAAAGCGCGGGATTATTAGCAAACATTCCTCCATCAATCAAGCTGAAAATCTGGCCATACATGGATTTAATCTGAACAGGACTAAAATACGTAGGAGCTGCTGAAGTCGCTCTGCAGATATCTCTTACATAGAAATTGTCTGTGCTGAGGCTGGCTTTCCACGAGTTGAAAAGTTTTGCCCTTCTGTTCTCTATGTCATAACTTGTTATTAAACATGGTTTTATTAATTCTTTTAATTCTAAATTTCCAAAGAAATCATTTAAGTTTTTTTCAAGAGCTTCCTGAGAAATTCTTTCGTTCAATAATCCGAATGGATTGACCAGTTTTTCCCAAAAGGAAACCTGGAAGATGTCGCCGCCCTTTTCAGCATATAATTCCAACCCTTTTTGAATGGAATATTTTGCTTTTCGGATTTCATCAGGAGAGAGAATAATAGAAGCAATCAGACCTCCGGTGCTGCTGCCCGCTACCAGATCAAAATAATCTCCGAGCTTGGCAGTCGGCTTATCATAATACTGAAGCTGCTCTTCTATGTAACGCAGAATAATGCAGGTTACAATTCCCCTTATTCCACCTCCGTCCAAAGAAAGAATGGTTGTCTTTTTCATGTGATATTTTTAATGGTTTGTTAAAAGGACACATGCAATCTTAAATCTATAGAACCCTATTGACTATTCAGAAAATGTAGAGATTCCATATTGAGATTTCATTGCTTTTTCTGTTGTTTTCTTATAAAGCAAAGGTAGTTTGAGGAGGCGACAGAACATGTCGTATTATATTTAATTTCAAATAAATGACACTAAAAAATAACGTAATTCTGTTGGTCTTTTGGCATCTTCAAAAGCGTTCTCCAACTGGTTTTTACAGAGCCTTTTTTAGAAGGAATTGTCTTCTTTTCGAAGTGGGGAAGGTCTTTAAATGTTTTCCAGTTTCCACCCCAATCCCAGCCGTGTCGGGCAAAGATTTTTACGCATTCGTACCAGTCTGCAACTTTGTCATTATCCCAGTCCTTTGCGGTATCCCAACTTGCTGTTTTTCGGTCAATCATCAGGCAGATGTCTACGGCCAGTCCATAATTGTGGATGCTTTGCCCTGCCTTTGCATTGGTTACCTTTTTTCCTGAAGTAATTCTTCCGATGGCATAAAGCTTTTCCTGCTCTTCAAAAGATCGTAATCCCTGAGTGATTCGTATCTTGGCTCTTCCTGTAAGGGCTTCGTCACATTCCTGTATAATTTGCTTCACTTCCTCTCTTACCAACGGGTGAAGTTTCTGAATCCTTTCTAAGGTTACTTTGTCCATATTTCTTATTTTGTTATAGAACAAAAGTATAGCGCAGAGGCGACGAAACTTGACGTGTTTTATTTAAAATTCTATAACATTCAACCTTAAGCAAAAACATAATAAGAAAAGAGATTTAACGACAGGTAAATTGATCTGTACACTCAAAAAAATGATAAAAAATTGGTTTTAAATTTTTAAAAATCAAATAGAAGTAGTAAATATGATGGATAAAACACAATAGTAAATGCATACGATCCTACCTTTTTTATTGGCCATGGTTGCTGCCATTGTACTGCTCAATATGTGGGCTACAAAATTAAAAATTGCTTATCCTATTTTGCTCGTTGTATTCGGGCTGCTTGTTAGCTTTGTACCAGGTCTTCCGGTGGTAAAGATCAATCCGGATCTTATCTTTTTTATTTTCTTACCTCCTCTTTTATTTGAGGCTGCATGGTCTATTTCCTTTAAAGAAATGAAACGATGGTGGCGCATTATCGGAAGTTTTGCCTTTTTAGTAGTCTTTTTTACAGCACTGGCAGTGGCGGTGACGGCCAATTACTTTATTCCCGGATTTACACTTGCTCTCGGGTTTTTGCTGGGTGGTATCGTATCTCCACCTGATGCAGTGAGTACAGGAGCGATCATGAAATTTGTAAAAATACCGTCTACTACCTCTGCTATTCTGGAAGGAGAAAGTTTACTGAATGATGCTTCTTCATTAATTATATTCCGTTTTGCTTTGATTGCTGTAGGAACCGGACAATTTATATGGCAGGAAGCTTCATTAGACTTTGTATGGATGATCATCGGAGGTGCCGGAATCGGTTTACTATTGGCATGGATCTTTGTACAGGTTCACAAAAGACTCCCTACAGAAGCTTCTTCGGATATTGCATTAACGATTATTGAACCTTATCTGATGTATTGGATAGCAGAACAGTTCCATGCCTCCGGAGTGTTAGCTGTAGTTTGCGGAGGTTTGTATATGTCCAGCAAACGATTGATATTTCTCAACAGTACCAGCCGAATTATGGGCTATAGTGTATGGCAGAGCTTTGTATTTATTCTGAATGGTATCGTTTTCTTAATCATCGGGCTTGAACTTCCTGAAATTGTTGGTGGGCTTCGGTCAGAAGGAATTCCTTTGAGAATAGCCATCCAATATGGAGTGCTGGTGACCGGTATTCTGATTGCCGCCAGAATCATAAGTTCTTATGCTGCTATGCTGGCTACATTGATTTTCCGGCCAAGTGTTGCTCCCCGTGCTTCTTCGGCAAGAAGACGGCTGTTGATGCCTTTGATGCTTGGATGGACCGGAATGAGAGGCGTTGTTTCATTGGCTGCTGCACTTGCCATTCCGATTACCCTTGAAAACGGACTTCCTTTTCCCAACAGAAATCTTATCCTCTTCATTACTTTTGTGGTGATTCTTCTTACATTACTTGTACAAGGACTTACCTTGCCATACTTCATCAAATATGGACATGTATTTGATGATTTTACAGATGAAGAGAAAGATAAAAAGGCCAGGGAAGAAATAAAACATCAACTGAAACAGCATGTTTATCATTTTCTTAAAAATAAGCATGAAAATGAACTGAACAGCCATGCAGGATTAGAAAGAATGCTGAAACAATGGGAGGAAAAGATCCAGACCAATAATACTGAATGGATGAATGAAAAGACCAAAGATATCTTTTTTGAAATGCTGGAAAGCCAGAGACAGTTTCTTTCAGAATTGAATAAAGATATTTCTGTCAACGAAGAAATTATCCGCCATCAGCTCTATCAGCTGGACCTTGAGGAAGAACGGTTAAGAATGATTTAAGCTATATCATGATTTTTGTTTTTGAAAACAAAACTACAGTGCTAATGCGACAAAACATGTCGTATTATAAAATTTTATTCATTTGTTTTTCAATGTGTTAAATGTGATGTTAATTGTGGCTTAAAAGATTATTTTATTCTTTAAAAACTATAATTTTGTATAGATTTTCCTATACAATTGTCATGTACGCTTTGGTAGATTGTAACAATTTTTTTGTTTCCTGTGAAAGGACTTTAGATCCTGATCTTGAAGGCAAGCCCGTTGTGGTTCTTTCCAACAACGATGGATGTGTTGTGTCCAGAAGTAAAGAAGCAAAAGATCTTGGAATTCCTATGGCAGCTCCTGCATTTAAGTACAAAGAGCTTTTTCAGAAACATGATGTGAAAAGTTTTTCTGCAAAATTTGAACTGTATAATTATAAAAGCCAGCAGGTTATTAATATTGCCAAATCGTATGTCATTGACCATGAGGTGTACAGTATCGATGAGCTTTTTCTCGATTTGACAGGATTCAAATATATTGATATGTATGAATATTGTCTTAAAATCAGGAATGAAATTGATGAGAAAGAAAATATTCCCGTAAGCATAGGAATTGCACCCACCAAAACATTATGTAAAGTGGCAAACAGAATCGTAAAAGAATTTCCGGATAATTTTAAAGGGGTGTATATTCTGGATACTCCTGAAAAAATTGAAAAAGCTCTGAAATGGCTCAACATAGGAGATGTATGGGGAATAGGACGAAGGCTTGCTGCCAAAATGAATGATAGTGGGGTGTATAAAGCATGGGATCTTCTTCAGAAACCTGAAATGTGGGTTCGAAAAGTGATGGGAATTCATGGCGTAAGAATGATTCATGAATTAAGAGGAATTCGGCAGTTGGAACTGGATGCTCCTTCTCCCAAAAAATCCATTGCAGTGACCCGAAGTTTTATGCAGATGCTTACAAAAAAAGAAGAAGTAAGGGAAAGAGTAGAAACGTTTGGAATGTATTGCTCGGAAAGACTGAGAAAGCAGAATACCTGCTGTAAAATGATTACTGTTTTTGTACAGACTAACCGATTCAGAAAAGATTTACCCGAATACAAAAATGCAATGACCAGAATTCTTTCAAATCCTACCAATTCGTCCATCTTAATTGGAAGAGTGGTCAATGAACTTTTTGAGGCGATTTACAGAGAGGGATTTCATTATAAAAGAGCAGGAGTAATGGTGAATGATTTTGTTCCTGAAGATCAGAGACAGATCGGCCTTTTCGAAGAAGATATTCAAAACCAGCATCTTCCTGTGATGAAAGCTATGGATGCGATGAACCGAAAATTTGGAAAAGATAAAGTACGCCTTGGAAGCATGAGCGGAGAAAATACTTTTGGACGTGCAAAACTCTCCCCGGAATATGAAGCTTTCCTGAAAAAAAATACATTACCGGAAGCGAATTTCAGATTTCATTAAGACTTAAATTTGTCTTCAAAAACATAAATTCTTTAAAAATTTCTATTGAAATGAGGGTTCGATTTTATTTTAAATAGTAAAATTCCGTATTTTGATAATGTAAAATACTGTTTTATTTTGTTGTTTATCAGTTGATTGTGTGTTTGTGGTAGAGGCGGGACTATTGCAGGAGATCTGCTTTTACATTTATCTTTGGCCAAGAATTGTACACGTTTTAAAACCACAAATTACATGAAAAATCTAAGTATTTTGATGAAGGGAATACTGTTTCCTTTGTGCTTCTCGATAAGTTATTCAAAAGCGCAGGTAGGTATTAATACTTCAAACCCTCAAACCACTTTCCATGTAGATGGAGCAAAAGATAATCCCTCATCCGGAGCTCCATCTTCTATCCAAATAGCTAATGATGTTACTGTCACTTCTGCCGGAGAAATAGGGATTGGAACCTTAACGCCAGCTGTTAAAATAGACACACGTTCAGCATCAAATTCAGACAACTCAATCGGAATAGGAGAGACCAGCCAGACCGCCTCAGCGGCAGGTGGAGGAGCTTTAAGATATAATCCGCTGAATGGTGGAAAGATGCAGTATTCCGATGGTGTGATATGGCAGGACCTTATTTCTTCCCCTACCAAAGCGGTAGTTGTTGCCAATCTTCAGGCAGCTAACTTTGCGGTAAAAATTCCCTATCAGGTTTCTACAGGTGTTGCGGGATGGACGGAAGTTTCCGATCCAACAGGAAATTTTACTCCCGGAACAGGTATTTTTATCGCTCCAAGAACCGGAGTGTATCTTATTTCTTTTACCTATGACTTTGTAAGGATTCCTATCGTTTCAGGCTACTTTTCCGAAGCAAGATATGTTGTGAATGGAAATACTACGGTAAAGAAATGCGTAAAATCTTATTCCAATATTTCAAAACAGGCACAGGTAGCCGGATCGTGTGTTGCCGGAGTTCAGCTGAACAAAGGAGATACGCTTCAACCTTATATCTATCAGTCTGTTTATAACGGAAACCTGAGCCTGAGAACAGATACATCTTCTGCAAGCAATGAATATGGCTTTGTAAACCTTTCTATTTTAGAACAATAACACATTTGAATATGAGAAAAATATTAGGACTGGCTTTCGTCATTGGCTGTGGCATAGGGATGAAAGCACAGATAGGAATCAATATGTCTTCTCCGGAAGCAACTGTACATATAGACGGGCAAAAAAATACCACTGTTTCTATACCTTCCAGCTACTACGATGATGTTGTCATTACCCAATCTGGAAATGTAGGGATAGGAACAAAATCTCCCAAAACAAGGTTTGACCTGAGATCAGGAGAACGTTTAAATGCAATAGGAATCGGAGGAACTTCACAGGCTGCTTCTGCAGCAAAGGCCGGAGCGATAAGGTATAATTCCGGAACTCAGGATCTGAGCTATTCTAACGGGACAACCTGGGTAACACTAGCTCATAAGGCTCCCAATGATTTTGTGGATGCAGAAAATGCTTCCTTACAAAGTTTCAGTGATGGAGTACAATCCGCTGTTATCGGCTGGACTAAGAAAACAGATGTGAATAGCAGTTTTAATGCGACTACAGGAACTTTTACGGCTTCAAAAACGGGAGTGTACATCGTGTCATTTACCTTTTCACTGGCTTCCGGAAGCATTGCAAATGATTCAAGGTATGAAACGTTGATTCAGACTAACTCAGCCTCTTCTTCAACCAATAAGGTATTCAAATGTGTAGGAAGTTACCCTGGAAACAATACCATCGGAAACCGTGTTGCAGGAAACTGTTCCGGGATTTTTAACCTGAATCAGGGAGATAATATTACAGTAAGCCTGAATCAAAAACTGGGAAGTTCAAAAACACTGGACACGGATTCTACGCTTACTTCTTTAAGTATTTTCGGATTATAAAAAGATACATGATGAAAAAGAATTGTTTACTGATTTTAGTGACTTTAAGTTTCCAGTGTGCATTTTCACAAATTGGAATCAATACCTCAAACCCGCAAGGCATTTTACATATTGACGGGCAGAAAGATAATCCTTCTTCCGGATCAACATTTACTCCTGCTCAGCAGGCTAATGATATTCTTGTAAATAATACAGGGAAACTAGGAGTAGGAACTTTGAGCCCGGCCGTAAAAGTAGACGCCAGAAATTCCGGAAACGGAGCGATTGGTTTTGGAACTTCTACTTTAACAGCTGTTGCAGCAGATGAAGGTGCAGTACGCTATAACAGCGGCGTGGAATATTCTAACGGAAATGAGTGGCTTCCTTTGCTGACAGCTCAGCCTGCCAGTAATAAAGTAATTGTGATTGCAGCCAAAACGACTAATAACGTGAAGCTTGCAACCCCGGCCACACCCACGGTAACTGCCGGTTTGCAGAACAGGGCGAGTAACTACTTAGTAGACTGGAGTAAAACCTTTGAAAGTAACTCCGGGACTACTTTCAATGCCGGAACGGGTATTTTTACAGCACCCAGAAACGGAATTTATGTAGCCACATTCACCACGGACCTGGCTCCGTTGGCCATTAATTATACTACAGATCCTTTAAATCCTATTCAGATAGAAGCCATCTGGCAGCTTTATGATAGTACAACAGGATTGGCTGCCACCAATATTGTCAATACTGTGAAATGTGCCAATACCATGTCCTCAAACAGTGTCGGAAATATTGATGCTGGAAGTAACTGTACCGCTTCATTCTATATGACGGCAGGACAGAGACTAATGCCTTATATCTGGTTTAATTTGAATAACTCAAACGTTGCGAATTTCTCGCTTAATAATACGGGAGGTTATAATAATCTTACCATAGCAGAACAGTAATCAGGAGATCTCATCAAGGGTTTTAATAAAAGCAGAAGGATGCAGCCCTGTGATCTTCTTAAACTCAAGAGAAAAGGCGCTGTGAGAGGAATATCCCGTGATTTCAGCAAGATGATTGATCTTATATTTTCTATATTGAGGTTCGTTTTTCAACTGGGTGACAATATAATTGATCCTTAGATGATTAATGTACTGATTGAAATTGAATTTTTTATGTTTCTTAATAACCGTTGAAAGGTATTTTGTGTTGATATTCAACGTGTTTGCAAGGTTGTAACGAGAGATGTTTTTGTTGTTAAACTCAAGGTTTTCTTCAAAAATTTTTAATCCGTTTAGTATGTTTTCCTCTACTTCAGGTGAAATTTTTATTTCTATCGGAGTAGAGGTGTTTTTTGTCTGAATATCCTCAGAAACTTCCTGTGGATCTTCCTCATAAACAACAGGTGAAATCCCATCTTTGTAAATTTTAGCAACTGCTTCTTTATGTTTTTTACGGAGACGAAGGGTATTGAAAATTACAGCGCCTAAAACAATGATCAGAGTAAAACAGGCTATAATAAGTCCTTTTGAAATGCTGTGGCTTTCGTTGAGCTGTTGATGGAAGCTTTCCTCTTTTTTGGATAAAGTTTTGTTGACGGCCATGGCTTTGTTGTAAGCAATGCTGTCTTTTAAGGTAAGGTTTTCTATTTTATATTTTTCGGTATTAGACTCGTCGTGGAGCTGGGCGTAAGCTTCTTCAAGATTCTTGGTCACTTCAATCTTTTTTTCGTTGAAACCATACTGATCTACAATGGCAAGAGATTTCTGATAATACAGGATCGCACTGTCCGGTTTATTCTGTTTTGAAAAAGAAAACCCGATATCATTAAGAATGTTGGCCTGAAGATAATAATTGCTTTTTCCCACTAATGAAAGAGCATTAGCAAAATAATATTTGGCTTCCCTGAATTTTTTTACTTCAGATAAATTATACCCCATATTGGTGTAAGCAGAAATCAGCAATTCATTTCGCCTGGCAGTATTTTTTAGCTTCTGAAATTCCTGAATGGCACTTTTAGAATAAAATGCCTTCTCTTTGTACTGATCCTTATTGAGAAGAATCAAAAAAGAATTAAAGATCATGCCTTTCAGTTCATGTCCTTCTTCCGTACTATTGGTTTTTACTTCTGCCAGAGCATTTCTAAGACTTGTAGAAGATTCTTTAAGCAATCCGAGTTTTGCATACTGAGTTCCCTGCATCCTGTACGCCAGTGCCTTCCCAATGCTATAATTGCTTTGCGTAGCTATTTTAAGTGCCTTATCGGCAAAATCAAGACTTTTTTCAGCATCTGATTTTAAATAGCTGTTGAAAGACTTTAAATAATAAGCCTTTGCAAGAAATTCCTGGTGGTTTCTTCTCTGGGCAGAATCAATGATCTTATTCAGAATAATTTCTGAGCTGTCAGGATTTTTAGAAGAAAGCATGCGGGCATACTTATATTGTCCCTCAAAATCAAATGATTGAGCGAGTGTAAAAATTGAAATAATAAGGAAGAAAAAGAGAATAATTTTTTTCTTCATTGGGTGTGTTTTTTATTTTTTCTGGTACTTCCAGTTGCGGCTTTTACCTTCAGCAATCCATTCCAAAGACTGTTCCAGTCTCTTGTTTCTGGTAGCTTCTGTTTTAGCCTCGGAAACCCATGCAATATACTCTTTTCTGAAAGAGGGCGAAGCTTTTTCAAAAAAATCTTTTGCTTTTGGCTGGGCATTTAAAGCAGACTGAAAATAATCAGGAATTTCCATTTCTGTTTTGGAGGGTGCTGCTTTTTTCATGGTAACGCCCATATCCGTAAGCTCCATAGCCTCTGTAATCGCTTTTTTCAGCTGAGGTTTAGAGGGAAGATCTCCGACCTGCGTAATTTTTCCTAAACTGAACATCGAGTTTTTCTCAATATCCTGAGTGATCTCCTGCATGGTTTTCATTTCCTTTTCCAGCCAGAATCCAAAAGTACAGTGCTGTTTGAAAGAAGCCATAGCACAAAGATTTTTCCCTTTATAGATAAAATGGGGAAAGCTCCACTTCATGGTTTCTTCGGCATCAGGGCAGAATTCATGAACGGTTTCACGGATGTAATACAGGATAGGTTTTGCAAAATCCTGTGATTTTTCAATATATGCGTCAATTTTCGGGCTGTATTTCTCCATTGTTTTTATTGGAATAATTGTACAATATCATTAACAAGGAATTTCACCTGATCGGGTCTTCCTCTGTCATTTTTAGGGTTGTTGGAATAACTTCCGGTTTTTACAATAACTATATTGTGCTCCGGAACCATAATGATATATTGACCCTGTAATCCCAGGAAATAATAATGTTTGATAGGGTTATCGTGATTAATCCAAAGTCCCATTCCATAAATGTTTTCAGACTTTTCTGTAGGAGTTCTCATCTGTTCAACGAAGTCTGCATTGAGGATCTGTTGGTCTCCGGCTTTTCCATCATCCAGAAATAGCTGTCCCAGCTTGGCAAAGTCTCTTGCATTGGAATGAATACAGCAATAGGTTTTTTCCATACCATGATCATCTGTAGTCCATTTAGCATTTTGTTCCATTCCCAGAGGAGCCCAGAATTTTTCTGATAAATAAGTTGCCAATGGTTTATCAAGAGCTTTACGCAGGGCGAAACCAAGAAGTTGTGTAGAACCGCTTTGATATTCAAATCTGACTCCTGGTTCTTCTTTGAATTTTCTTGTGAATACAGCTTTTACAAGACTTTTTCCATAATAGGCTTTAGCATTGGGAAGAAATGGATTGTTGTAATTTTCATCCCAGTCTAATCCGGCTTCCATTTGGGCTAAATTTTTAAGGGTAACCTGATTTCCAAATGTTTTATTTTTAAATTCAGGATAAAAGTCAGAAAGCTTTTCATCAATGGATGGGATAATCCCTTCTTCCAGTGCTTTCCCTAAAAGCATTACAGTCACTGCTTTTGCCATTGAAAAAGAATTAGTCTGCGAAAGCTGATTGTAGCCATCCCAATATTGTTCGTGAAGAATTTTCCCGTTCCTTATCACGACTAAAGCTGCTGTTCTGGAGTGTTTTAAATTATCAACTAAATGTTTAGGTAAGTCTTTTTTGTTATACTCAGCATCCTCTTCCCAGAGCCTGGGCTCTTCCGTCGCAATAGGGTTGCTGGGGAAAAGATCTCCGTCATCGATGTATGCACTTGACTTTCCTTTAAGGTAGGTTTTGGAAATACCACTAAATAAATAATCATATCCAAAAAAATAAGCTGCTGCTGCACCTGCTACAGCTCCACCTATCATATACTTTAGTATTCTCATTTTTTCCTGAATGGGTCTTTAACAAATTTAGAATAATTTGGTTATAAAATTTAAAATGAATCAGCAAATAAGTTATTTTTGTTCTTATTGAAGAAAACTATGACCAGAAAACTTTTTGTATTGGGGTGCCTCCTATTTTCAATCATGGGAATAGCCCAGATTTATAAACCAATAGATACCGCAGATTATATACAGAGAAAAGCGTTTTTAAAGAGTTTTGAAGGAAATAATGAAGCAACCGTAAAGAGATTAAAGTCCCAATATTCCGGGAAAACAGGTTCTGAATTATCCAAAATTTATAAAGAATTCGGAACTGATTTTGAAAAGCAGGTGAAGAATAAGGATTTTATCTTTAAATCTGAATTTGAAACCAGTATACAGTCTATGATTCAACGTCTTAAAAAGAATAATCCTACAATTCCTCAGAACCTGAAAATTCTGATTGCAAAAGACAACACTCCCAATGCTTATTGTCTTGCCGATGGAACCTTTGTGATCAACATGGGGCTTTATAGCTGGCTGAATAATGAGGAACAGATTGCTGCGGTGATTGCCCATGAGCTGGGACATAAAATAGAGGAACATTCCCTGAAGACTTTTTTGAAAATTATCGAACAGGATAAACAGGATAAAGTGGTGGTGCAGAATATAAAATCTACTACAACAAGCAGAAGCCAGGGCCAGAATCAAAAGGCTTTCGATATTTTTAAAAATACAGCCTACAAGAAAGGAGTAGAAAGAAGACAAAGCGAAATGCAGGCTGATTCTCTCGGGTATGTCATCTTTAAAAACAGTGATTTCAAGAAAGCAGAATTTGTCAATGCTCTTCAGAGATTGCAGGATTTTGATACCATTTCACCAAGAGAATTGAAGGTAGAAACGTATAAAAAACTTTTTAACCTTCCCAGGCAGGCATTTAATGAAAAATGGATGAAGAAGGAAGATTTCTCTCTGTATAATTATAATTTCTATAAAGAAAAGCTGAATAAAGATTCTCTTGCTTCTCACCCTGAAGTTTCCAGAAGACTAGAAGTGCTTAAAAAGACTTTTGCAGAGCTTAAAACTCCTGTTAGTCCGGAAAAACCCTCAGATCTGTTTTTAACATTAAGAAAAACGGCGAGGATGGAGATTTTACCCAATTATTTCCATTCAGAAGATTATGGACTGGGGATTTATACTGCCATGCAGTTTTTGCAGGATGAAGAGGAGGAAAAATATTATAAAAGCTGGTTGGGAAGATGTTTTTCCAAAATATATGAAGCAAGAAAAAACTATAATCTGAACCGATATCTGGATCGTATAGAGCCCAAAAATCAAAGTGAAAGCTATCAGCAGTTTCTGAACTTTATGTGGAACTTAAGTCTTGATGAAATAAAGAATATAGCAGACTTTTATCAGACGAATGGGACCTTCGCTAAAATAGATTGATTAAGCAGATTAAAAAACTAATTACAGTTTTAGGTGTTACATCCTAAATACATCAAGCTATTACGTGTTTTCCGGTGATTATGGCATCGATATAAATGAAATATTCCAAAAGATCGGCGTTCAAACCCTATTGTAAATACTGACGTAATTGATTTCCGTGAAATAAAGAATTTAAATTTTTAATAATAAAGTAAAATACCATGAAAAAATTCATTTTAACTACCATAGTTTTATCTTCAATTGTAACAAGTTGTTCTAAAGAAGAAGGTACGACAGAAAATATAAATGATAAAGAAGTGTCCAAATCATCCATTTTAAATAACAATAATTCATCTGGAAAGGCAGCCGGAAAAGAGTATACACAGCAATTACCCTATCTTGATGCTCATACCGACTTTATGGTTTTCAATGTTGAAAATGATCTGGCCCGTAAGATGAATGATCCCAAAGTTGATTGGAAAACCCTCAATGCGCTTTATAGTACAGACTTAAGTACTGCTTCAAAACAATATCTGATTTATATATTATTTGCAAAAAAAGATTTACTAGGTATTCAAAATACTGCACCCACCGCAGACCAAGCTAAATTAATAGCACAATATGCTCAGGAATTGGTCAATACAAAGTATCCCGGATATTGCCTGCTGTATAACACATTATTAACCTTGAATTCTACGGAATATGCACCGTTATCGAAAACGCTTGCAACTCAAATTGTTTCAAACTCAAAAACGGAGGTTTTCCACTCAAATTTTCTGAACAGGCCAGAAGGAAGAGATCCTTATCTAGCAAAGGTTAAAGAAGATTATACCTATTTAGATAAAATTAAAACCGAATTCTAAATAAAAGAATTTAGAGTAAACAAAATATCGTTAGTCTGTATTCAAAAGTCAAAGAAAAACCCTGATGTTTAGTCAGGGTTCTTTTTGTATTAATAATTTAATTTTTCCAGACGGATCTTATTAAACTTTTCTTTTTCATTATACTCACGAAGCAGGATGTAGCCTTCTTTTCCAACGTATGGCGTTACTGCATAATTGTCTTTTTCAGAAATTGGAATAATCTCCTGTTTGAATTTTCCATCAATAATGGTATTGATAAACAAATTCCATCTTTTCTGCCTGGTAACTTCGTCTTTTTGATAGTCGCGGTAGAAAAATACTACATCTTTTCCACCGTTGAGGTATTGTGAGAAGAGATAATCACTGTTGACCCATTTTGATTTTTCCTTTTCAAAAACCTGAACATTTTTCACTTTGAAATCTTTATCCGTGTAGATATACACAAGGTCGGTGGTTTTCGGAGCGTTGTATTGCCCTGCCGGTTTATATTTTTCGGATAAAATACCCACACTTCCATCGTTCATAAAGTACATATCTTTGGTCTGAAGCATATAACCGCTTTCTACCATTCCATATTTGTCGACCTTTGGAAGAAAAGCAGAAATATTGGGTTCATAATTAATTGCTTTCATATCTACCGAAAAATCAGATTTGTTAAGGATCATTCTTGCAAATCCTACAGATTCGGAATCATCATAGTTCCTTCCTAGCAGGACTACTTTATCATCAAACGTTTTATCATTATCAAGCTTTCTGTAGTTGGAGTAGAAGGATTCAATATTGTCTATCGTCTCATCAGATAATCCTGTAACCGGTTTATTGGAAGTTTCTTTTCCGGTTTTCATGTCGAGAACCATGACACTGAATGTTTTCTGCTTGTCATTAACCTTTTTCATGATGCAGTACATATAATTTTCATCTCTTTCCAGAACGGATAAGGTCGTGTACAGTTTTTTACTTCCGTCTGTGTTATACTTATATCTCCAGACTTCCTTTTTGTTAGCATCAAACTTAATAAGACTATTGCTGTTTTCGTATTTTCCGTAATCTTTATATTCCACAGCAAAGTAACCTCCTTCTTTCAGTTCTCCTACCGCAGAAATGTAGTTGTAGCCTTTATCTTTTTTCTCCTCACGGTTTTCCTTACGCTGTTCTTTCCAGCTTTTCGGTTCGTTGATTTCTTTGAAAGTACCATTTTCCAGGTAGTCGTAATATATTTTTCTGGTAATAGAGTTGGTTTTAGGATCTATCACCATAGAAACGGGAGTAAATACTTCTCTGGTTTTTACCAGGGAATAGTCCATCATGGAAGGTTTTAAAATAATCTGTCCTTTAAAATCTACATATCCCAAATAAGAAGCAGCTGTTATATCTCCTTCAAACTCTTTATTGGCAACAGGGTTGAGGTTTTTATCAAGGATGACATACTCGAACTTTTTGGTCTTGTCACTGGATTTACCGTAAGAATATAGAGAAACGTAGCCGTAAAGATTGTCTTTATCATCGAATAGAGCGTTCATCCCCACGTGATCACCTGCAGCGAGAGTTGTGAGGTCCTGAGTTTGAGAAAATGCAAATGTCTGGATGAGCCCAAACATCATCAGCGTTATTTTTTTCATGGTTAAAATTTGAGGGATAAAAGTAATAAATTAACCCTTATGTTGCGAAAAATAAAAAAGCCCTGAAAATAATTCCAGGACTTGCTATCTAAAATATAAAATAATTAATAGTATTCGTAAAGCCAGTTATGAGTACTTGTTCCATAACCTGAACTGTCATAAGTGGTAACAGCTTTGGTAGGATAGTTATCTCCGTTAAGCGTGTAAACGGCAGTGATTTTGTTCGTTCCATTGGATGAACCGGAATAACTCTCGGTTTGATTCAATAAATTATTATAGCCTATTTGGCCATCACTTACATCAAATAAATTGATCTTAACAAAACCTTTTATACCTTTCATCGGACTATTGAAGGTGTCATAAGTATTGGTGATATTGTAGGTAACTCCGTTATAAGTATATTTGGCTGAAGCCACATTTCCGGCATTGGTTAAATTAACATCCACCTGTGTAAATACAAGATTGGAATATGTTCCTGTTGAGGGATTATAAGTTCCGCTTTTATATTCATCAAATTGTACATGAGTGTCACTGACATACTGATAAATTTTGGTATAGATAAGAGTTCCCTGCTCTTTATCAGTTACCTTTTCTGTTGATAGCCTTCCATTAGAGTAGGTGAATTCTCTCATAAGAACCAGAGCACCACCAATAAATTCTTCTGTTTTAGCAATATAATCTCCACTGTAAGTATAAACAACTCTATCATCATCCAGTGCATTATAAGTTTCTGCAAGTTTATCGCCATTGTATTTGAATTCAACCACATAGGGCTGACCTCCCGGATTGACGTCAGTTGCTTTTTTTAAGAGATGAAAAGGACCGTTATTATTGTTCTGAGAATTATTGCTGTTGTCTCTGTGGTCGGCCGGATTATCATTAGACACACAACTTGAGAGCAATGCCACAGCAAGTGATGAAAACATCAGTTTTTTCATGGTTATTATTAGTTTAGTTTTTAGTCCGCTAAAAATAATCATTTTTATGGTATGTTGATCCGGAATGTCCTAAAAATAAAAAAGCCCTGAAAAACAGGGCTTTTTATTATAATTGAGAAAGTAAATTTCTGAAGTTTGTTTTCTCATCAATGATTCTTCTCAACTCTGAAACAGGAACTCTTTCCTGCTGCATTGTGTCTCTGTCTCTGATGGTTACCGTGTGATCAACTAAAGAGTCGTGATCTATAGTGATACAGTATGGAGTACCAATGGCATCCTGTCTTCTGTAACGTTTTCCGATTGCATCTTTCTCTTCGTAGAATAAGTTGAAATCATATTTCAGGTCATTGAAGATCTTTTCTGCATATTCTGCTAAACCGTCTCTCTTCATCAATGGAAGAATAGCAGCTTTAATTGGTGCCAATGCCGGAGGTAACGATAAAACTGTTCTTTCTGAACCGTCTTCTAATGTTTCGTCTTTTAAACAATGAGAGAATATGGAAAGGAATAATCTGTCTAAACCTACAGAAGTTTCCACTACATAAGGAACATAGTTTTCGTTTCTCTCAGGATCAAAGAACTGAAGCTTTCTTCCTGAGAATTCTTCATGTGCTTTTAAGTCGAAATCCGTTCTTGAGTGAATTCCTTCCAGTTCTTTAAATCCGAATGGGAAGTTAAACTCAATATCAGCGGCAGCATTCGCATAGTGAGCAAGCTTTTCATGATCATGGAATCTGTAGTTCTCATTACCCAAACCTAAAGCTCTGTGCCAGTTCAGACGTTTCTGTTTCCACTGCTCGTAGAATTCAAGTTCTGTACCCGGAGCAACAAAAAACTGCATTTCCATCTGTTCGAATTCACGCATTCTGAAAATAAACTGTCTTGCAACAATCTCGTTTCTGAAGGCTTTACCAATCTGTGCAATACCGAAAGGAAGTTTATGACGTGAAGTTTTCTGTACATTCAGGAAGTTAACGAAGATACCCTGAGCTGTTTCAGGTCTCAGATAAAGATCCATTGCACTGTCTGCAGAAGCTCCCAGCTTTGTTCCGAACATCAGGTTGAACTGTCTTACTTCTGTCCAGTTTTTAGAACCTGTATCAGGATCTGCAATTTCAAGCTCTTCAATCAAAGCTTTTACATCAGCAAGGTCTTCATTTTCCAGAGATTTAGCCAGTCTTGAAAGAATTGCTTCTCTTTTTGCTCTGTATTCCAGAATTTTTGGATTCGTAGCAACAAACTGATCTTTATCGAAAGCCTCACCGAATCTTTTCGCTGCCTTTTCGATTTCTTTATTCTCTTTATCTTCAATTTTAGCACAATAATCTTCCACCAAAACGTCTGCTCTGAAACGTTTCTTAGAATCTTTATTATCAATCAATGGATCGTTGAAAGCGTCTACGTGGCCTGATGCTTTCCATGTTGTTGGATGCATAAGGATCGCTGAATCAATGCCGACAATATTTTCGTTAAGCTGTACCATAGCTTTCCACCAATATTGTTTGATATTATTTTTAAGTTCGGCACCGTTCTGTCCATAATCATAAACAGCGGATAAACCATCATAGATCTCACTCGATGGGAAAATAAAACCATATTCTTTAGCGTGAGAAATCACTTTCTTGAAAACATCTTCTTGCTTTGCCATAATTTTTTAACGTCTGATATGCAAAAATAATGTTTTTTATTGGGAAAATATTAATACCTGTAAGAACCTACATTAGAGATGGTCATCAAAAAGCATCCTCCCACACCAATGATAAATAAAATACCGGCAATAATAAACAGTAATATCTTTGTTATTCTGTATTTTTTTAAGGGAACAAAAAGAATTGTAGTAATCGTTATAACAACAGCGATCACAATTAATTTCACAAAAAAACCAAAATAGTCTGTCATTTTTTTAAATTAAAGTAAAACCTTTTACTAATATACCCCTTTTATTTGAAGTGTAATGAAGGAGCCGGGAACCTGCTTTTCACTCTATCTTTTGCGTTGCAAAAGGATGCCGTTACAATCAGGGCTAAATAGTAACAGCATAAAAAATCTTTCATTATTATCTTGTTTTGAGACAATTTACCGACATTTGGTTTACCTAAAATATCACAATGAAAAAATCAGGATTCCTATTGGTAATGTTTGTCTTGTTGGCTCAGTTTTTATGGGCACAAAAAATTCCTGAAGGAAAGGTGGTGACAACCTATATTACAGCCAAAACTTTACAGAATAAAGTGGGTGAAAATCCCAGACGCAGAGTATCAGTCTATCTTCCCCCGGATTATGAAAAATCTTCAAAAAGATATCCTGTTATTTATTTTTTGCATGGCTTTTTCTGGAATGACAGTTTATTGGTCAGCAGAGATAAGATGAATCATATTATTGACCGGGCTGTCAGCTCTAAAAAAATAAAACCCGTTATTATGGTAATGCCGGATGAGAGCACCGTGTTTAAAGGAAGCTTTTATACCAATTCAAAATCTTCAGGAAACTGGTCAGATTTTACATCCATTGAGCTGGTAGATTTTATTGATAAGAACTACAGAACCATTGCCGATAAAGACAGTCGGGGAATTACCGGGCATTCAATGGGAGGAAATGGAGCTTTGCGGAATGCTTTTCTGCATCCTGAAGTCTTTTCTTCTGTTTATGCACTTTCTCCCGGAATTATTGATGCCCAATTTTTTACACTCAATGAAATTGATTTGTATAAAAACATGAACAGTATTAAAGATATTACCGATCTTTCAAAACGAGAACATGCAAGAACTAATATTATTTTCGCCATTGCAAGAGCTTATAACGGAAACGAAAATAAACCTCCATTCTATGCAGATTTTCCTTATTCTTTTGAAGGAAATGATTTGAAAGTTAATGCTTCTGTCGTTCAGGAATTAAAAAAAAATTCTACCTCTGAATTAATTTTTTCACATTACGACAACATTAAAAAACTGAAAGCCATAAAATTTGACTGGGGTAGGAATGATGAGTTAAAACACATTCCCACAAGTTGTATGAATTTGAGCAAAAATCTTGAAATGCTGAAAATAAAACATGAAGCAGAAGAATATATAGGCACGCACGGCAGTGAGGTCAGTAAGGAAAACGGAAGAATTGAAAATCAAATGCTGCCATTTTTTAATGAACATCTGATATTTGAGGAATAATCAAAAAACCTCTACTTTTGCATCATGTTAGAAATTCTTTATCGTGACGAACATATTATAGCCATTAACAAGCCCAGCGGATTACTGGTTCATAAATCTTTCTATGCGGGAGAAGCTGATACCTATGCTATTCAGGAATTGAAGAAGCAGATTGGGCAAAAAGTGTATCCAGTACATAGATTAGACCGGAAAACGTCAGGTGTTCTGCTGTTTACTTTAGATAAAGATACTCTTAGAATCATGAGTGAACAGTTTGCATCACGAGAAGTGGAGAAAAAATATCTGGCCATTCTTCGTGGCTGGACAAAAGAAGAAGAAACCATTGATTATGATTTAGTTAATGAAAATGAGGTTAAACAAAACGCCATTACTAACTATCGCCGTTTGCAGACTTCAGAAATAGATTTACCTTTTTTAAAACATCAGACTTCAAGGTATTGTCTGGTAGAAGCCATTCCTGAAACAGGAAGATTTCATCAGTTGAGAAAACATTTTAAACATATTCTCCATCCTATTTTAGGTTGCAGAAAGCACGGCTGCAATAAACAAAATAAACTGTGGCTCCAAACATTTGAGATCAGCAAAATGACGCTTCACGCCCATCAGTTGATTTTTAATCATCCTGTTTCTAACGAAAGAATTACCGTAAATGCGACTATTGATGAAGAGTTCAAAAGAGTAGGGGATATTCTGAAGTTTGATCTGAGTGCTTATTCTTAATGTTATTTGTAAATATTTTTTAACGCAATGTTCACTAAGAATGTTTTTAAATGTTTACTTTTCGAACGTTAAGGCACTTTGTTCAGCAAAAACTAATAGCGTGTACTTCGCTTAGTGAAACGCCCTTGCGAACCAAAATGTTTTCAGGATGGTCATCTTTCTTTGCGGTCGTAGCGTTAAAAAATCCCACTGATTGTTGAATATATAGTTGTTTTCCAGCTTATAGATACTATAGATCAGACATTTTGATAAAATATCATAGGTTAATCAAGTATTAATTTTAAAATGAGTATTTTTGTAAAACTTTTTTTCAATGTACAAATCGCTCATTCGTCCGATCCTTTTCAAATTTGATCCTGAAGAAGTTCATCATTTTACATTTTCAATGCTTAAAAATTTTGGATTTCTTACTAAATTATTTTTCCCCAAACCTATTGAAGACAAACGTCTGGAAAGAGAAGTTTTCGGATTGAAATTTAAAAATCCTGTAGGACTGGCGGCCGGTTTCGATAAAAATGCAGTGTTATTTAACGAATTGGGAGATCTTGGTTTTGGATTTGTAGAAATTGGAACGGTTACCCCAAGAGCTCAGGCCGGAAATCCCAAGAAAAGATTGTTCCGTCTTATTGAAGATGGTGGAATCATCAACAGAATGGGATTCAACAATGATGGTCTTGAAGCAGCTATTGAAAAACTGAAATCCAATAAAGGGAAAATAATCATCGGAGGAAACATCGGGAAAAATACAGACACAAGTCCGGAAAATTATACCCAGGATTACTTAGACTGCTTTGAAGGTCTTCATCCTCATGTAGATTACTTTGTCCTGAATGTAAGCTGCCCGAATGTTGGAAGCCACGCCAAGCTTGAAGACGTAGACTATCTGAGAGAGCTGATTACAGAAGTGAAAAAAATAAACCAGTCAAAATCTGTACAGAAACCTATACTGCTTAAAATTGCACCGGATTTGAATAGCAATCAATTGGATGAAATCATTGAACTGATCGCAGAAACAAAGATTGATGGTATCGTAGTGTCCAATACTTCAGTAAACAGAGAAGGGCTGAAAGCTTCTCCTGAAGTTTTAGAACAGATAGGAAATGGTGGATTAAGCGGGAAACCTATCCGTGAGAGAAGTACCAAAATGATCAAATATCTTGCTGATAAAAGCAACAGAGCATTCCCAATCATTGGAGTAGGAGGAATCCACTCTGCTAAAGATGCGATGGAGAAGTTAGATGCAGGAGCTACACTGGTTCAGTTGTACACAGGATTTATTTATGAAGGTCCGGAACTGATCAATGAAATCAATCAGGAGCTTCTGAAAAGAGCAAGCAGATTACCGAGATAAAAATAAAAGAGAGTTCATTGGACTCTCTTTTTTATTTTGATTTTACAACGGATGCATTTTTTAAATCTACGGCAAGCGTATGGGCAGGAGTGCTTTCTGACTTGTTGATTTTATATTGAATCGTTTGTTTGTCTTTGGATTTTGTTTTGGTAACATCATAAATATTTTCCCAACAGCTTTCAATCAGGAATTCCTCATAGTTTTTATAGTTCCAGTCTTTTGTGAAATAGATAACTCTATAGCCTTTTTCTCCATTGCTTGCCCCACATTGCCCACAGGCATTAAAATTTGATATTTGCTCAAAATAAAGCAAAACCCGGTTTCCATTTTCCCCTGAAGAATAGGAGATCAGTTCATTTCCGCCTGCTTTATTAATGAAATCATAGGTATTGATCTTTTTATTATTCGGTAAAAACAGATAATTGTTAAGACGGTAAATCATCGTATTGCCTGTAAATAATTTTGCAGGCTGGGATTTTTTGCCCAAATAAAAATGTCCGGGAATTGGGTTATTTTTAAGAGTTGATTGATCAAATATAATAGACTCATTGGGTGTTAATTTTTGAGCTATTTCATCAGTCTTTTCTACTTTCTGAAGAGAAGTAATCTGTTCTTTTAAAAGCTTCGAATTCTGTTTTTGTTTTGTTCCAAAGTTATACAGCAACAGACTTCCATAATAGTCATATATTCCGGTAAGCGGGATTTTCTTTTTGTATTTATCATAATAGTACCATCCATCCACATAATGCTGATACTGATTGCAGTCTACAACGCCTGTATAATTGAGTTCTATGGTAATAGGCACTCCGTTGATCTCTCCGGTAAAAGTCTGCGAAGAATCGGTTACTTTCTTTAATTCAACTTTTTGACCGAGAAAAAATGTGAGGAAAAAGAAAAAGAAGACACTGAAAATTTTTTTCATGGTTGAGTTATCGTGGATTTTAGTTTTTTTAAATGAAGAAGTGTGCGATGGTGTAGATAATCAATCCTACCAGTCCACCTACCAGTGTTCCGTTGACTCTGATAAACTGCAGATCTTTTCCTACTTCCAGTTCCAGCTTTTCACTGAGTTCTTTTCCCTGCCAGTTTCCAACAGTAGTACTGATGAGGTTCCCGAATTGATGGGTGTTTTTCAGAATATATTTATAAGCCGTCACCCGAACCCAATGATCAATTTTATTCTGAAGGCTTTCATCGGTTTTTAAATTCTGGGCAAACTCATTCAAATTTTTAGTAAGATAGTTTTTCAAAGCCGAGTTTTCCTCCTGAAGTTCTTTCATCAGCGTTTTTTTGATGGAGACCCAGATGTCATTGGAATATTCATCCAGTTTGTCATTTTTCAGAAGCCCGTTTTTGATGGTTTTAAACTCTTCATCCCATTTTGGATCTTCTTTCAGATCAACGGAGAATTCATGAATTTTCTGGGTAATTAATCCTCTTACTTCGTGTTGAGGATCTTCTTCTATTTCTTTGAAAAAATCAGAAAGCCCGTCAGCAATTTTATCTGCAATTTTAGTATCTATAAAAGATGGGATGAATGAATAGCTTCCTTTCTTTACCCGCTCCTGAATCATTTCATCGTTTTCAATGATGTAATCCTTGATCTGTTTCGAAAGATTGGTGATAATTCTCTGATGGTCATTTTTTTCCAGTATATAACCGATTCCGTTTCCCACCACTTTATTAAGCTTAATATCATCTGTCATTTCAGAAACCTTTTTACTGATAAACTGGCTTACCGTAGAGTCATCAAGTTTATTAAGAATGTCAAGAACAATATCAGAAAGATTTTTAATCAAAATGTCCTGACTTTTTTCCTTCCCTAGCCATTCTCCGACAAAATTGGAAACTTTGAGTTTTTGGATGTAAGGACGTATATTCTGAGGGGAAAGGAAGTTACCCACTACAAAACTTCCAAGGTTGTCTCCCAGTCTCTGTTTACTGTTTTCAATCAGGTTGGTATGAGGAATAGGAAGCCCGAGAGGATGACGGAACAATGCAGTTACCGCAAACCAATCCGCAAGTGCTCCCACCATTGCCGCTTCAGCAAAAGCCCGTACATAGCCAATCCAATGAGAGTTATTAGACTTCTGTAAAATAGTGGTAACAATGAAAATAACAGCCATCAGGACAAATAATCCTGTAGCAAATGCTTTATATTTTCTGAGTTGTTTTCTTTTTGCTTCGTCATTCATATTCTCAAATTTACTAAATTTGGTTATGAAACCATTCGTGGTTAAAGAATTAAAATTTACCATGAAATTTTTAATTTCAATAATCATATTAATTATTCTGCAGGCATGCACGCAGAAATACGAACCCATTAAAACCCTTCCTATGGAAAATACAGAAGCAAAAAACAATCCATACTATTCCAGAACCGATACTACCAAACTTAATGTTTCCAATGAAGAATGGAAAAAACTCCTGGCTCCTGATCTCTATGCCATTGCCAGAGAAGCAGCTACAGAAAGAGCTTTTACAGGAAAATACAATGAATTTGATGAGGTGGGTGAGTATTATTGTGGTGTGTGTGGAAATCATTTGTTTCGCTCTACATCAAAATTTTCCAGCAGTTGCGGATGGCCGAGTTTTTTTGAAGCTGATAAAGAAGGAGTCTATTATGTGAGAGATCAGTCTTATGGGATGGACAGGGTAGAAGTGCTCTGCAAAAGATGCGATTCCCATTTGGGGCACGTTTTCGATGATGGTCCGAAGCCTACAGGATTGAGATATTGTATGAATTCTATAAGTCTGGAATTTGTTCCGGATTCTCAAAAATAACCACTTTAATTCACAAAATCAGGACGTTAAAGTTTCTTAAATAGCGTTAAACTTTTTAGAGTTATAACCCTTTGGTAATTATGTTTTTATAATTTTGCCCCACTAATTTGGATTTATATAGTATTGAATGAAAGGATTTTATAGTGTATTAGGCCTTGTTTACATGGTGACGACTTCATTCTACATTTCCCCAAAAGTGGTGGCGAAAAGTGAGAATGTAAAAACAACGAAAACTGAAAAAGTAGCTGAAACGAAATCTGAGAAGAGCACAACAGCAGTATCTTCATCAGAAGCATTATACCAATCTATTGCCTTTGATCCGGAACATGAATTGAACTATGAAGTGTTCTCAAAAGCATTAACTGGTTATGAAAATTTAAAAAAAGCAGGATTGCTTACCCAAGACTCGCATTTATTAACGATCTGCGATTTTTCTATGTCTTCTAATACAAAAAGACTTTGGATTATTGACCTGGAAGACAAAAAAGTTCTGTTCAACTCATTAGTAGCACACGGAAAAAATACAGGCGAAGAATTTGCGACGAATTTTTCTAACAAGGAAAGTTCGCTGCAGAGTAGTCTGGGATTTTATATCACGGATGCAACTTATCAGGGTGATAACGGATACTCTCTGAAGTTATTGGGAATGGATAAGGGCTTTAATGATGCTGCATACAGAAGAGCAATTGTAATGCATGGTGCGGATTATGTAAGTGATGCATTTGCTGCGATGCACAAAAGAATTGGAAGAAGCTGGGGATGCCCTGCCGTCCCAAGAGAACTGACACAGTCTATAATCAACACGATTAAAGGAAAAAACTGTCTGTTCATTTATTATCCCGATCAGAATTATCTTTCTTCCTCAGAATGGTTGAAAGCATAAAAATAAAAGCAGTCATTTTTTTGACTGCTTTTTTCTTTTGAAGAAATTATTGTAAATATTCTTTAATAATTGTTCTTGCCTCCTCAATGCTATTGCTTATTCGGGCAATTATTTTTCCGTTTTCATCGATGATAAAATGAAGAGGGTAGCTTGTAGCATTCACTTTCTTTTGAAAGTCTTTGTTTACATCAAAGAAATTAACCCAATTCGCATTATTTTTCTTTAAAATATTCCTGGCAACCTCCATTCTATTAGATTTTTGCTCGTCTGTAATTGTAATAAAATTTACATTTTGGCCTTTATATTCATTGTACAGATTCACAATTTCTGGCATTCCTTTTATGCAGGGAGCACAAGTTGTTGACCAATAATCGATAAAGGTTAATTTATATTTCTTAAAGTCTTCAGAAGTCAATTTATTCTGCTTGTCAAAATAGATATCAGGTATTTTTTGTCCGATGGATGTAGATTGTTCTGCTTTTAAACGAGCTTCAACACCTTTGTATAATTTGTTTTGTTTAAATTTTGCAGAAAATAAATTCAAGTTTTCCAAGTAAGCAGGATGGTAATCGTTAAGAGTATAATCATTCACAATTTCCCATAATGCTACATATGAATCTGGATTTCTCCTGATATATTCTCTTAAAAATTCCTGTTTTTTGTCCATATTGATCAAACTGTCAAGCTGGTGAGGACTTTTTGATTTTATATAAAACGGTTCCAATGATGTTTGTAAAATCTTATATTCTCTGTTAGTCGGGGAGTCTATATTAAGTTCTACATTATGAATGTCTTTGGGTAAATCAATTTTATATTTTCCTTTTTCTAAGAAAAATACTTTTGTACTATAGGCTGCTTCACCCTTTTTTACCATATAGCCAAAAGCTACAGGCTGAGGGTATTCTATAAAACCATTGACAATATTTTTCTTTTGAATTTTAAAATAATAAATGGAATGATCCATCCTCATCTTTTTTCCAAAATCAGAAATATTGTTGTTCGGCTGGATTTTGAATGTATAAAGGTCTCCAAATCCTTTTCTCGTTATTGGAGCTCCCAACATGAGACTGTCATTAATGTATGAATCTGAACGGAGATCAATTTCAAAATTATTCTGAGAATAAATACAATTTGAAATGAGAATTAACACTGTATAGAAAAGTTTCTTCATAAAATATTTTGTAGGGGAACTAACTTACAAAAACTTTCATACATAAAAAATCCCTGTACTTTAAAAAACACAGGGATTGTAAATATTTTATTAAAGATCTTTCTACATTTTGTCCTTAGGACTAAGCAAGAATCTATTAGTAAATTTCAGATATAAAATCACTAGAAATGCATTTTAAAAATTAAGAAAATTTCTTAAAAATTAAAGTGGCATTATGGCCTCCAAATCCAAAAGCATTACTTAAAGCATACGTAATATCTTTTTCCTTTGCTTCTCCAAAGACGATATTGATATCCTGAGGAATATTCTCATCAATACTGTGAAGATTGATTGTTGGAGGAATAATTCCATTCTGAATAGCCTTGATTGAAAGAATGGCTTCCACTGCTCCGGCAGCACCCAACAGGTGACCAGTCATTGATTTCGTTGCACTGATATCAAGGTTTTTGCTTCCTTTAAATAATTTATTAATTCCGTTCAGTTCAACCAGATCTCCCAGTGGGGTAGACGTAGCATGTGGATTAATATAATCAATATTATCTACATTGATTTCTGCTTCATTAAGAGCTAACTGCATTGCTTTGATAGCTCCAACACCATCAGGATGAGGTGCTGTCATATGATAGGCATCTGCTGTCATCGCTGCACCTACCAGTTCTGCATAGATTTTTGCTCCTCTTGCTTTGGCGTGCTCATATTCTTCCAGGATCAGAGTTCCCGAACCTTCACCCATTACAAAACCATCTCTATCTGCATCATAAGGACGGCTTGCTGTTGCAAAATCATCATTTCTTGTAGACATGGCTTTCATAATAGAAAATCCTCCGATAGAGGCAGGAGAAATGGCAGCCTCAGAGCCACCGCTTACAATCACTTTTGCTTTTCCTAGTCGAATATAATTGAAGGCATCCATTAATGCCGTATTTCCGGTGGCACATGCAGAAACAGTTGTATAATTGATTCCCTGAAGACCATATTTCATAGAAATCATTCCTGATGCCATGTTAGCAATAAATTTCGGTACAAAGAAAGGATTGAATCTTGGAGTTCCGTCCCCAGCCGCAAAATTCATGACCTCACTTTCGAAAGTCCACATTCCGCCTTGTCCTGTTCCCCAGATCACACCAATGTCAAATGGATCCATGTTTTCCAGCTCAAGCCCTGAATCTTTTAAAGCTTCTGCTGTGGAATACATTGCATATTGTGAAAATAAATCACTTCTTTTAATTTCGTTGTGGGTTAAATGTACTTTTGGATCAAAATTTTTAACTTCACAAGCAAAATGTACTTTAAACTTTTCTGTGTCAAAATGGGTGATTTTGTTTGCTCCACTCACTCCATTGATGCTGTTTTGCCAAAATTCTTCGACATTATTTCCCAAAGGCGTCACTGCGCCAAGACCTGTAATGACAACTCTTTTCATACTTAGTTATTGATTTTGAATAAATTCGAGGTTCCTCTCGCTATTAGGCGGGTCTTATCTGCATTCCATATTTCGCACTGAGCGTTTACAAACTGCTTTCCTCTTTTAATGATTTTAGTTTCGGCTACAATATTATCATTTTCTTTTGCAGTTGAAAAATAATCAATGACATTATTTATGGTGGTAATGAAAGAATTTTCATTTAAAGAAAACATGGTGGCACCAATGATGTCGTCTACTATTGCGGCTGTAACTCCACCATGCAGGTTTCCTATGGGATTCAGCCATTCCGGTCTTACCGTATACTGAAATGACAGTTGTCCCTCATCTGCAGAAAGAACGATGGGATTCAGCCATTTCATAAAAGGGGATGGTGACTGATCGAATTCTTTTCCAATGAATTGCTGTAATTGTGCTAATCTATCCATATTTAATTTTTACTTTTCTAAAATCATGGTTACTCCCTGTCCACGGGCTGCACAGATGGATATAAATCCTTTTCCGCTGCCTTTTTCATGAAGAAGTTTTGCCAGTGTTGCGATAATTCTTCCTCCTGTTGCGGCAAAAGGATGGGCGGCGGCAAGGCTTCCTCCTTTTACATTCAGTTTACTTCTGTCTATTTTTCCGAGGGCTTTTTCCAACCCGAATTTTTGCGCAAGCTCCTCATTTTCCCAGATTTTGATGGTAGCTAAAACCTGTGCTGCAAAAGCTTCATGAATTTCATAATAATCAAAGTCAGAAAGATTCATCCCTGCTTTTTTAAGCATTCTCTCTGCGGCAAAAACAGGAGCAAGAAGAAGATCCTGTTTATTTTCAACATATTCTATTCCTGCCAGTTCCGAAAAACTGATATAAGCTAAAACAGGAAGGTTGTTAGCTTTTGCCCACTCTTCACTGGCCAGCAAAACTGCGGAAGCTCCGTCCGTAAAAGGGGTAGAATTTCCTGCGGTTAACGTTCCGTTCTGTTTATCAAAAGCAGGTTTTAGTTGTGATAGTTTTTCAATACTACTGTCACGTCTCAGATTATTGTCTTTATCTAAGCCAAATGCAGGAGTAATCATATCATCAAAGAATCCTTCATCATAAGCTTTAGCCATATTCTGATGACTTTTTAAAGCCAGTAAATCCTGTTCTTCTCTGGGAATATTGTAGTATTTGGCAGTAATTTCTGTGTGTTCACCCATTACCAGACCTGTTTTAGGCTCCTGTCCTTTGTAAGGAATAGGCATCCAGTCTTTCAGTTTCGGACTTAAAAGCTGTTTTATTTTTCCAAAAGCAGACTTTTCTTTATTGGCTTTTAAAAGCGCTTTTCTTAATCTTGGTGAAGACTCAAACGGGATGTTGCTCATTGCTTCCACACCGCATGCAATCCCTGATTCTATCTGGCCCAATGCAATTTTATTTCCGATATAAATAGCTGCTTCAATTCCTGTATCACATGCCTGCTGAAGATCACAGGCAGGAGTTGCAGGATCAAGTGTGGTATTCATCACTGTTTCCCTGATGAGGTTACTTTCAGAAATGTGTTTAATGACTGCGCCGCCAGCAACTTCTCCGAGCCGTTTTCCTTTTAAATGATAACGATCTATTAATCCGTTGAGAGAAGCAAGAAGTAGATCCTGATTACCCTGCTCTGAATAAGCGGTATTCATTCTGGCAAAAGGAATTCTGTTGTATCCTACAATAGCCACTTTTTTTGTTTCCATATTGTATAATTTATGATGGAAGAATATTGAGTTCATGATCAATCATATGACTGACTTTATCTAAAGCGTGGTTTAGAAAACTTTGGTCACCCATTGTTTTTGAAAGCAGGATTCCGCCTTCAATAAGCATGATGAATAGAGATGCGAATTGCTCAGCATTGACTTTTTTATCAACTTCACCTTTACTTTGCCCTTCTGCAATGGCATTTGATATTTTTGTCATCCATTGTTCAAAAGATTTTTTAACCTGAGTTTTTAATGCAGGAAAAGAATCATCAGCTTCAGTTGCAGCATTCATTAACGGACAGCCGCCGTTGGCAAAGACAAACTTCCAGTTTTTCCGGTAAAAATCTACAAAAGCATGCAGTTTATCCAGTGAGGTTGGATACTCTTCACCAAAAGAACGACTGAGTGTTTTGCTCAATAATCCGGAATTGTATTTGTAAACTTCAATTGCTACTTCATCTTTGTTTTCAAAATTTCCATAGATACTTCCTTTCGTCAGTCCGGTGGCCTGAGTAATGTCGGATAATGAGGTGGAAATATAACCCTTCGTATTAAAAAGAGTAGCTGTTTTCTCAATGATATGCTGTTTTGTTTTTTCTGCCTTCGACATTTAAATGCTTAATTATATGCAAATATACAAAAATATACCATTCGGTATATTTGTTTGAAGATTTACTTGATGCACCTATTTTTGTGGCTTTAAGTTTTGGCTAAAGCCAATCGAATTGTTTTTAAAATAAAAAACGGGCTAAAGCCCGTTCCTATTGATATTGAAATTAAGGTTTTTAATTTTCTAAAGTAGCATTCAATGTAATCTCAAAGTTGAATGCTGCACTTACAGGACATCCTTCTTCAGCGATTTTAGCAAATTTCTGGAATTCTTCTTCAGAGATTCCCGGAACCTTAGCGGTCAATGTCAGCTCAGATTTTGTAATCTTTCCAATATTAGGATCAAGAGTGATGACCGAAGTTGTTTTTAATTCTTCAGGATTATAACCTGCCTGAGATAATTCTGCATCCAGTTTCATCGTGAAGCATCCAGCATGAGCTGCTGCCAGTAATTCTTCAGGGTTGGTACCTACACCATCCGCAAAACGGCTGTTGAAAGAATATTGAGTCTGGTTTAAAGTTGTACTTTGTGTTGTTAAATGTCCTTTTCCTTCTTTGATAGTACCGTTCCAAACGGCTGTTGCGTTACGTCTCATAATGTTTGTTTTTGTATTTAGTATTGTTGTTTGATTTTGATGTTACAAAGGTATGTCTGTGACGGGGAGTATTCAATAGATAAAATGATTTAAATATTGTACTTTTTTCCCGAAGTGTAATTTTTTTTGAAATTTGCAGGAGTGCTTCCTGTTTTGTTGGTGAAAAGACGGTTAAAATAAGCCGGATCTTCATAACCAAGACCGTAAGCAATTTCTTTCACAGGTTTATCCGTATAAAACAGTAACCTCTTTGCTTCTAATAAGATTCTGTTGATGATAAACTGATTGGGTGAGTCCAGATTTAAATTTTTAAATTTATGAGTTAATGTTTTCGGAGCTATATGAAGCAGCTCAGCGTATTCTGCTACATTATGCTTCTCTCTGAAATGAATTTCAAGGTGTCTGCTGAAATCCCGGAAAATATCAAGCTCACTGCCTGGTATTCTGAGTGTATCATTATCCAGATTTTGTTTCTTCCATTTGCGGGTAGCCCTGATGATGATCTGTTTTACATAGGTTCTGATCATTTCCTCTGCGGAAGAATCTTTCCATTCAAGTTCTTCCTGAATATTCTGGAACAAACTTTTTATAAGAGAGGTTTCAGAATCATCAAGCTCTACAAAAGGAATTTCAAATACATTATGAAAGAGAAGGCCGTCGCAAGCCACTTCTTTATCATGGATCTGAATACAGTAAAAATCCCGGTTGTAGAAAAGAAGAATAGATTCATCTTTCCCTTTTTGGATACTCAAATGTTGGTTGGTGAGGAAGAAAAGTGAAGGCTTCTTTGTTTTATAATGAGTAAAATCTATTGTAAGTTCATATTCTGAAGGAATAAAAAATACTTTAATATCTGCAGAGAACCGATTCCCGTTGAAATTCTCCAGATTTTCTTCTGAAAATACTTCCAGTCCGAATCTTTTATAATGATCTTCAAAAATAAGCTGTTGTGGCATCCTTTAACTTTAGTTTAAAGATACAAAAAAGCATGATTTGAGCTGCATTAAATTATTGAACCTATGATTTCTTATGTTTGATATATAAAATTGAAATAAAATAAATCGGAAATATGTTTTTACATTGATATTATTTTATCATTTTTACAAAGATTTGTATTGTGACCTAAAAGTATTAACCTTTTTTCATAACTGCCTGTATGAGCGAATTAGAAAATATTCTGAGAGAAATAACTCCACTATCTCCTGAGGATAGTTTTCTCGTATTTGACAGGATTAAGGCCTCCTTCGACTTTCCGTACCACTATCATCCGGAAATTGAAATCAATTTTATCTACAAAGGGAAAGGGTATAGAAGAATGATTGGAGACCATACCGGAGAGATCGGAAATATAGAGTTGGTGCTGGTAGGACCCAATTTACCACACTGTTGGGCAAATTATAGATGTAAGAACAGAAAAACCCACGAAATTACTATACAATTTAATCAGGATTTCTTCCATCAGTCACTAATGGAAAAAAATATTCTGAAACCTATCAATAATCTGATGAAAGACTCCATCAGAGGAATTCTTTTTTCTACAGAAACGGCTGAGAAACTAAAAGATTCGTTTCTCAATCTTTCCAAGATGAACAGTTTTGAATCTTTTATAGAAATTATGAAAATTCTGAATGAATTGGCTGTAGCAGAAAATAAAACACTTTTGTCTTCGTATAGTATTGAGCTTGAGTCTTTTGCGGATAATGATAAAATGAAGGTTGTTCATGATTTTGTTCATAAAAATTTCGAGAACAAAATAACGCTGGATAATGTAGCATCATTGGTGAATATGAGTAATGTGACGTTTAACAGATTTATCAAAAAAAGAACGGGGAAAACTTTTGTTAATTATCTTAATGAGATCAGAATCAGTTACGCTGCACGCTGGTTGATGGAAAAGAATCTTACAGTCTTTGAAATTGCTTTTGAAGCCGGATTTAATAATATTGCCAATTTCAATAAGGTATTTAAGTCCATCAAAAAGACAACTCCAACTGAATTTAAAGAGCAGTTTAAAGGAGTTAAAAAGATTGAATAATATGTATTAAAAATTTACTTTTTTCTTTTTTGTACCTTATCTATTACACTAAAATTGTGTATAGAAATCTACTTTTATTTTGTCAAAATACCTGAATAAATCCCCTTTTTTTAATTGTTTGGGAAGTGTTGTATTTTGTTGATATTTAAAGTGTTAATAGCTTTTAAATTTGATTGCTGAAAAAATAATATCGTTTTATGATAAAATAGTATTATATCAGACTGGCAACAAAATTTAGATTTGTGAATGTGAATTAAATCTTAACAAAACTTTAAATTATTTAATACATAAACGGCAAAATTTTGCTGAAAAAACAATAATTTTTTTTGTATTAAAAAATAAAGTAATGTCACTGATTCTCAATTAAATCTAACGAATCTATACCTTATGAGAAAAGCAGTTATACCCGTTCTGTTCGTTTTTTCACTTACTGCGAATGCACAGGAGAAAAAAGCGGCCGACACTACGAAGACAACCAGTATTGAGGAGGTTGTGGTCACCTCTTTGGGGATAAAAAGGCAGGCCCGCTCTTTGACGTATTCCAGTCAGCAGATTGGTGGAGATGAGCTTACAGAAGTGAAAACTCCTAATCTATTAAATTCGATCAATGGAAAAGTTTCCAACGTACAGATCAACAGAACCAATGGTGTAGGTAGCTCCGTAAGGGTGGTCATGAGAGGAGACAAGTCTGTCAACAGTGCACAGCCACTGTATGTAATTGATGGTATTCCTATTATCAACGGAACAGGAAAATCTGCGGATATCGGGCAATATTCCAATATGCCGGATCCGGGAGATGTACTGAGCTCCATAAACCCTGATGATATTGAAAGCATCAACTTCCTGAAAGGAGCTTCTGCTTCTGCATTGTACGGTTCTGCCGGAGGTAACGGGGCTATCCTGATTACGACAAAAAAAGGACGTGCAGGGAAAAGCTCAATTACTTACAGTTCCAGCCTTACTGTAGACAGAGCATACAGTCTTCCAAAACTACAGCACAGTTATCTGTCTTATGACCCTTCTGTATCAGGATCACAGCCGGGACAGTCAATAGAAAGCTGGGGTGCAAAAGGTGCTTCCAAAGATTATCTTAAAGATTTTCTGCAGACAGGAACGACATGGGTAAACAGTCTATCTTTCCAGTCAGGAAATGAAAAATCAACAAGCTATTTCTCTATTGGAAATACCACCAACAAAGGAGTGGTTCCCATGTCTTATTTTGATCAGTACAATGTTTCTTTCAGAAATTCAAGTAAGTTTCTGGACGATAAGTTAACATTAGATGCCAACTTCATAGGTTCATTACAGGAAAGTAAGAACAGACAGACTCCTGGAGCATCTTTTTCTCCTTTGACAAGTTTGTATTGGCTGCCAAGAGGAGTGGATTTTGATCAGTATGGTCCTGATAATTACGCTTATTTAAATAAAGAAAGGTATTTACCCGCTCAAAACTGGTGGGAGGTTAATCCAGATGGAAGTTTTAAAGGAAACCCGCCAACACAGAACCCTTATTGGATTTTAAACCGTAATCCGGTTACTGTAAGCAATAAAAATACTTATGGAGCACTTTCACTATCTTACCAGATCAATCCTTGGTTAACGGCAAGAGTGAGAGGAAATTATAGCTGGAATATTTCAGACAGTCAACGTGATATTGCTGCTTTTTCAGCACCTACTTTACTGGCTGTTAATGAGGGGATTAATGGAAGAATCCTTAAAAATACATATGAAAACTCTTCTACATATGGGGACGTATTGCTTATCGGTAGTCCTAAAATAAATGAGTCTATCTCTTTAGATTTTACGGTAGGAGGAAGTATCAATACGACAAGAAATAAAATAGGACAAATTGATAATGCTTATCTGACAAATCCTAATCTTTTCACGTTGAGTAATCTTGAATGGGGTAAAAAAAGATCCCCTGGTGATGGATATCATAATATCTATACCAATATGAAGAAGCAGGTGCAATCTGTATTTGCCAGTGCTACATTAGGTTATAAAAATATGTTTTATGTAGACATGACTTTTAGAAATGACTGGGATTCCAGTTTGGCCTTAACGGGAAGAACAGGATTTGACTATGAATCTGTTGGAGCTAATGCTGTGTTATCTTCTGTTTTCAAACTGCCGGAAGCCATTAGTTTCTGGAAAGTAAGAGGATCTTATGCAACTGTAGGATTAGGGTTGCCTACCAATATTTCCAATGCAATGATTGAATATAATAAAGGATATACCTTTGGGGTAGACGCAGGAACACTTGTGTTTCCAAAGAGTTCATTCATTACTGATCCTAAGTATAAGGATCTGTTTCCGAAACCTGAATTTAATAAAACTTTTGAAGTTGGAACAGAGCTAAGGATGTTTAATAACAAATTAAGTTTTGATATTACTTACTACAACTCCAATACGAGTAATCAATTGTTAGAGACAAAAATAGATTCTTATTTCGGAGGGATAGCTCCGGGATCATATTATATTAATGCCGGGAAAATCCGAAATACAGGTTTTGAATCTTCATTATCCTATAAGGTCTTCAGTTCAGATAAATTTGGATGGACAACTACATTAAATGCTTCTGCCAACAAAAACAAAATTGTTGAATTGTTTCCATCAAGTTTACCTATATCAGAAAACCAAATTTTCTCATTAACAGGAGGAGGGGAATACACAAAACTGAAATTAGGAGGATCTTTTGGCGATCTTTACGGAATTAAGTTTAAAAGAGACGATCAGGGACGTATTTTAGTGAATGAAAAAGGAATCCCATTAGCAGAAGGTACTCCTTCTTATCTGGGTAATCCGAACCCTAAGTTTATTATGGGATTCAATAACTCTTTTAATATTGGTAAGCTGGGAATATCTTTCCTTATTGATGGTAAATTTGGAGGTAAGGTACTTTCCCTTACAGAAAAAGCAAACGATATCTATGGAGTTAGTCAGTCTACAGCCGATGCAAGAGATGCGGGCGGGGTATCTATTCCAAATGCAGTGTATGCACCTGGAACTCCTAATGCAGGGCAGGCGTATACTGGTTTAACCAATGCAAAAGATTATTATAAAGCAGTTGGAACAACAGAAGGATTTGGAAAAGGTATTGATGAAGCCTATCTGTACAGTGCTACAACAATACGTTTACGCCAGGCTTCCATTTCATATACTTTTGATATTCAATCTAAATATATGAGAAATGCAACAGTAAGTTTAGTAGGTACCAACTTATTTTTCTTCTACAAAAAAGCACCGTTTGATCCAGAGCAGGTATCTGGAAATACACCTGGTGGAGTTGGGGTAGATTCATTCGGATTACCGGTTACTCGATCTATTGGATTATCATTAAAAGCTAACTTCTAACTTTTACAATTAAGAAAATGAAAATCAATCATATTAAAATATTGGCATTCGGAGCTGTACTATTGTTCTCCGCTTCAGGATGTACTAATGACTTTGAACAGTATAATCAGGAAAAGGCAGGAGGTCCTGAAAATTTTTACGCTGATTTTATTGCTGTTGTTGATCCGATGAAATCCATGCAAAGAGGATTACAGTCAGATTATCAGCTGTATCCTAACCTTAGTGCAGATATGTACAGTGGAATGTTTAGTACAGCAACACCATTTAACGGAGGGGTAAATAACCTTACCTATTCAATGATGGATGGATGGAACAATAGAATTATTGCCAGACAACAGGATATCTTCAATTACTCTCTTATCATTGATAATACGGCTAGGGAAATCTATAAGGGAGTAGATTTTACAGGAACATTTGCTGTTAAAAAAATTCTGAAAGTCATTACAGCCGCAAGAGTTTCAGATAGCCATGGCCCTGTAGTTTACAGCAAATATGAAAAGCCAAATCCGAATGGAGTAACTGATTTTGATTCTCAACAAGAAGCCTATAACTATTTTATTGCTGATCTGACTGCAGCCATTACAGATCTACAGAAAGTAATTGCCATGTCAGCAACACAGAATGTAGAAGATAAATCGGCATTGAAAAAAGCAGATTTAGTATATGGTGGAAATATGGCGCAATGGGCAAAATTTGCCAATTCATTGAAGCTGAGGCTGGCTATGAGAATGAGCTATGCTGATCCTGCAAAATCTAAACAATACGCAGAAGAGGCTTTGGCTTCACCTGCAGGATTGATTACTGACAATGCAGATAATGCGTTGATCAGTGTAGGACAGTCAGAATTGAGTTTTATCATTTACTCATGGGGAGATTGTTTAATAGGTGCTCCGCTGATGGCTTATATGAATGGATATAATGATCCAAGACTTCCTGCATATGCTATTCCGGCAGCAGATGCTAGTCTACAAGGAAAATATATAGGAATACGCCAGGGGATTGATTTATTAAATGGTAAATCAACTTACGGAGGATTCTCGCAACCACAGGCAAAATCTGCCAGCGGAGATTATTTTTCCGGAACTGACGGTAAAATGAAATTATTTACTGCTGCAGAAACATGGTTCCTAAGAGCTGAAGCAGCTTTGAGAGGCTATGCAGGAGCAGGTGATATTCAAACCAACTATACTACCGGAGTGCAGCAATCTTTCGGAGAATGGGGAAAAAGCGCAAGTGTTACAACATATCTTGCCGATGCAACTTCTACAGAAGCTCCTTATGTTGACCCGAAGAATACAGATAACAATGTACCAGTTGGAAATCCACAATTAAGTACCATCACTATTGCATGGAATAACGGGGATACCAACGAAAGAAAATTAGAAAGAATTATTACCCAAAAATGGCTTTCACTTTATCCAAACGGACCGGAAGCATGGGCTGAGCAGAGAAGAACAGGCTACCCGATTCTTTTCAAGGTAAGAAAAAATGACAGCGGCGGAGCGATCAGTACGGAAGCAATGATCAGAAGAATTCCTTTCACTATTGATACCAAAACTTCATTATATAACTACCAGCAGGCTGCACAAATGCTGAACGGACCTGATACCGGAGGCACTAAGCTATGGTGGGATAAGAAATAAAAATATTCAGAATCACTCATCAATAAAGAGACATCTCAATATCAGATTTTTATTTGATCCATTCATTAAGACAGGAGAATAGAGTAGAATCTCCAAAAAAATTATAGTTTCGTTTTTAGTCTGAATGAATTTTTGAGATGTTCTCTTTTATTTAGAATCTTATTTTTAAATATGGGAAAAAACAACTCCGGAACCCGTCGGATCCAGCCAATTCTTTGGATTTCCACATTATACTTTGCAATGGGTGTTCCCTTTGTAACCATTAATGCGGTTTCAGGAATCATGTATAAAGATATGGGTGTTTCGGATTCGCAGATTACATTCTGGACAGCTCTTATTCTATTCTCTTGGACTTTAAAACCACTTTGGAGTCCGTTTTTGGAGATCTATAAAACAAAAAAGTTCTTTGTTATTTCTACTCAGTTTGCTATAGGAATTCTGTTTGCATTAGTCGCTTTAAGTCTTCCAATGCATGATTTTTTCAAATACAGTATTGCGCTTTTTGCCGTAATAGCATTTTGTGGAGCTACCCATGATGTGGTAGCAGACGGAACGTATATTGGTTTTCTTACCAATAAAGAGCAGGCGAAATATATTGGCTGGCAGGGCGCTTTTTACAATCTTGCCAAGATTATCAGCAGTGGAGCATTAGTTTATTTCGCAGGTGTTTTAGAAAAAACAAAAGGCGTTACGCATGCCTGGATGATCATTATGGTGATCTATGCATTACTGTTTTTTGTATTAGCGATTTATCACTATTTCATTCTGCCAAAAGAAAATAAAGAAGAGCAGAAAGATGAGAAAACCGCTGGAAATGTTCGTAAGGAATTGTTAGAAGTGATTACCTCTTTCTTTACCAAAAAGAAGATTTTATGGTGTATCCTCTTCATTATTCTGTACCGTTTTGCAGAAGGATTTGCGATTAAAATAGCTCCTTTGTTTTTTAAAGCTCCAAGGACATCAGGAGGATTAGGACTATCCACTTCAGATATCGGACTTATTTACGGAACATACGGTTCCGCAGCATTCATCTTAGGGTCTGTATTGGCAGGATATTTTATCTCAGCCCGCGGATTGAAAAGATCTTTGATATGGCTATGCTGTGCGTTTAATATTCCATTTGTGGTATATGCATTATTGGCTCATTACCAGCCTTCAGATCTAATGCCTGTGGGAATTGCTGTAGTAGTAGAATATTTCGGTTACGGATTTGGTTTTGTAGGGTTAATGCTCTACATGATGCAGCAGATTGCACCGGGTAAACACAAAACAGCACATTATGCATTTGCAACAGGAATTATGAACCTTGGGGTGATGATTCCCGGAATGTTCAGCGGAATGATCAGTGACTGGATCGGGTACAAAATGTTCTTTATCTGGGTATTGATCGCTACCATTCCTGCTTTTTTGGTCACTTTATTTGTCCCTTTTCCTCATCCGGAAAATCAGAAAGAACAACAAATCAATTCATAATAATTAAAAATAAAAAGTAAAAAATACTTTATGACAGCTCAATCAGTAATGATCCCTTGGCAGGATCGCCCGGAAGGTTGCAATGATATCATGTGGAGGTTTTCCGAAAACCCGATCATTAACAGATACGCGATACCAACATCCAACAGTATATTCAATAGTGCCGTGATTCCTTTTGAAGACGGATTTGCCGGAGTCTTCCGTTGCGACAACAAGGCAGTACAGATGAATATTTTTGCTGGTTTCAGTAAAGACGGAATCAATTGGGACATCAATCATGACCCTATTGAAATGCAGGCAGGAAATACGGATATGATTGAATCCGATTACAAATACGATCCCCGTGTAACGTTTATAGAAGACCGTTACTGGATCACTTGGTGTAACGGATACAACGGTCCTACCATAGGAATTGGTTATACTTTTGATTTTAAAGAATTTTTTCAGTGTGAGAATGCATTTCTTCCCTTCAACAGAAATGGAGTTTTGTTCCCTGAAAAAATCAATGGTAAATATGCCATGCTGAGCCGTCCTAGTGACAACGGACATACGCCTTTTGGTGATATTTATATCAGCTATAGCCCAGATATGAAGTACTGGGGAGAGCACCGTTGCGTGATGAAAGTAACACCTTTCGAAGACAGTGCATGGCAGTGTACAAAAATCGGAGGAGGGCCGGTTCCTATCAAAACAGAAGAAGGATGGCTGCTTTTCTATCATGGAGTGATTAATACCTGCAGAGGATTCAGATATTCAATGGGAGCTGCTTTGCTTGATCTTGAAGATCCTACAAAAGTATTGTACAGAACAAAACCTTATCTGTTGGCGCCAGCAGAATTGTATGAACTGACAGGAGATGTACCAAATGTGGTTTTCCCTTGTGCAGCATTGACTGAAGGAGACAAAGTAACAGTATATTACGGGGCTGCTGATACCGTAGTTGCGATTGCCTTTGGATATATCTCAGAAATCATTGATTTTATGAAAAAGAATTCAATTTAATAAAGTAATATAAAGTTTAGGAAAATAGGTTAATCATCTTAATTTTCCCTTTTTCTGGGAATTTTATAATGGTTTTCCTATTTTTAAACCAACTTTTAAACAAAAAAATCTCCGATACCTCTCTTATCATGAAAAAAGAACTGCTAATCTGCTTTTTTACCACCCTGATTTCTGTAGCCAGTGCCCAGCAAAATAAGAATGATGTTTTATCCTGGGTAGATCCTTTCATAGGCACAGGAGGGCACGGACATACATTTCCGGGAGCAACCACGCCATTCGGGATGATACAGCTGAGTCCGGATCAGAATACAAAAAGTGGCGATTGGGATTGGTGTTCCGGATATCACTACAGCAGCAAAACGATCATGGGATTCAGTCATAACCACTTGAGTGGAACAGGATGGGCAGACCTTGGAGATATTCTGGTAATGCCTACCGTAGGACAGGTAAAAATGGTTCCAGGAACGGAAGAGAATCCTGAAACAGGGTACCGTTCAAAATTCACGCACGATAAAGAAATTGCTTCTCCCGGGTATTATTCCGTAATGCTGGACAGCTATGGAATTAAAGCAGAGCTTACCGCTTCCCCAAGAGTAGGATTTCATAAATATACTTTCCCGAAGAGTAGTGAAGCCAATATCATTATTGATCCCACTAATAAAATCTTCGGAAATATCTACCATACTTTGGTGAGTGTAGAAGGCAATAATAAAATCAAAGGATACTGTTACAGCAATGGCTGGGGAGGTAAACGATTTGCTTACTTCGTGATGGAGTTTTCCAAACCGTTTAAGTCTTATGGCGTGTATGCTGACGGAAAAATCAAAAATGATGAAAAAATTGCCCTTGCAAAGGATGCTAAAGCATTCGTAAGATTCTCAACAGAAGATCAGGAAAGCATTGAAGTAAAAGTTTCTTTATCCCCGGTGAGTACAGAGAATGCACAGGAAAACTTTGATACAGAAGCAAAAAATATAGACTTTGCAAAAGCGAAAGAAACTGCACAAAAGACATGGAGGGATCTGATCGGCAGATTTCAGGTAACAGGAGGTACAGACAGCCAGAGAAAAATTTTCTACACAGGAGTTTATCATACATTCATTGCCCCAAACCTTTACATGGACGTGAATGGAGACTATGTTGCCGCTCAGGAAAACATGAATACCAAATGGTTCACAAATTACAGTACCTATTCTTATTGGGACGGATTCAGAGCGACACATCCGTTGCTTACCATTATGGATCAGAAACATACAAAAGAATTCGCCAACTCTTTGATCAGCAGATATACAGATCGTAAAGATCACATGCCAATCTGGGAGCTTTGCGGATATGATAATTTCTGTATGCTTGGCTATCACAGTGCTTCGGTAATCTGGGATGCTATCTCAAAAGGAGTTCCTGGTATTGATGCTGAAAAAGCATTTGCTGCGATGAAAGATGCTTCTTTAACAGATAAAATGAGCAGCAGCGATGGCGGCGGAGGTCTTAATGACTATATCAAATTAGGATATACACCATCAGAAAACGGCGCTTCAGTTTCAGCAACACTGGAATATTCATATGATGACTGGTGTATTCAACAGCTTGCTGAAAAACTAGGTAAAAAAGAAGAATCAGAAGTCTATAAAAAACGTTCTATGAACTTCCTGAATACCTTCAATAAAGAAAATAACCACTTCTGGCCAAGACAGAAAGACGGGAAATTCTTAGCAGATTTTACCCTTAACGACTGGAAAAAACTTCAGCCACACTGGGTTTCCGGAAACATCTGGGCTTATGATTTCTTTGTTCCTCATCAGATTGATGAAATGATGAATCTGTATGGAGGGAAAAAAGGATTTGAAGAAAAACTGGATAAAACCTTTACAGAAGCACTTCATATGGAAGGAGAGCAGCATGTAGATATCTCAGGATTCATCGGATCTCTAGGATTTGGAGATGAACCGGGACATCATGTTCCCTACCTGTACAATTATGCAGGAAGTCCTTATAAGACTCAGAAAATGGTAAAATATATCCGTGATAATATGTACGCTGCTAAACCAGATGGAATCGTTAACAATGAAGACTGTGGTCAAATGTCAGCATGGTATATCTTCTCATCATTAGGGTTCTATCCTGTGACACCTGGGAAACCTGTTTATGCCATCGGAGCACCACAATTCCCGAAAGCATCATTAAAATTAGAAAATGGTAAAACTTTTACCGTGATCGCTGACAAGATATCCAACAAGAATATCTATGTACAGAAAATGTTCCTGAATGGGAAAGAATACAAAAGCTGGGAGCTTAATCACAGCGATATTATGAATGGAGGTGAGTTGAGATTCGTAATGGGAAGTAAACCGGTAAAATAAGACTAATAAAAATAAACGAAACAAAGTATCAATGGAAAGGAGAAATTTTATTAAAACAAGTGCACTGGCAGGAGCCGGATTGCTGTTTACTCAAAATGTTTTTGCTAAAAATTTAGTACTGGATGATTTTCCTGTTGTCCGTGTTCCTAAAGATAAAAGACATTTTACCAGCGAATCTGTAGAAAGTGCTATTGCAGCATTTAAAAAGAAAGTAAAAAACAAAGAGCTGAGCTGGCTTTTTGAAAACTGCTTCCCGAATACATTGGATACTACTGTTTTCTATAATGAAACCAACGGAACTCCTGACACGTACGTAATCACAGGAGATATCGATGCCATGTGGCTTCGTGACAGTTCTGCACAGGTTTTCCCTTATCTGCAGTTCTCTAAAAAAGACGAAAAATTACATAAGCTGATCTCAGGAGTAATCCACAAACAGACTACTTTCATCCTGAAAGATCCTTACGCGAATGCTTTCTATAACGATGATCAGAAGATTAGCAAATGGAAAGAATACGACCATACCGATATGAAACCGGGAACCCATGAAAGAAAATGGGAAATTGATTCGCTTTGCTATCCTATCCGTCTGGCCTACCACTTCTGGAAAACAACAGGAGATACAAAACCTTTTGATGCCAACTGGCTGAAAGGAATTAAACTTACCCTGCAGACCTTTACAGAACAGCAGAGAAAACATGATCTTGGACCTTACAAATTCGAGCGTACAACAGCCTGGGCAACAGATGGGGTACCGATGGGAGGATATGGTTATCCGACAAAACCTGTAGGATTGATCAGCTCTATGTTCCGTCCAAGTGATGATGCTACCATCTATGGATTCCTGATTCCTTCCAACTTATTTGCTGTGGTAAGCTTACGTCAGGCTGCGGAAATGGTTTCTCAGATTAAAAATGAAAAAACGTTGGCTCAGCAACTGAACAGCCTTGCTGATGAGGTAGATGCAGCCATCAAAAAATACGGAATTTACAATCATCCTGAATTTGGAAAAATATATGCTTTTGAAGTGAATGGCTTCGGAAGTTACAACCTGATGGATGATGCGAACTGCCCAAGCTTGCTGGGACTGCCTTATCTGGATGCGGTGAAAGCTGATGACCCTGTTTATTTGAATACAAGAAAATTTGTATGGTCAGAAAACAATCCGTTCTTCTTCAAAGGTAAGCTGGCAGAGGGAATAGGAGGTCCGCATATCGGACTTGACATGATCTGGCCAATGAGTATCATAATGAAGGCACTCACTACCAAAGACAAAAGTGAGATCAGATGGTGTATAGATACCTTACAGAAAACGCACGGAGGAACAGGCTTTATGCATGAATCCTTCCATAAAGACGATGCCAAAAAGTTCACCAGAGAATGGTTTGCATGGGCAAATACCTTGTTTGGAGAATTGTTATGGAAAACCTTTAACGAAAATCCTGAGCTACTGACATAGCCCTCCCTTTTATATGGTGTATTCATCTGAGATTCCTTCCCAAAAAAGAAGGTGTCAGGGGAATGCTATATAAAATTCAGACACCAAAACACCTTAAAAAAATTATACAATGAAAAAAAAATCCATCTTTACCGCACTGATTGCCATGATGCTTCAGTCTGGTTCTCTGATTAACGCACAACAGCTTAGTCCTACAGGAATATGCTATGTGGAAGTGAACAACAACAACATCCTGAATGCAGGATCGTACAAACTGCAGACATCGAACAGCTACCTGTTCAATGTGGTCAATATTTTTGCGGCTAACATTAATTATGATACCAGCCGTGGAAGAGCTTATTTGTATTCCAATAACAACGTTACGAAAGTTCTTACCAATGCAGATACCTACATAAAACCACTCCAGCAAAAAGGAATGAAAGTAGTGTTGACGATTTTGGGAAATCACCAGGGTGCCGGAATCTGTAATTTCCCTACCCGTGAAGCAGCAAAAGACTTTGCATTACAACTTGCCAATACAGTGAATACTTATGGTCTTGATGGAATTGATTTTGATGATGAATATTCAGAATATGGAAATAACGGAACAGGGCAGCCTAATGACAGCTCTTTTGTAATGCTTGTTCAGGAGCTCAGAGCCTTATTACCGAATAAAATTATTTCATTCTATTATTATGGTCCTGCTGCTTCAAGACTTTCCTGGAATGGTGCCAGAGTAGGAGATAATGTCAATTACAGCTGGAATGCAATGTATGGAACGTTCTCAGCCCCAAATGTACCTCCGCTTACCAAAGCACAAATCTCTCCTGCTGCTGTATGGATGGGAAATACTTCCAATTCTACCACCACCAGCCTGGCTACCCAGACTAAAAATGGAGGCTATGGAGTATTTATGTGGTATGATTTACACGGAACCAATGAAGCAACACAGCTTTCAGCAGGAACTCAGACATTATACGGAGAACAGACTGTTTTAAGCACTCCTTTACAATCATGGACACAAGGTACAAATTGCGATGCTCCAATCGGATTGTATACAAGCAATCTTACAGGAACAAGTGCAAAACTAAACTGGTCAGCCGTAGGAACCAATACTTACGATATTGATTATAAACCAGCATCTTCAACAACTTGGACGAATGCGGTGTCAGCAACAAGTTCCACTTCCATAACCGTTTCCGGATTAACAGCCAATACCGAATATGACTGGAGAATCAGAACCAACTGCAGCGTGAAAAGTGCTTATATGTTTGCTCCAAGATTTACAAGCACTTCAGGAACAACGCCTACAGGTTCTTATGCTCTTTCCCTGGATGGAAGCACGGAATCAGGAGCTGCCGGAAGTCTGAATCTAAGCGGTTCCGCATTATCTTTTGAAGGATGGATCAAGCCTTCATCATTCAAATCAGCATCTCCATATATTTCCTCGATCATGGGAACGGAGATAAGCGACAGCAATTCTGCATTCTTAAGATTAGGAGATGCCAGTCTTGCGAATAATAAACTTCAGTTTGTGGTAAGTATTAATAATGTACAGCAAAAACTGGCGTCTGTAACTGCTTTGAATGCCAATACCTGGTATCACGTGGCAGCTACTTATGATGGTAGCAATATGAAATTGTATATCAACGGAGTTCTGGATGCAACTAAAGCACAAACCGGAAGTGTGAATTCAACCGGAGCGTTCAACGTTGGATATTTATATAACACTTCCAGAAACTTTAATGGTAAAGTAGATGAGGTAAGAGTTTGGAAACGTGCATTGAGCCAGACAGAAATCAGTCAGAATATGTGTAATGTAACAGTTCCGGCTACTTCACTGGCTGCGTATTGGAAATTTAACGAAGGAAATGGTTCTACAGTTCAGGATACTTCAGGAAACGGAGTGACTCTTACGCTGACAGGTGTTGATTCTTCTAATTGGGGTACAGATCTGCCATGTTCTACAGGAAGTTCAGCATTAGCAAGAACTGCAAGCCAAAAGGCGATCAATGTGGGAGAAACAAGCATTAAAAATCAGATAAAACTATACCCTAATCCGGTAAGCAAATCTTCATCACTGACAGTTTCTGTTCCTGATGAATACAGCAAAGGAAAATTAACGGTTTATGATTTTAATGGAAGAATTGTAGACACAAAATCCCTGAACTCAGGAGACAATCAATACGAATTGAGCAGAATTTCTGCAGGAAACTATATCCTTCAGTTTGAATCTCATGATGGAAGCTTAAAACAATCTGAAAAACTAATTGTAAAATAACAAACCCAGTCATTGGGCTTCGGCCCAATGATTTTTTCTACTACAAAATTGATATACTATGAGAAAAAAATCCTTTTTTATTCCCCTGATGGCTTTAATGCTTCAGTCGGCTCCATTACTCAAAGCACAGCAGCTTGATCCTTTAGGAGTCTGCTATGTGGAAGTAAATAACAATAATCCGCTGAATGCAGGTTCCTATACTTTGCAGAATACGAACAGACAGCTTTTTGATGTGGCTATTATTTTTGCAGCGAATATCAACTATGATGTTTCCAAAAACCGTGCTTATATCTCAAACAATAACAATGTTACCAAAGTCCTTAATGATGTCAATACCTATGTAAAACCTTTACAGCAAAAAGGGATAAAAGTATTGCTTGATCTTTTAGGAAATCATCAGGGAGCCGGAATTTCTAATTTTCCTAACCGTGAAGCAGCAAAAGATTTCGCTTTGCAGGTGGCTCATACCGTTTATACTTATGGCTTAGACGGAGTAGATCTGGATGATGAATATGCAGGCTACGGAAATAACGGAACAGGACAACCAAATAACAGCTCTTTTGTCATGCTTTTACAGGAATTGAAAGCAGCAATGCCGGATAAACTGATTACCTTCTACTACTATGGTCCGGCTACAACCAGACAAACTTATAATGGAGATTTAGCAGGAAATTATATCAATTATACATGGAATGCGATGTATAGTACATACAATGCACCTGTTGTTCCGCCTCTTGATAAATCTAAAATTTCTGCTGCTGCAACATGGATCCAAAATTCGAATCCAAGTTCTACGTCAGCAACTACACTGGCAAACTTAGCAACCAGTACAAAGAATGACCAATATGGTGTATTCATGTGGTATGACCTGGGAGGAACCAATGTAGCCAGCTATTTGAGTACAGGTTCTAATATTCTTTACAACGAAAATACGCTCTTAAGCGGTCAATTATATTCATGGTCTCAGGGACAAACCTGTGATCCGCCATTGGGACTTGATGTTTCCAATGTAACAGGAACTTCAGCAAAACTGAACTGGACTTCCAACGCTTCTCAGTCTTATAACATTGACTACAAACCGGCCAACTCTACAGTATGGACAAACGTAGCCAATAATTATTCAGGAAATAATATTGTCATCAATAACCTTACCCTGAATACAAATTACGATTGGAGAATACAGTCCAATTGCTCACCGACATTAACAAGTACTTATATTTTTGCACCAAGGTTTAACTCCGGAAGTGGCTGCACTACGCCATCAGGATTAACTTCCGGAAGTTTCCTTGGTAATACTGCTCAGCTATCATGGGATGCAGGAAATGCAACTTCATATACACTACAATACAAAACATCGGCAGCCACAACATGGTCTGAAATTCCGAATATTACAACCAATTCTTACGCACTTCAAAATCTTACCCCAAATACAAATTATGTATGGAAAGTACAGGCAGGGTGTGCCGGAGGAACTACAAGTACCTATTCAGGTGAAGGATCATTCAATAGCGGTTTTGCCCCTGTTACAAGTCCGGGAGCAAGATCTCTTTCTTTCAACGGAAGCACGCACTATCTTAACGCAGGACAATTTAACCTGAGCGGAAATGCTATGACATTTGAAGGGTGGGTAAAAGTAAATGCTTTCAAAACAGGATTCCCTTATATTTCATCAGTAATGGGAGTGGAAGTAGGAGATAATAACTCAGCAATGCTTAGATTCGGTGATGGAAACCTGGCGAATAACAAACTTCAGTTTATCCTGAGCTTCGGTTCATCACAGGTGAAGCTTAACACGAATACAGCATTCAATACCAACACATGGTATCATATAGCAGCCACTTATGATGGGGCAGCAATGAAAATTTATGTCAATGGTAACCTTGATGCCAGCTTTGCAGTAACAGGTAACTTTACAGCAAACGGAATCCTTTATCTGGGAAGAAATTATGACAATTCCCGTACAATCAACGGTTTCCTGGATGAATTCAGAGTTTGGAAAAAAGCACTAACGCCACAGGAAATCCTGAGCAACAGCTGTAATGTTCCTGCCAACTCCACAGGTCTTGAAGCGAACTGGAAAATGGATGAAGGAAGTGGCTTAGGTGCTTTAGATGCTACGGCAAACACTCATTTTGCCACCCTGATCAATATGACAGATGCCAACTGGAGAACAGATGTTGCCTGTGCTTCATCTCTTGCCGTGAAAGATATTGAATCGGTAAAAGAGAACAGTACAGTCTATCCAAATCCTGTGAAAAGAGGAAATGATATTCACTTTACCATCAGCGACAACTCAGCCAATGAAGTGGCATTGTATGATGTTTCAGGAAAATTATTCAAAAAACAGAGCATTAATCAAAATAATAATGCAGTGAATACACAGGATTTAATCAGTGGTACTTATATTTACAAGATTACATCCTCAAACAGTAAAGTATTATCAACGGGTAAAATTATCGTGAAGTAAAAATTCAGATAATGATATAGTTATCAGGATTATAAATATAAAGTCTGAAATACAAAGCAGACAGACAGGGGCATACTTCTGTTTGTCTGTTTTTTCAGTCACAGGGATGTCTTGAATTTAAAATAAAAAAATAATGCAGAATATTGTAGGAATAGATATCGGAGGGTCGCACATCACATTGGCTCAGGTAGATCCGGAAAAACGTGAAATCATTTCTTCTACCTATGTAAGAGAACATGTAGATGCTTTCGAAAAGAAAGAAATTATTTTTAGCGCTTGGGTTTCAGCCATTGAAAAAGTGGCTCATGATCTGGTAAAAGAAAATCTTCTCATTGGTATCGCAATGCCGGGACCTTTCGATTATGAAAATGGGATATCGCTGATGCAGCAGGGAAAATTTATTGATATCTATCAGGTGAATATCAAAGAAGAACTGGCAAAAAGACTTTCCATTTCTCAGGAACAGATTCATTTTGTAAATGATGCTGCTGCTTTTATGGAGGGAGAAGTATTCGGAGGATGTGCTCAGGGATTCAATAGTGCTTTTGGAGTAACCCTCGGCACAGGGCTGGGAACGACCTTCTTCAACGGAGAATTTGCAACGGATGAAGATCTATGGGATTCTCCCTTCAGAAACTCTATCTGTGAAGATTATCTGGCAACACGCTGGTTTGTGAATCATTATAAAGAACTGACAGGAGAGGAAATCTCCGGAACCAAAGATCTTCTGGATAAACCAGCAGAAATACAGACTCAAATGTTTAACGATTATGCAGACGCCTTTTCTGAGTTTATTGTCAGATATATAGATCATTACAAACCGGAAGTTTTAGTTATAGGAGGAAATATTGCCAAAGCTTATCCTCATTTTGAACAAAGATTTATTCAGAACTTAACAAAGAATAATATTAACTTGCAGGTTAAAATTTCTGCCATTTTTGAAGATGCCGCTATTCTTGGAGCTGCAAGCTATGCATTAAAAAAGCGTATATAAATTAACAAACGAAACGATACAATGAAGTTTATATTTTCTACTTGCTTCCTGTTATTACAGGCCTGGGCTTTAGGTCAGAATGTATCTCCCGTAGATTATGTGAATCCTTTAATGGGAACACAATCCAAACCCTCTTTATCCAATGGAAATACCTATCCGGCCGTGGGACTTCCATGGGGAATGAATATCTGGACTCCCCAGACCGGTAAGATGGGTGACGGATGGGCATATACCTACGATGCAGATAAAATAAAAGGATTTAAACAAACGCACCAACCCTCTCCATGGATGAATGATTATGGCGCATTTGCCATCATGCCGGGAGTGGGAAAAGTAAAATTTAAAGAAGACGAAAGAGCAAGCTGGTTCAGCCACAAAGCTGAGGTTACTACGCCTTACTTTTATAGTGTTTATCTGGCAGATATCAATGTCACTACAGAATTTACCCCTACGGAAAGAGCCTCTTATTTTAAATTTGACTTTCCCAAAACAGACAGCGCTTACGTAGTTGTTGATGCATTAAACAAAGGATCTTATATTAAGATTTTACCGAAGGAAAGAAAAATCCTGGGTTATACAACGAGGTATTCTACCGGGAAATATGAGAATTTTAAAAACTACTTTGTTATTCAGTTTGATAAAGATTTTGAACTGACAAAAACCTGGAAAGATGATAAGCTGGTTAATGATCAGTTGGAAATTACCAGTGATCATACAGGAGCTGTAGTAGGGTTTAAGCTTAAAAATAAAGAAACGGTTTATGCAAAAGTAGCCTCTTCATTCATCAGTTTTGAGCAGGCAGAACTTAACCTTAAAAGAGAAATCGGAAACAGAAATTTTGAACAGGTAAAAACCGATGCTAAAAATATCTGGAATAAAACATTAGGAAAAATAGATGTAAAAGGAGGAACAGATCAGCAAATGAGAACTTTTTATTCCTCTTTATACAGAACTTTATTCTTCCCGCAGAAATTATATGAAGTAGATGCTCAGAATAAAATAAAACACTGGAGTCCTTACAACGGAAAAATTGTTGACGGAAGAATGTTTGCCGGAACCGGCTTTTGGGATACTTTCCGTGCTTTATATCCATTCCTGAATCTTGTTTATCCAAGCATCAATGTAGAAATGCAGGAAGGACTGGCCAATGCTTACAAAGAAGGAGGTTTCTTACCGGAGTGGAGCAGTCCTGGATATTCTGATATTATGATTGGAAATAATTCTGCATCCGTAGTCGCAGATGCTTACATCAAAGGACTTCGCGGATATGACACAGAAGCACTTTGGCAGGCAGTAAAACACGGAGCGAATAATGCAGGTCCCATAGAAGCTGTAGGCCGTGCAGGAGTAGAATATTATAACACTTTAGGCTATGTTCCTTATGATGTGAAAATCAATGAAAATGCAGCCAGAACATTGGAATATGCTTATGATGACTTTTCAATCTATCAGCTAGGAAAAGCACTTGGGAAACCTGCTTCTGAAATTGATATCTACAAGAAAAGAGCTTATAATTACAAAAATGTATTTGATAAGGAAACAGGTTTAATGCGTGGTAAAAATAAAGACGGTAACTTCCAGAAACCTTTCAATCCTTTTAAATGGGGAGATGCTTTCACAGAAGGAAACAGCTGGCATTACACATGGTCGGTTTTCCAGGACATTGATGGTCTGGCAGAACTGATGGGTGGTAAAAAGAAATTTGAAGCCAAATTAGATGAAGTTTTCTCATTGCCACCAGTTTTTGATGACAGTTATTATGGAGGTGTGATCCACGAGATCAGAGAAATGCAGATCATGAACATGGGGCAGTATGCGCACGGAAATCAGCCTATCCAGCACATGATTTATCTGTATAACTATGCAGGAGCACCTTACAAAACACAATATTGGGCTAGACAGGTGATGAATAAGCTTTACCATGCAACTCCGGACGGATATTGCGGTGATGAAGACAACGGACAAACTTCTGCCTGGTATATTTTCTCAGCACTAGGTTTTTATCCGGTAACACCTGCAACGGATCAATATGTCTTGGGAGCACCATTATTTAAAGAAGCTACCATCCATTTGGAAAATGGTAAGAAAATTGAAATAAAAGCTCCGGAAAATAATGCAGAAAATTTATATGTAAAATCTTTGAATGTAAACCAACAGCCTTATTCCAAAAACTGGCTGAGCCATAAAGAACTGATGAAGGGAGCTGTTTTAGACTTTAAAATGGACAGCAAACCCAATAAAGAAAGAGGTTCACAGGAAAAAGATTTTCCCTATTCAATGTCAAAAGAAGAATCAAATAAATAATTTTTAAATTAAAAATATAGCTGTATGAGTACAGAAAAAAAAGAAATATTCGATAGAGTAGAAAGCATGCTGCAAGGACAAGGTTTTAACATCGCAGCAAAAGATGATACAAGACCATGGGGAGGATTTTTTGTGATTGATGAAACGCAGGCACAGGATTTTGCTAACCAATATTTCGATGGGATTGATGTAGACAACCTTAGAATAGGAGGAAAGCTAAGCCCGAAAATTCTTATCGTAGCTCCGGAAGCAAGATTAAGCTGGCAATATCACCACAGAAGAGCCGAAATCTGGCAGGTAGTAGAAGGAACAGTAGGAATCAAAAGAAGCAATACCGATGAAGAAGGAGAATTGGGAGAATACGGCCCGAAAGATCAGGTGAAACTTCAGCAGGGAGAAAGACACAGATTAATTGGTCTTGCAGGCTGGGGAATTGTAGCTGAAATCTGGCAGCATACCGATGCATCCAATCCTTCAGACGAAGATGATATCGTAAGAGTACAGGATGACTTTGGAAGATAAATAAAAAAATCCGCTTCATTGAAGCGGATTTTTTTATTCAGTTAGGAAGCTTGAGGATGGAAGAAGGGTGTTACTGGTGGTTTTCAAAACTTTTGGAGTTTTTCCGCGCTATGAGTGGCGAATTTTACCTGCTTATGATAAAAATTAAACCTTATAGGTTTTTGTGTATTCAGATTTTATCCTCAATAAGATAAAACTTTACTTGGTTGTAGGCACACTCAGCTTCATTCTTCCAGCTTCCAGCCTTAAAACGTCACATCCAGTCCCACATACAAATTAGCCTTCATAATTGGAGCGTATACCATTCCTCCGTCAAAATAATTACCGAAAGGATTTTTAAAATCTACAATCGCATTTTTCTGATAGTAAGAGGTAAGATTTTCGCCACCTAAATAAGCTCTGATCTTTTTATTGAAATTTCTTGAAATCTGAGCATTAAGAACCGCATAAGATTCTGAATACGTTGGTAACTGAAACTCTGCAGGATTACTTGAAGTATCAGGAAGTCTTTGCTTTCCAACCCAGTTTAAAGTCGTATCAAAACTCCAGAATCCGCCATTATCATTTTTATTGGTTGAATAGGCCAGGTTCACAAATCCTCTGTGCTTCGCCATAAAAGGAACTTCTCTTCTTCCACCGATATAATCAGCCTGTACATCATAATATTTATAAGCAAGTCTTACTTCAAGATTTTTTATAGGCATAAAATCCCATTGGGTCTGGAATGAATTCGCAAATGATTTTCCATCCAGATTATAGAATGTCAGCTGTTGAGGAGACTTATCCAAATCTACCAATACCTGATCCTGGAAATCTGTTCTGAAGAAGTCTGCAACAATGCTTGATTTTCTTCCAAATAACTTAAATTCCTGTTGTAAGCTCGCCCCATAATTCCATGCAATTTCAGGTCTTAATCCATAAATATTTCCTCCATTAGATAAAATATTGATAGCTCTGTTCGATGCAAAATACTGCTGGCTTTCCGCAAATACATTCGCTGTTCTGAATCCTCTTCCCGCAGAAAGTCTTAAAATAGTCTGAGGAGTGAAATCATATTTAAAATTAAGTCTCGGCGTAAACTGTGTTCCTGCAAGATTGTGGAAATCTACTCTTGAACCTGCTACTAAAGTATATTTTAAACCAGTTAAAGTATATTCAGCAAAAATCCCTGGTACAATTTCATTTCTTCTCATATCATTCAGCAAATACGTTTCTTTATAACCGTCATATAAGAAACTTGCTCCAGCCTTATACTTGTGGTTGGTATTTCCGATGATACTTTCAAAAATTAAATTGGAATAATACGTATGCTGCTGCCCTGCATAATTTCTCAATCCGAAAAAGCTGTCCTGTTGGTGGTAAACATATTGGTTCATCCATCCGATACTCTGGTAAGGTTTTCCTTTAAAAACATACCCTGTTTTATTCCAAACCTGAAATCTTGAAATATCGATTCCTACCCCATAAAAAGGTTGCTTGTCCTGACCAATTTTTTTATCAAATCCAATCTGTCCTGCAGTTCTTTCATCTCTGATAAAATTAATTCCAAAATGAGATCCGAATCCTGACTTTTCAAGATCGTTATAATTCAGTAAATATGCTGCATTAATCTGTGTTCCTTTCGGTCTGTCCAGAAAACCATCATGGTTCATATCCGTATTTCCAAACGTTCCGTTTCCGTGAAGAAGGAAAGTTTGTGACCATTTATCGTTGATAGGAGAAACATTGGTGATATTGATTTCCGCTCTTCCATTGAAGTCAGAAAAAAGGTTCAGTGACGTTTCAGGAGTCTTGGCATTCTTCAGAAGTTCTGTATTGATCTGTCCTGTGATACTTTCGTAACCGTTCGTAACCGTACTTCCTCCTTTGGTAAGTTGAATACTTTCAATCCATCTTCCCGGAATAAAATTTAATCCATAGGCAGAAGCCAATCCTCTGATTTCAGGGAGTTGTTCCTTCGTTAAGCTGGTATATTTTTGATCCAGACCCAGCATTTTCAACTGTTTTGTTCCGGTAACCGCATTACTGAAAGAAACATCTACTGTTGCATTGGTTTCAAAACTTTCAGATAAATTACAACAAGCGGCCTTTAACAGCTCTTTTTTATCAATATTAAAAACAAGTCCGGCTTCTTTTTTGCTTAAAGCTGTCGCTGCTTTGGAACCTGTTACAACAACTCCGTCGATATTTTTTTCATGCTGAGAATGATTCTCTTTAGCCGCAGAAGTCTCATCGTCTTTATGATCTTCATGCTTTGTTGCTTCTTCGTAGTGCACTTTTGGGTTGGGTTCACCAAAAGTAAACTCTCTGTCATACAGGCAACATCCCGGAAGGCCATTGTAAACAGCATCAGTAGCTTTATATTTTTCATTATCATGTCCTGCATCAGCAATAGCCTTTAAAATCTTATCTGATGAGGTTTTTGAAGGATCAAAATTTAAAGTAACCGTTTGTTTCTCTGCATTCCATTCCGCAGTACTGGCTCCGGCATCTTTGGATGCTTTTTCAATTCTGGCTTTACAAGAAGCACAGTTTCCTCTAACATAGAATTCATTCTCTTTTTTAGTGGAAATAGCGGCACTTACATGATGCTCATGGCTTGTTTCTGCTTGTGAAGGCTTTGCATCTCTTTCGTAATGGCAACATCCAGGAAGTCCTTCATAGGTTGTATCAGGCGCTTTGAATTTCTCATTATCATGACCTGCGTCTGCTACTTTTTTCAAAATATCATCAGCGGAAGCTTTGTCTGTTTCAAAGGTTAACGTTTGAAGATCAATAGAGTAAACTGCTGTTTTCGCACCAGCTTTTTTAGCCGCACTTTCAATTCTTGTTTTGCACATTTCGCAGTTCCCTTTGACCTTGAACTGATTTTTTGAAAGTGTTTGAGCAGATATAAATTGTGTAAATAGGAATAATGCACCAAGTATCAACCTGGAAATATGTAATTTCATTTTGTTTAAAAGTTTAAATTAATTAAAAAACAGTTCACTATAAGACATAATGAACCCTTGATGTTTTAATTAACCTATCTTGGGCGGTTGCCAGATTTCCTTTAAACGGTCTGAAAGATAAGGATCTGAATAGTGAAACTGAGGATTCTTATTGGCTTTGTAATAAGACAGTTCCAACCGTAGATTTTTTGAGAATGGGGTTTCAATAAAAGTGTAGCAGGCAACACATGATGAGCAGCAGTCATCTTTACATGATTTTGTTTTATCATGGTTACTGTCTTTTTTTGAAGAATGATTTTTACAGCAGTCCATTTTTTTGGAAGACTCTGCTTTACAGCATGTTTCCTGTGCCCCTTGCGCATAGAAGTTATCCTTGGGAATCAGAAAGACTCCCAGGCAAAACACTATTGCAAGTAGGTGAAACAGCTTCATCTCTGCAAAAATACAAAATTTATGGCAAAGGATCACCAACTTTCAAAGAACAGCTGTGCCACGGCTCTCCATGGGCAGGATTCAATTTCGGTTTTTCACCCATTGCGAGATTCTGTGCTGCAGGTGCAGGAGCCGGAGTTGTCTGTACTGAATTTTGAGCCGGTTGCTGTGTTGGTGCAGGTTTACTGCTTAATGGCTGTCCTACGGGAATATCACAACGGTGTCCAGGCTGTCCGTGCGGAGGATTCATTCCCGGAGCTGTTTTTACCTGTTTTCCGTTATTATCAAGGGTGATTTTTCCTGGTGATACAGCATTTGGATCAATTTGAATCGTATTCCCTCCATTCACATTTACATTTTGTGTAGCAGGAGTAGCTGCTGCCGGAGCACCATTCAGAGGTTGTCCTACTGGTATATCGCATCGATGTCCAGGTTGCCCGTGTGGAGGATTCATTCCCGGAGCTGTTGCCATAGGAGCGGGAGTAGAACTGGATTGGATGCCTGCCTGATCCATCAGAGCAGTTTTTGAGGAGGTATTTAGGGCTACGTTGGGTTGGCCAGCGTTGGCTTCTTCTTTTAAATAAGTAGCTCTTTCATCCTTTTTACAAGATGCAGCTAATAATGATACGGCGATCAAACTTATAAATGTATTCTTCATATCCATGGGTATGAAACAAAATTAGCAAAACATTTTCAATTGTTTTGCTAATTTTATACTTATAATTTGATTTTTGGATTAATTTTTTACCAAAAGTCTAAACCCTTCTCCGTGAACGTTGATGATTTCTAATCCTTCGTCGTCTTTTAACAACTTACGAAGCTTGGCAATATAAACGTCCATACTTCTTGCTGTAAAATAATTTTCCTTTTTCCAGATCTTTCTTAAGGCAAGATCTCTTGGCATAAAATCATTTCTGTGGATGCAAAGAAGTTTTAATAATTCATTCTCTTTAGGAGAAAGTTTGTATTCTTTATCACCTACTTTCAGTTGTCTCAGCATAGAGTCGAAGAAAATATTGCTGATTTTAAACTGCTCCTGTTCTTCATTTTCCAAGGTAGAACTTCTCTGAAGAATAGCTTTTATTTTGTATAAAAGAAGTTCAGTATCGAATGGTTTTGTAATATAATCATCCGCACCCAGCTGATATCCTTTCAAGATATCTTCTCTCATGTTTCTTGCAGTAAGGAAAATGATAGGTGTATTTTTATCAATCTTTTTTACGTCTTCCGCTAATGAAAATCCGTCTTTTTTAGGCATCATTACGTCAAATATGCAGATATCGAATTCATTTTCTGTAAATTCTTTTAGTCCCTGCTCCCCGTCAGTGGCAAGAGTTACTTCAAAATTATTGATGGTCAAATAATCTTTAAGCACCGCCCCGAAACTCTGATCGTCCTCTACTAATAATATTCTGTTGCTCATAATTTTAATAATTAAAAATTAACAATTAAGAATGAACTTCCTCACTCTATCTTCTATATTTTGATATTTGGTTTAACCTTTTTATTTTTATAATTGATAAACGATCATTGATGACTTATCATTTATCATTTGCATTTTATCCCATTGGCAGCTTTATCGTGAACGTACTTCCTTTTCCTTTATGAGAGTCTACGATAATCTGTCCTTTGTGCAGTTCTACAATTTTCTTCACGTAAGAAAGACCTAATCCCTGTCCTTTTACGTTGTGAATATTTCCGGTTTCTTCTCTGAAGAACTTCTCGAAAATTTTGGTTTTATTCTGGGTATCCATTCCCATTCCTTTATCGGAAATTTCAATCACGTACCAGTGTCCTTCATTTCTTGTTTCTACATGTATTTCCGGTGCTTCAGGAGAGTATTTGTTGGCATTATCCAGTAAGTTCACCAGCATATTCGAGATGTGGAATTCATCTATTTTAAAATTATAATGGGTAGCATTAAATTTCTGCGTAAGCGTTCCGTTTCTTTGCTGTACAATCAGATTGAAAGATTCTGTTGTCCTTTTGATTAATTCTCTTACGTTGGTTTCTTTTAAGAATAATTCTACTTCATTTCTTTCAAGCTTAGACATATTGAGTACGTTTTCCACCTGCTTTTTCATCCTTAAGTTCTCCTGCTTGATCAGTTCGGAGTAATATTTTACCTTGTCCGGATTGGTGGCTATTTTGTCATTAGCTAATGAATCCGTAGCCACAGAAATCGTTGCCAATGGTGTTTTAAACTCATGGGACATATTGTTGATGAAGTCTGTTTTCACTTCAGCAAGCTTTTTCTGTCTCATCATATAATTGATGGAAATAATATAAATCCCAAGAATCGTAAGAAGAGATAGGAATGTTCCCAGAAGCATGGGCCAGTTGTTCATCGCAAGAGAATATTCTTTTTTAGGAAAGACTAATGCGAGGCTGTATAACGTATTTTTCTTATCGGCAAAAAGAGGAAAGCTGTAGGTATTACTGTCTTTTTTCTCTTTGTAAGCCTTATTGGCAATGCTTGTAAGTTTATTGTTGCGGTCCAGAACTCCATATCCGAATTTGGCCGTAATACCTCGGATTTTAAGCTCTTTTGCAATAACAGAGTCCAGCGTTTTCGGATCCACTCTTTTAGTAATAGGAAGGTTGTTTCCATATACTTTGACGAATTCTTTCATGGAGTAATCTCCTGTCTCAATCTCCTGATTGATATCTTGCGTTAAAAGTTCGCGATTAGTGGTATCTCTTTTTATTTTATAGGCGGCTTCATCTGTATATAAAGTGGTCAGCTTAATAGAATCTCCTTTTTGGGAAATTGGAAGCTGTGTTTTTTCAATAATATTTTTAGAATAGATAATCTGTCTCTGAGTACCGGAATCCTCCACTTGCTGGATGGTGGTTAAAGAGGGCTGCTTGCTGTTTGCCAGAATATTTTTTCTGAAATCTTTATAATCCTGATTCAGATATTTATCTGCCTCAATCTCTTCAATACTTTTTGAAGTACTTTCCAAAACTGCATACACTTTATTTGAAAAATCCTGTTCCAGTACGCCGTAATAGCCTTTCAACCAATAAAATTGGAGCGTTACAAAGACAATCAGTGAGATTGTCATAAACACTGAAATTATTGGGATGAATTTGTTATTCATTATGTAATTATATAGGTTTTGGAAAAATGAATGTTAAAATTAATTGTTTTAAGAGTACATAAACAAAAAACGAGCCAAAAAAATGTTTTTTTTCTCTTAAAAGAGTGTTTTTTAACAATTATTTATGAATTATCCTTTAGTTGTCATATGAAAAGTCGCTTTCCATAAATAAAGTGCTAACTTTATTAAAAATAAATATTTATGGAATCTAATATCATTTTCAACAAAGATTTTGATGCGTCCAGCACTTACGTCATGAAGATTTATAAAGCTGATGTTTCAACAGTGTGGAAGTATTTTACAGAAGCCGAATTATTGGACCAGTGGTGGGGACCCAAGCCCTGGAAGTGTGAAACAGTAAGTCAGGATTTCAGGGAAGGAGGAATCTGGATGTATGCAATGGTAGGGCCCAACGGAGAAAAAGGACCTATGTATTCTAAGACTCAATATGGGGAGATAATGGAACACAGAAGCCTTGACTGGCTGAGTGCTTTCGCTGATAAAGAAGGAAATATCAATGAAGATTTTCCAAGGTCAAAATGGCTGATCGGTTTTACAGGAGTGGAAGAAGGTACTAAAGTAACCATCAACATCCATTACCATTCTCCTGAAGTGATGAAAAAGCTCATGGACATGGGATTTGAAGAAGGATTTAAAATGGGGCTGAATCAATTGGAAGAATTAATTGGATGAGTTTGAAGATGTAAAAAATACTTATTTATAAAAAAGAGGATTTTCCATTGGAAAATCCTCTTTTTATTTATCGACAGGGATTAACTTCCTGTTTCTTTCTTCAAACCTCCAGCCTTTATAAAAGCTCTTCTTCCTGAAAGTACTGTATAATTGCCTTTTTCATAAGCAAAGTCTGCTCATTAGGCTTTAATTCCGGGAGTTCTTCCAGGCTTTCAAACTGTGGCCATCCATCTTCATAGTGGGTGAATTTATAATATCCAAAAGGTTCAAGCAATCTGCATACTGCAATATGAATCAGGTTTACCTTGTCTTCTTTCGTATATTTTTGTTGGCCGCTTCCCAGCTCCTGTAGCCCTATCAGAAATAAAAGGGTTTCAATGGGCGGATTCTTCTCAGTCTGAAAATTATCTTCGAAGAACTGTTCTATTTTTTTCCAATATTCGGATTCGTTAATCATTCTTTTTGATTTTCTAGTTTTAATAAAAATGCGAATTCCAACGCATCTTCCTTCAGAGATTCAAATCTTCCGCTTGCTCCTCCGTGTCCGGAGCTCATGTCAGTTTTAAATACTAACATATTATCGTCTGTTTTTAATTCTCTCAGTTTTGCTGTCCATTTTGCCGGTTCCCAATACTGCACCTGAGAATCGTGGAATCCTGTAGTGATCAGCATGTGAGGGTAATCTTTAGCCTCTACATTATCATAAGGAGAATAGTCTTTCATATAATAATAATATTCCTCGTCGTTAGGGTTTCCCCATTCGTCATATTCTCCGGTTGTCAAAGGGATTGTATCATCAAGCATCGTAGAAACAACATCTACAAATGGCACCTGTGCCACAATTCCGTTGAATAACAGAGGTTCATAATTCACCACAGCACCTACCAGTAGACCTCCGGCACTTCCTCCCATCGCATACATGTGTTTTGATGAAGTATAATTTTCCTTAATTAAGTATTTTCCTGCGTCAATAAAATCAAAGAATGTATTTTTCTTGAATAGCATTTTTCCGTCCTCATACCATTCTCTTCCCAAATATTCACCACCGCGAATGTGAGCAATAGCATAGATGAAACCTCTGTCCAGTAAAGATAATCTTACATTCGAAAAGCTGGCATCAACAGTATGCCCGTAGCTTCCGTAACCATACAGAAGAAGCGGAGTGTTGGCAGATTTTTTGGTATCTTTATGATATACCAATGAAATAGGAACTTTAGTTCTTCCATCTCTTGAGTCTGCCCAGATTCTTTCTGAAATATAATTTTCAGGAACAAATTTTCCACCCAAAACTTCCTGTTGTTTCAGCAGCTTTGTAGTCTTGTCCTTCATGTTATACTCATAGGTGGAACTAGGCTGTGTAAGGGATGTGTAACCGTAACGTAAAATCTCTGTATCAAATTCCAGATTGATGCCGATGTAAGCTGTATAAGTAGGGTCTGAGAACGGTAAGTAATAAGATTCCTGTGTTTTCTCATCGATAATTTTGATCTGAAGCAGTCCTCTTTCCCTTTCTTCCAATACCAGATAATCTTTAAAGATTTCAAAACCTTCCAATAAAACTTCAGCACGGTGTGGAATAACATCAATCCAGTTTTCCATACCGCAGTTATCAATCTTTGTTTTTACTATCTTAAAATTGATAGCATCATCAGCATTGGTAATGATATAAAACTCATCTTCATAATGCTCTACGGAATATTCAAGGTCATCTATTCTTGGCTGGATCACTTTCCATTCTGCAAATACATTATCAGAAGGGATAAAACGATGTTCATCAGAAATAGTGCTTGAGCTGGCAATGAAAATATATTGTAAAGATTTTGTTTTAAATACGTTTACATCAAAAGTATCATCTTCTTCATGGAAGATCAGTATATCCTCTGCAGAATCGGTTCCCAGCTGATGTCTGTACACCTGAAATGCACGAAGGCTTTTGTCTTTTCTGATGTAAAAAATATGCTGGTTATCATTTGCCCAAACAGCTTTTCCTGTCGTATTAGGAATAGTATCCGGCAGGATTTCTCCGGTTTTTAAGTTTTTAAAATTAAGGGTGTAAATTCTTCTTCCTACATCATCCGAAGAAAAAGAGGCCAGTTCGTTATTGGGGCTTACTGCCACACTTCCTACCTCAAAAAACTCTTTGTCTTCTGCCAGAATATTAACGTCAAGTACAATTTCCTCTTCGTTTTCAAGACTTTTAAACTTTCTGCAGAAAATAGGATATTCCTTACCTTCTTCATAACGTACAATATACCAGTACTCATTAAAGAAATAAGGAAGAGACTCATCATCCTTTTTATAACGGGCTTTCATCTCTTCGAAAAGCTCTTCCTGGAGAGTTTCCGTATCTTTCATGATGAATTCTTCGTAGGCATTTTCTTCCTCGATGTATTTGATCACTTCAGGATTTTCCCTTTCATTCAACCAAAAGTAATTATCGGTTCTTTTATCGCCGTGGGTTTCTAATATTTTTTCTATTTTTTTTGCCTGTGGAGCTTTCATCCGGGTATTTTTAATTTTTTATTGAATAGAATCTGTGTTCATACTTTTCTTCTGAAAGTAAGTGATTTACACAGAGATTCCATCAATGTTAATTTTTGTTCAAATTTAGGTAAAAAAAAACCATCTTTCCTTTATTGAAAAGATGGTTCATTGTATTTTTATAATTAAAGACTATTTATGAAGTGCTTTAATATACTTTTCAAGGGCCATTGTCATAGAAGGTGTTTCCTTCGTAGGTGCCATTAAATCTACTTTTAACCCTGCTTCTTCTGCGGCTGCCAAAGTTGTGTTTCCAAAAACTCCGATCTTTGTTTCATCCTGCTTGAAGTCAGGGAAATTTTGTTGTAGCGATTTGATTCCCTGCGGACTGAAGAAAATCAGCATGTCATAATCTTTGACATTGATATCTGTAAGGTCGCTGCATACGGTACGGTACATAATTGCTCTTGTCCAGTCTACATTAGATGCATCCATGGTTTTTACAATATCCGGACTTAAAACATCTGAAGATGGCAACAGATATTTTTCAGTTGGGAATTTTTTGAAAAGAGGAAGCAGGTCTGAGAAGTTTTTCTCCCCAAAGCTGATTTTTCTTTTTCTGTACACAATATGCTTTTGAAGGTAGTTGGCAATTGCTTCCGACTGGCAGATATATCTCATTGTATCCGGAACGGCAAAACGCAATTCCTCTGCTAGTCTGAAGTAATGGTCAATCGCATTTTTACTGGTAAAAATAATACCGGTATACTGCGTCAGATCTATTTTCTGTGTTCTGAGCTCTTTATTGTCAACCCCTTCGACGTGGATAAATGGACGGAAATCAATCTTTATTTTTTCCTTCTTCGCTATATCCAAATATGGAGAAGACTCACTAGGCGCTGGTTGAGAAACCAATATAGACTTTATTCTCATCATTGACTTTTATTAAAAAAATAACAACTTCCAAAGCAATAATAATGGTGCGATTTGGAGGGTGCAAATATACAAAAATTTATAATACCATTTCTCGGGAAGAATCTTGTTCTTGTGAAATAAATAGAAAAAGACTTTGAAAATGAATACAAAAGCGAAGAAGCAGAAATAATATAAAAACATTTTATTTCTGTCTATCGGGAAGTAATAATGGGCTACACAAAGAATTATTAGCAAAAATGAAAGAATGAAATAAAATTTTGTGGAGGTAAAATAAAAAATAGTCCATTTTTTTCCATCCCCTATACTTTGGTAAAATAGAAATCCTAATGTTGACTTTGTTAAATAAAAAAGCAGCACTGCCAGCAATGTATATCCAAATTTATTAAGCTGATATCCCAGAAGTTGAAGATCTGCAATATATTTCGGTACTATAGGTACATACTGTGAAATTAATACAGACAGGGTAAGTGTCGTTACACAGGAAGTGATAATCCAGCTGGGAAGATTGTTGCTTGCATCAAAATATTTCTGAAGCAGAAAATCTTTGAGGCTGGCATCTCTTTCTATGACGTTCATCATAAAAACATATAAAAATATACAGCCCACAAGGATAAAGATTACCCAATCATTGTTCTCAGGTATTCTTACGTGATTGATGAAGTGTTGTGATGATGGCAAAATTTAAGTTTTTTTTATTTATTATTTAACTTCATATAACACAGCCCGGCACAGATTTTCCTGTCACCAGATCCATGAATCTGCAGTTAAAATATTTGCTCTCATCGATTTTACGTATTGTTCAGATCTGTTGAATAAAAGTTTCTGTTTCATCCGCTTAATCCCCGAGAAATATTTTTGCAAAATTATAGATTATTTTGTATAAAATAAAAAGGTTAAATAAACTATCTTTGCAAACTGAAATGAAAAAACTCGTCATCATCCCGACATATAACGAAAAGGAAAATATTGAAAATATTATTTCCGCAGTTTTTGCATTGGAGGACGACTTTCATATCTTAGTCGTAGATGATTCTTCTCCGGATGGAACTGCAGAAATTGTAAAAGAACTGCAGAAGAAACATCCGCATTATCTGCATCTGTCCATAAGACATGTAAAAGACGGATTGGGAAAGGCATATATCCACGGGTTTAAATGGGCCATCGAAAATAAATATGACTATATTTTTGAAATGGATGCTGATTTTTCACACAATCCTAACGATCTTCCGAAACTTTTTGAAGCATGTAAAAATGCAGATATGGCGATCGGTTCCCGTTACTCAAAAGGAGTGAATGTAGTGAACTGGCCTATGGGAAGAGTGTTGCTTTCTTATTTTGCATCAAAATATGTAAGGTTTGTATTAGGACTTCCAATTCATGATACGACAGCAGGATTTGTTTGCTTTTCAAGAAAAGTATTGGAAGAAATAGGATTGGATAATGTAAAACTGAAGGGATATGGATTTCAGATTGAAATGAAATTCAGAGCTTTTAAAAAAGATTTCAGAATTGTAGAAGTTCCTATTATATTTACCAACAGAATTTTAGGAGAAAGCAAAATGAATGGTGGAATTATCCATGAAGCTGTTTTTGGAGTGCTGAACTTAAAATGGAAATCAATCATCAACAGATTATGAAACTGATGAAAAAGTTAATCTTTATTTTCGTTTTGTTGGGTTTGCTTTCGTGTGGTGATTATATTGATAAGCCTAAAGATCTGATTGATAAAGATATGATGGCAGAAATCATTGCCGATCTTGCAATCAACGATCAGGCTATTTTTGTATATCCTGACAAAAATATGGAAGCAGGAACACGAGCTGTTTTGAAATCACATAAGGTAAAGCCTGATGATTTTGTAAATAGTTTCAAATACTATGTAATTAAAGAAGAAATGGATGGGATCACCAATGATGCTCAGGAAATATTGCTGAAAAAAGATCCCAAAGCAGATAAATATGTAAAGGAGAGACTGAAACAGAATGGTCCTGTAATGCCTGTAGTAAGGTAAAGTCAGACTGAAAGTTTCTGTCACACAAAATCACTGGCAAAAACAGTGCTTTAAAAAAGTATAGAGATGAAATTTTTTAATATAGAAAAAACCTCTGAAGGAAAAGCAAGAGCAGGGGAAATTACCACAGATCACGGGAAGATTCAAACTCCTATTTTTATGCCTGTGGGAACTGTAGCAAGTGTGAAAACAGTTCATCAGAGAGAATTAAAAGAAGACATTAAAGCTCAGATTATTCTGGGAAATACTTATCACTTATATCTTCGTCCGGGCATGGAAACGATGCAGGATGCAGGTGGTTTACACAAATTCATGAACTGGGACCTTCCTATTCTTACCGATTCAGGAGGATTTCAGGTATTTTCACTGGCGAGTAACAGAAAAATGACGGAAGAAGGTGCGAGATTTAAATCTCACATCGATGGAAGTTATCATATGTTCTCTCCGGAAAGATCAATGGAGATCCAAAGACAGATCGGAGCCGATATTTTCATGGCTTTTGACGAATGTACTCCTTATCCTTGTGATTATAACCAGGCGAAATCATCTATGGAGCTTACTCACCGTTGGCTGAAAAGATGTATTGAATGGACGAATGATAATCCTGAATTATACGGACATAAACAAAGGCTTTTCCCGATTGTTCAGGGATCTACTTATTCTGATCTTAGAAAAATCTCTGCAGAAGTGATTTCTGAAGCAGGAGCAGAAGGAAATGCTATCGGAGGACTTTCCGTTGGAGAGCCTGAAGAAGAAATGTACAGAATCACTGACGAAGTGACAGATATCCTTCCAAAAGAAAAACCAAGATACCTGATGGGAGTAGGAACTCCCTGGAACATCCTGGAGTCTATTGGGTTGGGAATTGACATGATGGATTGTGTAATGCCAACAAGAAATGCAAGAAATGCAATGCTTTTCACGTGGCAAGGGGTGATGAACCTTAAAAATGAAAAATGGAAGCGCGATTTTTCGCCTTTGGATGAATTCGGGACCAGTTTTGTAGATCGTGAATATTCAAAAGCGTATCTTCGTCACCTGTTTGTATCTAAAGAATATCTGGCAAAACAGATTGCTTCGATTCATAATCTGGCATTCTACCTTGATTTAGTGAAAGTAGCAAGAGAACATATTATGGCAGGAGATTTCTATGAATGGAAAAACTCTGTAGTACCGGTTCTTAGACAAAGACTGTAAGAGAATATGCTTAAAATTGTAGACAGATATATCATTAAAAAATACCTTGGGACTTTCAGTTTCATGTTGGTATTATTGTCTATAGTCGTATTGGTAATCGATGTTCAGCAGAAGATTCCAAGGATAGAAAATGCCAAGGCCATTGACCCCAAACTGGATCTGACCTATTTTCTTATCCATTTTTATCCTTTCTGGATCATCAATCTTGTGGTGACTTTCCTTTCCATTCTGGTATTTATTTCGGTGATCTATTTTACCTCCAGAATGGCAAATAATACTGAAATTGTTGCTATTATTAGTAGTGGAGCCAGCTTTCACAGGTTTTCCAAGCCTTATCTGGTAACCTCTATTTTTATCGGATTGATTGCTCTTGTGGTATATCATATGGTGCTGCCGTGGGCCAATATCAAGAAAAATGAACTGGAAGCATATACTTATAATGCCGCCAATAAAGAAAAGATTTTAGGAACAGCACCTGCTTCTTCACAGCTAAGTAAAACGGAATATATTTTCGTTGATTCATGGAATAAAAGAGAAAAAAGAGGGTCTAGTTTTGTCTATCAGAAATATGATAAAGACAGAAAAATGACCTATGAGCTGAAAGCAAGTGAAGTATATTGGGATAAAGCAAAAAAACAGTTTGTTTTAAATAATTATCTGGAAAAAACTATCAATAAAGACAATACCGAAAAGCTCGGAAACGGAATAGAATTAAGGAAAAATTACGGTCATTCGCCGGAAGAACTTTTCCCTAACGAGCTTTTGGGGCAAAATAAAACCACACCAGAACTTTTGAAATTTATTGAAAGAGAAAAAGAAAGAGGAAACAGCAACCTGAACTCTTATCTGAATGAACTTCACCAAAGAACTTCAATGCCTGTTTCAATTATTATTCTGACATTCCTGGCACTTTCCCTGTCGTCACAAAAGAAAAGGGGAGGATTAGGAGTTAACCTTGCAATAGGGATCTCATTGGCCTTTATTTTCGTGTTTTCATTCGAGGCTTTAAAAGTGGTCTCAGAAAATAAAAGTTTGTCTCCGGCTGTAGCCATGTGGCTGCCTAATATGGTGTTTTTACCACTTACCCTTTATCTTTATATCAAGAGAGCCAATCAATAAAGGAGTTTTACTTCTTTGTGATAAAAGGAATGCATTCCGTCTTCCAGTTCGATCCAGAGTTCACCCTTTTCGTCTGCATGTCGGATGATGCCATTTTGTCGCTCTTTTTCAATTTCAAAAACGGAGATCTGATCCTTTCTGAAAAGGTTTTTATTAAATCCATCCAGAATTTCCTGATCTGAAGGTATATTTTTAAGCTTTTCAGACAAATATTCATGAAGGTTGAATGCAAGCTCTTCTAGGTCAAACCGGATCCCTGTCTGCGTGAGAAGTGATCCTGCATTGGAAATTTTATCAAAATTTTCCTGAAGGATGTTGATCCCGGCTCCGATAATGAAATAATTATTTTGATTAATTTTTTTCTTTTCTATTAAAATTCCAACGATTTTTTTACCTTTAAGGATAATATCATTCGGCCATTTGATTTTTACCTCAGAGTCAGACAATTTGGCAAGGAAATCCCGGATCAGCATTGCGGTATAATAATTGAACATAAAGTCGGAGCACAGGATGTTCTGAGTATTCACTGCCAGCGTATAAGCCAGATTTTTTCCGGCAGTCTGAGTCCAGATATTTCCATACTGACCACGGCCTTTAGTTTGATTAAAAGTATGAAGCCCTATAAAATTTGAATCTCCGTAAAGTAAAAACTTTGATATTTCGTCATTAGTAGAAGAACATTCTTTCAGGTAGAAGAGTTGGCTCATTTAAGAAAACTTTAAGAGATTAAGAGGGTAAAAGTAAGGTTAAAGTAAAGAAAAAACAATAAATTTGCAGATTATAGTATTTTTTTAATGAATAAAACAGCAGAAAAACAAGCGTTAATAGATAAAATCGTTGAAGCTATCCAGGATGTAAAAGGGGAAGACATTATGATCTTCGATCTTTCAAACATCGAAAACTCCGTAGCAGAAACGTTCGTGATATGTAGTGGAAACTCAAATACACAGGTAGCTGCATTGGCAGGAAGTGTAGAGAAAAAAGTAAGAAACGAACTACAAGACAGACCTTGGCACGTAGAAGGTACTGAAAATGCGATGTGGGTATTGGTGGATTACGTTTCAGTGGTGGTTCATATATTCCAAAAACAGGTACGTGAGTACTACGACATAGAAGAACTTTGGGGTGACGCAGTCATTACCAAAATTGAAAATGAATAATAAAAATTTTAAAAAGTCTAAATGAATAATAAAGGATTCAACTGGTTCTTTCCTATTGCAATCGTAGCTCTTTTGCTATTCTTTGGCTCCAATTTCCTTGGAGGTGATGCAGCAAAATCTATTGATGAAGATGGTTTCTTTAGAGAAATGCAGGCGGGCAAAGTCCAGAATATAATTATATACAAAGACATAGAGAAAGCTGATGTTTTCCTAACAAAAGAAGCAAAATCGGCAATGGTTTCCAAAGCCGGAAAAGAAAACAACCCTCTTTCTGCCTTCGAAATGGCTCCTAAAGCAGATTTTTCTGTGAAATACGGAGATCTTCAACTTTTCCTTCAGAAATTTGAACAGGTTAAGGCCAGCAATCCGGTTATCAAAACAACTAAAGATTACGGAACAGGTAAGAGTGCATTAATGGACATCTTAGTTCCTGCATTGGTTTGGATTTCTATTCTTGGATTATTCTACTTCCTTCTTTTCAGAAAGATGGGCGGTGGAGGAGGTCCTGGTGGACAAATTTTCTCTATCGGAAAATCTAAAGCGAAGCTTTTCGACGAAAAAGAAAGAATTCAGGTAACATTTAAAGATGTTGCAGGATTGGAAGGTGCTAAAGAAGAAGTTCAGGAAGTAGTAGATTTCTTGAAAAACTCTGAAAAATATACAAAACTGGGAGGTAAAATTCCGAAAGGAGTTCTTTTAGTAGGGCCTCCGGGGACAGGTAAAACCTTATTGGCAAAAGCTGTTGCAGGCGAAGCTAAAGTTCCGTTCTTCTCACTTTCAGGTTCTGATTTCGTTGAAATGTTTGTTGGGGTAGGAGCGTCAAGAGTAAGAGACCTTTTTGCTCAGGCTAAAGCCAAATCTCCGGCCATTATCTTCATTGATGAGATTGATGCTATCGGACGTGCCAGAGGAAAAAATAATTTCTCCGGCGGAAACGACGAAAGAGAAAATACATTGAACCAGCTTCTTACTGAAATGGATGGCTTCGGAACAGATACCAACGTTATCGTAATGGCGGCAACCAACAGAGCGGATATCCTTGATAAAGCTTTGATGAGAGCAGGACGTTTTGACCGTTCTATCTATGTAGACCTTCCGGAACTTCACGAAAGAAGACAGATCTTTGATGTTCACCTGAAAAAAATCAAACTTGATGATAATGTAGACAGAGAGTTTCTTGCCAAACAGACTCCTGGATTCAGTGGAGCAGATATTGCAAACGTTTGTAACGAAGCAGCGCTTATCGCAGCAAGAAATAACCATACTTCAGTAACAAAACAAGATTTCCTTGATGCTGTAGACAGAATCATTGGCGGTCTTGAAAAGAAGAATAAAGCAATTAAGCCTTCTGAAAAAAGAAGAGTGGCTTATCACGAAGCAGGGCACGCTACGATCTCATGGTTGGTAGAACACGCATCTCCGCTTTTAAAAGTGACGATCGTTCCTAGAGGACGTTCACTGGGAGCAGCATGGTACCTTCCGGAAGAAAGACAGCTTACCACTACTGAACAAATGTTGGACGAAATGTGTGCAACATTAGGAGGTAGAGCGGCAGAGCAGGTAATATTCAACAATATTTCCACAGGAGCACTTTCTGACCTGGAAACAGTAACGAAGAGAGCTCAGGCAATGGTAACAATCTATGGATTAAGCCCGAATATCGGTAACATTTCTTACTATGACAGTTCAGGTCAGTCTGAGTACAATTTCGGAAAACCCTATTCTGAAGAAACCGCTACAAAAATTGATGCAGAGATCAAATCAATCATCGAAAATCAATATGAGAGAGCGATAAGAATTCTGGATGAGAATAAGGATAAGCTTGATGCTCTGGCAAGTAAATTGTTGGAAAAAGAAGTGATCTTCCGTGAAGACTTAGAAGAAATATTCGGAAAAAGAGCATGGGATCCAGAATTGACAGAGAAACCTGTTACCAATACTATTCCTGAAAAAGATCAGCCAATAGCACAGGAAACACCTCAGATCAAAGAAAAAGAAGAAGAAAGCGAAATTCAGGCTCCAGAAAGCCCAACACAGCTTTAAGACTCTAAAAAATAGAATTAACAAAAACCTGACAACTGCAAAATTGTCAGGTTTTTTCATATTTGAAGAGATATTTTGGACACTATTGTAATTTATTTTCTATTTTTGTATAAAGTTGACTAAAAATAGATTAAGTTGAATTTATTCAAGAGGATTGTAAGCAAACTTACCAACCAGCCTGAAGAAGAGGACAAACAGAGCCTGGAGAAGCTTGGGGATTCGCTGAAAAATGCGGATCTTGACTATAAGTTTGCGCAATTATTTACGCATTCGGGGGGATTTTTTAATTATTGTGCAGATGAAGCGGAAGCTCTACAAACTTTAAATCAAATTATCAAAATTGAAGGTATCCACAATCTTTTTTGTTGGGATAAAGAACTTCAGAACTTTTTGAACGTTGTGAAGTCTACCTATACTTCAGAACTGCAACCGTCTAATGACGCCGCATTCATCACCTGTGAATACCTGATCGCCTATGATGGCAGAATCATGCTTTCACATAATAATATTCTTCATTATCATTCTTCAAGGCTTCCCGATAGAATTATTATCATTGCCAATGTTTCTCAGATTGTAAACAACCTGAATGATGCTATGGGGAAAATAAAAAGGAACGGAAATATTAAGAACCTTACTTCCATAAGCGGAAGCCAATCGAAAATGGACAGTTCTTCCAATTCCAATACAAAACTGTTTTTATTGCTGCTTGAAGATTAAGCAACCACTTCTAAATTTTAAATTTTGGATAAAAATCTCATTCAAAGAACCGTATCAGGTATCGTTTATGTAGCTATCATTATTCTTTGTTCTACTCCGCTGGGAGCACAGCTGCTGAACAATATTGCACCTGGTCTTGTCAAGCAACAGTATCTTTATCATGGATTAATGAGCCTGCTGCTGATTGTAGGAACATGGGAATGTGTCAAAATCATGAAGTTTGGAAACGGCTATGAAAAATGGGTCGTATATCCATTGGTCATTTTTATTTTCTACATGTTTTCCAAAAGATATTTTAATCACGATTTCTTTTTTGATTTCAGGCTTAGTGAAATACTGGCACTGGCACTTATTGGGATTGCTGTGGTTACTTTATTCAAATATCCCAACGAATTATACTTCGACAGTGGGAAACTTATTTTTACCGTAATCTACGTAGCACTGCCATTTAGTTTTGCATTGGGGCTGCCAAAGTTCTCAAGCTATAGTGATAGTTTCTCTTTGGAAGTTCTGTTTCTGTTTATCCTGATCTGGAGTAGCGATACCTTTGCCTATCTGGTTGGAAAATTCTTCGGTAAACATAAAATGGCTCCTAAAATATCCCCTAAAAAAACATGGGAAGGTTATGCCGGAGGGGTTATTTTAACATTGGTTTTATCCTACTTTATTGAACATTATCAGCCTGAGCTGAGAGGGAACTGGATGGTAGTAGGATTTTTGATTGCTGCCTTTGCTCCTTTAGGAGATTTGGTGGAGAGTCAACTGAAAAGAAACTTCGGTGTAAAGGACAGTGGAAACATTATTCCTGGGCATGGGGGAGTTTTAGACAGACTGGATAGTTTTATTATCTGCGTTCCTGTCGTATATTTGTACTTTATTATAGAAAAATTTATTTAGTCTCATGAAATTACATAGAGAATCAAAAGGAACGATTACCGTTGCGACCCTGCTTTTTATTATTCTGGGTGCTTTAGCAATTTATTTCCTTGAAATATGGTCACTGGTGATCATTATGCCTTTGTTGGTTATTTACGGTTTAGTATTCTGGTTCTTCAGAGTTCCGGATCGTAATATTCTTGATCACAAAGAAAACGTAATAGCTCCGGTAGACGGAAAAGTGGTAATGATCAAAGAAGTGGATGAAGATGAATTTATTAAAGGAAAAGCCATCCAGGTTTCTATTTTCATGTCTCCACTCAATGTTCACATTTGCAGATATCCGGTTTCGGGAGAAGTGATTTACGAAAAATATCACCCGGGAAAATATCTGGTAGCATGGCATGAAAAGTCTTCTACAGAGAACGAAAGAACTACGGTAGCTGTTCAGACGATGACTAATCATAAAGTAGTCTTCAGACAGATTGCTGGATATGTTGCAAGAAGAATCGTTTTCTACTGTAATGAAGGAGATAAAGCAAAGGCCGGACATGAGTTCGGATTTATTAAATTCGGTTCCAGAATGGATGTATTCCTTCCTTTGGATACTGAGATTATCTGTAAAATCGGAGATATTACAAAAGGAGGTGAGGATGTTATCGCCAAACTGAAAGAAAATTAATATTCTTATCGTATATAAATCAAAAGAGAGCTATAAAGGCTCTCTTTTTTATTTAGTAAACATTATCCTCATTTGAGTGTTTTAAGTTTAAATTACGCATGAGTAATATTGCGTATCGGAAGATGAATGCTTTTACGTGGAGATCAATAATTTTGCATGCTTAAAAACACAAGCTCATGCTTTTAAGTGATCTGAGGTAAATGCTTATTAATTTATTGTCAAAAATGGTATTTCATTTGAAAATTTTAATAAATTGTAGCTAGAAAACACCTTAATCATATCCTTTTTAATGCTGAAAAAGACTATACATTTCGTTTTGTAGATTTTTTCTTTTGCAAGAAAGGCTGTTAATATTGGGAAATTTATGCTTTCAGGAGTACGAATGCCAACTTAAGCTTGTGAAAGCATAAAAACAACAACAAGATGATTTATAAGTTTTTCTTTAAGGTGATCAACGACGAAGCGGAGAATATGGATGATGATTTTGAAAGTAGTTATCTTCATCTTATTAACCGGTACTTACTTTTATTGTTTTTCATATTCCTGTTTTATTCCATTTTCATAATTACTTTTTTCGGGGATATGCTGATTTCCATATTTCTTACCGTTATTACCTTTTTCTGGTTGTTTTTAATGGCTATCAAAGGGAAAATGAAACGGTTCAGGAAGGTGTTGAAAGGAGCTGTTATCTTTATACTTGCCTTGTTGACTTTTATTGTAAGCTTTTTTCATATTTATACTTACAAAAATGCGGGAGTAGAGTATTTCTACTTTTGTCTCTTGTTTGCAGTTCCATTTTTTCTGAACTATAAAAAAGATTCTTTTGCTATCTTTTTTATTGCCTTTATGATCAGCATTAATTTTATTGCCTGCCTTTACTTTGATTTTGATTTTCTTCCTAAAAGCAGATTTATAGAAAAAGAGGATTTTAAAACAATAAAATTGCTTAATATTTTGTTTTCAGTTGCCTCTTTCCTGATGGATATTGTTTTTATTACCCAGAAAGACGCATTGATTCATGGTTTGATTTCCGATAAAAAAGAAAAAGATTCTACCATCAAAGATCTGGTAAAAACAAATGCGGAATTGATGAAACACCAGATGCTGATCAATCATCTTTCGGAAGAAAACATTCAGGAAATTTTAAATTTGGCGGAAAGTAATTCGCCGATGTTTTTTGAAAAATTTCAGGTGTTTTTCCCTCATTTTATTCCTGATATTTTAAAAATAAATCCTAATCTGATCCATTCTGAGCTCTACTTCTGCGCATTGATGAAGTTGGATTTCGATACAAAAAGAATAGCGCAGTGTACCAATAACAGTATTCGGGCTGTGGAAAGTAAAAAGTACAGAATCCGGAAAAAATTAAATATTTCCTCAGAGATTAATATCAATAGCTTTCTTATAAAAATTTAAACAAAATTCTGATTTTTGTTACTCATACGTAGTGTTGAGTAGCTTCTGATGGTATTTTTTGAGTTTCTTGTCGATATTTTTACTTAAAAAATATTGTAATGAATATTAAAGACATTCATATTGGAAACCTGATCAGATCTAAAGTAGAAGAATATCAGATTTCAATAGAAAGAATTTCCCGATTTTTAAACAGGACGGAAGATGAAGTAGAGATGATGTTTCATGTCAAAAGTATGGATACTGATGTTCTATTAAAATGGTGTAAGCTTTTAAAATTCGATTTTTTTAGGTTCTATACAGGTCATCTGATTTTGTATGCCCCTCAGGCAAGAATTGATAATGAGTTCACTCAAAAGAATGACACTCTGGTTTTCAGAAAGAGCATCTACACACAAGAGGTTAAAGATTTTATTCTTGATAAAATAAAAACTGGTAAAATGACAGCTAATGATGCTGTTAAAAGGTATAGAATACCCAAGACCACTTTATATAAATGGATGAAAAAAATATAATATGATTCCTGATTACAAGCAGATTTATACCGATATTCTTGAAGAAAAGTTTCCTGAGAAATTATTGGATGCGGCCATAAGGCTTAAGCTGGAAACATTGCATTCGGCTTTTGATATTCTGAAATTTAATCAATTGATTTTTGGAGACGCCCAATATACCGTTGGATGTGATAATCAGAGACTCCGTTCTTATGACGAAGAATCTATTTTGAAAATTCTCAGTTACCAAAAAAGAAATGGACTGACTAATCTTCAGGTGAGTCATCATTTTAAGATAAGCCGAAATACAATTGCCAAATGGAAAACAATTTTTAAATCATAAAAGTGTTGTATCCTGTTTAATCCAATTGTTTTATTTTTTTCTATTACATAAGAAATAATTGATTTTATGCTGTTTTGATTTTGATTTTGAATTTATGGTTGAGTTTTGTTCAATAACTCAACTTTTTTATTTGTGTTGGATGTGATGATAAGTTATTGGCGTTTTGTGAGTTTTACTACGCGTGAGTAGTATTGCGTAGAGGGAATTAATTTGTAATCGTCTGTGGTTGATAATTTTGTGGAAGTTAAATGTTCAGATTAAAATTTAATTATAAAACAATTATAACTTAATACAATGATGGAAACAAAATTTACAATGCCTTCAATCAAAGTCTTGTTCATCGCAATGCTCTTTGTTTTTGGAAAATCTTTCTCTCAAACCAATAATGGTGCAGTAGGGATTAATACTACAACCCCGAACTCTAATTCCGTTTTGGATGTTGTTTCAGGAAATAATAACAAAGGAGTCCTTATTCCTCGTTTAACTGAAGCCCAGCGAAACGCAATTGTAATCAATCAATCCAATGATGATGGTTTGACGATTTACAACACCACAGAAGACTGTTTCAATTACTGGAGTCTTGCAGATAACGAATGGAAAAGTGTCTGCGGACAGATGGGGAAAGCTGTTTTTACCATAGATTGCTCCACGTCCAAAGCCATGGGTAGCTATGTAAAAGGAAAAGAGCTTACCAACTCAAATTATCTGAGCATTGCCGTGAATGTGACAAAGCCAGGTAATTATACCATTTCCGGAACTACCACAAACGGATATAATTTCTATGGAACAGGAGTATTTCTAAATGCTGGAGCACAAACCATACAGATTCCGGGGCAAGGAACTCCTCAGAATATTCAGACAGATAACGTGTCGCTAGAAGCCAACGGAACAGCGGTTGCCTGTACTCCTGCCATTTCTATTGCTGTGTTAAGCCCTGCAGGAACGTATACAATGAGCTGTGGTAGTGCCACCGTAAACGGTATTTATAAAGTAGGAACGGCTCTTACCGCTTCCAATACCATTACTTTACCAGTGAATGTTTCAACATTGGGAAGTTACACTATTACAACCAACACGGTTGACGGAATTTCTTTCAGCGGATCAGGAACCTTTACGGCTACAGGAAATCAGAATATAACATTAGGAGGAGTGGGAACACCTTCTTCTACGACAGTAAAAACAATAACAATTACTTCAGACAGCCAGGGAGGTGTATCTACAACATGTTCTGTCAATGTGATTGTGGTAGTTCCAAAGAAAAAACTTTTAACAATCGGAACGGCGCCAAACGGTTGTGGATATAATATTTCAGGAACTTCTCCATCAGGAATGGTAACTAAAGCGGCCGCTAATTTTGGAACACTGGCCAACAGTATCGTAAAGTACGAAGGATGGGATCAGATCATAGATGGTACGGATAGTCCGAATGCTACCCAGCTGACAACCTGGACCACCGGATCTAATCCTGTAGATATCATTGTCATAGGATATGCGTGGGGAATGAATGCTGCAGAAGCACAGGTTTTAAAAAATTATCTGGCAAAAGGTGGTGTAATCGTTGCCTATTCTGAAAGTAATGCCGGAATGCAGAATCTTTTCAGAAATGTTTTTGACGGATCAGTAAATACCGGAAGTGTAAACAGTGCGGGAGCTATTTATAAGCTGCCAATGACTAATGATGAAATATTGAACGGTCCTTTCGGTGATATCAGAGGATTGCAATGGGGTGAAGATGCTTCTTCTACAACGTATGCAACCGGTTTGCCTTCAAGTGAAATAACAGTCTATTCAGGAGATACAAATATTTCTACAGCCTCACCATCGGGAACCGTTGGGCGTGTAACTGCGTTTAAGCATAATACACTGAACTTCATCTGGGTAGGTGATGGCGGATTTAACTCTCAATGTGGAACAGTTACTTCTCCCAACACTTCTGATACGATATGTCCATTCTATGCAGATACGAACTATAAGCCAATTGCTAAACCCAATTATGGAAATGGAGCAGCTGCCTACGAAATGAATGTATATAACTCAATATTCTATGCGAATGCTCTTGCCTGGGCAATTAAAAAGGCAGAGTTCAACGGAATAAACACAAAATGATAAAGTTTTTTAAAGATGACTCCGGCACGATTATTCGTGACGGAGTTTTTTTATTTTATATACTTTTTAATCTCTTCTGTCAGACTTACTATAAATTCTACAGGAATATCCTCTTCCATATCAATAAGAAGGATTTTAAACTTCTTTCTGCCATCCTGGATCAGTTCGGGATAATCAAGTCTGTCACCATGATAAAAACTCAGGTAATGTTTTTTATATTTTTTGCTGTAATAGAAATAGCACAGCATTTTCTTTTTGTATTTGATAAAAGGAAGCCCGAAACTAAATGTTTCTGTAATGTTTTCCGGATCTGAAGCTAAGATCGTATCACGCAAAAATAAAAGAGTACTTCTTTCAGGCTCTTCGATTCTGTAGAAATACTCTTGTATAGGGTTCATTTTAATTCAATTAAAAGATTAGTCGAAGTTTTGAAGTTCGACAAGTTTGTGATACATTCCTCTTTTTGCGATCAGATCATGATGAGTTCCCTGTTCCACGATATCACCTTTTTCCATCACTACAATCCAGTCTGCTTTCTGAATGGTTGAAAGACGGTGGGCAATGACTAAAGAAGTTCTGTTTTCCATCATTTTCTCCAGTGCATCCTGTACAAATCTTTCGGATTCCGTATCCAGTGCAGAGGTGGCTTCATCCAGAATCATGATAGGTGGGTTTTTCAATACCGCTCTGGCAATAGAGACCCTTTGCTTCTGACCTCCGGAAAGTTTACCTCCGTCATCTCCGATATTGGAATCATATCCTTCAGGGAGTGTGGTGATAAATGCATCTGCATTGGCAATTTTAGCGGCTGCAATGACTTCTTCTCTGGTGGCATCAGGTTTACCCATCAGAATATTATTGTAAACGGAATCATTGAATAATACAGATTCCTGGGTTACCATTCCCAATAGCTTACGGTATTCCTGTAGCTTTAAATGTTTGATGTCTGTTCCGTCAATCAGAATTTCTCCTTCCGACACATCATAAAATCTTGCTAAAAGATTGGCAATAGTTGTTTTACCACTTCCACTTTGCCCAACAAGAGCAACCGTTTTCCCTTTTGGAATAGAAAGTGAGAAGTTTTTAAGAATCGTATGGTCTTTATCATAGTAAAAACCAATATTATTAAATTCGATAGAATGATTTAATGTTGATATAGAAACAGGATTGGGTACTTCGTCAATTTTCACATCCGCATCCAGAATAGCTAAAACTCTTTCAAGAGAAGCTTCACCCTTCTGAACATTCGAAATAGATTGAGATAAACTTTTCACAGGAGGTAAAATCTGGAAGAAAATACCCAGAAAAACTAAGAAATCTGCAGGTGAAATACTTTGTTCTACAATGATTTGCTTTCCACCGTACCATGCGATAATCAAGAACGTAACTGATCCTAAAAATTCGCTCATAGGAGAAGCCAGTTCCTTTTTTCTTCCTAAATTTATTGAACTGTTGATCCATTTCTGCATAGACTGCATAAAACGGTTGTCCATTATTTTTTCTGCGCTGAAAATCTTAATCACTTTTGTAGATTTTAGTGTTTCATCTACAATCGAGAAAATATTTCCCATCTCATTTTGAGCCTGGTGAGAATCTTTTTTCAGACTTTTTCCTATTAAAGCAATCATTGTTCCCATTACAGGCAATACTAAAAGAGAAAAAAGAGTCATCTCTGTACTTAAAAAGAAAAGTGTCACCAATGTACTGATCAGCATGAAAGGGGCGTTGATTAATTCAACTAAACTTCCTAAAATATTACCTTCAACTTCACCCACATCATTGGACATACGGGACATCAGATCTCCCTTTCTGCTTTCTGTAAAAAAGGAAACAGGTAAAGCAAGAATCTTTCTGTACATCGCTCCACGAAGGTCTTTGGTAACCCCTACACGGTAATTGATCAGTAAAAATGAACCTAAATATCTGAAAAGGTTTCTCAGCAAAAACATAAAAGCTGTGATCACACAAAGCCACGCCAAAACGTTAAGTGCTCCATATTGGGTTACTAAACTCTGAACATAATAATTGGCATATTCTTTTGCATAGGAGAAAAAATCTAAAATTTCTCCCGAATACACAGGTGGATGGCTGTATTTTTTAGCCTCAATGGTTCCGAAAAGCATTCCCAAAACAGGTAGAATTGTCCCTAAGGAAGCAATCTGGAATACAGAATACATAAGATTGAAAAACAAACTTCCGTAGATGTATTTTTGGTGAGGTCTTGCGAACTTTAGTATTTTAATATATTGGTTCATTCAATGAAAAAATTGGATAGCAAAATTACGTAAAATTAAAAGATAAGACGTTCTTAATCCTGTTTTACTTTACTGGATAAGTTTCAAAAAGTGTCTTTTTGTTACAACTCAGCGTTATTAAGCATTATTTTTTTGAATAAATAAACCTGAATAGGGCTTAAGAACAGGAGATCATAAGATATTGTTATTTAATAAAAAAAAACTGCTGAAACAGCAGTTTTTACATTATTTCACTTAAAATTTCACCTGATCATTGTATTTAGGAGCAAAATTTTTAGGACTCAGTTTGTCCAGTGTTTTTCCCAAATTATTGATGATCTGCGTCATATTATCAAAATCTACAACGTTGATGTCATCATTTTCATGGTGATAATGAGACGCTTTGGTCATATCAACAGTAGAAAATGAATGGGCAATGATTTTCTTTTTGACAAAGCTTACATTGTCTGAACGGTAGAATAGCTGCTGTTTTGCATATGGATCGGGATTGATTTTTAATCCGTTTACTGCATTTTGATTGAAAAGCTCATCAAGATCCGAGAATCCGTCTCCCGTCATATATAATGCGTTTTTTCCCCATTGAGATTCTGTAGCCACCATTTCGAAATTGAAAAGAGCGGTCATCTTATTATAAACAGGATCCAGATTTTTATCCGTTGAAATCGCTCTTGAGCCGAGCATGCCTTTTTCTTCCCCATTGAATGCCATGAACACCATAGAGAATTCCGGTTTTTTGTTTTTGAAATAATCGGCAATACCTACCAGAGTAGTAATTCCGCTGGCATCATCATCTGCTCCGTTATAAATATTGTCTCCGCTTTTATCACTGGTTCCGATATGGTCAAAATGCCCTGAGAATCCAAGATATTGATCCGTTTTTCCCTTTTTGATTCCACAGACATTATATACCGTTTTTCCATTATAATCAAAAGGAACCAGATAAGATTTTCCGGTACAGTATTCCAGGTTATTTTCTTTGAAAAGCTTTGCAATATAGTTGGCAGCATTTTCATTTTCCTGAGTTCCGATTTCACGGCCTTTCATTTCATCTGAAGCGAGAGTGGAAAGAACTGTTTTTACTCTTTCCTTGGAAACTTCCTGTCCAAAAGTAAATATGGAGAATAGTGATAAAGTAAGATACGTTAGCTTTTTCATTGTCTTTTGTTAAAATTATATGATCTGTCGTGCTTTTAATCAAAAAGTTGCAATGAATTTACATATTTTAAATTAAGAATGGCTGACAAATAAAAAAAACAGCTCCTAAAAAGAAGCTGTTCTCACTCAAAAAATCGTTGTAAGGCTATCGAAGTCTGTCTACAGATTTTACGAGCCTCTCATCTTTACGGATGTAAATGTTTGCTATAAGCAGACAGATTACCGCAATCAATGGGAAAATCGGCTCAATACCCTTCTCAGGAATCTGAATTCCTCCGGATAAGTTTAGTAACCAGTACGCCAATACACCAATCAACAAAACGTTTATAATGATGCTGATGGTATTCAGCAAAATTTGTCTTTTTCTGTTTTTGAAACTAAAAATACTTAATGCTCCGATAATAACAAGTACTATACAGCTTATATTAAGTAAAGGAATACTGTCAGAAATGACAACATCCTGTCCTGTTATGAAAAGGAAAACAGCAGCTAAAACTGCTAATAAAGTCCATATTGTTTGTATTCTCTGTAGCATTGAATATTAAATTCTTGGCAAAAATAATATAAATTTTGCACAATTCAAAAATAAGTGTAGATTTGCATTATACAATGTACTTGAAAACAAAAGTCACCGGACTTACTTTTCTTACTCACAATTAATTACATTTTTACATTAAATATGTTTAACATAGAAACGTTAAGGTCAAAATCCGTAACGGAACTGACTAAAATCTTAAAAGATTTGGGCGTTAAAGTTGCAAGAACCAGCAATGAAAATGACAAGATCTTTGCTATTCTTGACTTTCAGGCTTCTAACCCTAAAGTTGCAAAAGATTATTTCAACGCCACAGAAACCGCCAGTGTAAATACTGAAGAGGCTCCAGCAGAAAAACCTGCCAAAGCCCCGGCAAAAAAAGCTGCCCCGAAAAAAACAGCAGCCAAGCCAAAAGCACCAGCAAAAGCTCCGGTAGAAACTAAAACAGAGGAAATAGTAGAAGAAAAGGTCGCTGCTTCTGAAGAAATAAAACCGGAAGAACCAAAAGCTGATACCGCTGTAGCAACAGTAACAGAAGAATCAGCAGCAACTGCTCAGGCAAAAAAGAAAAGAAAAAGAGTTTCTACCAATGCAGGGAATGCAGAAGTATCTCAGGAAAGAACAGAAACTCCAAAAAACACAGAACCTCAAGAGCCTGTTCAGGCTGAAGAAAAGCCTAACAATCCTCAACAACCACAGGCTAACAGACCCCAAAAAGGACACAACCATCCACAGAACAGTGGAAACCAACATAAAAACCAAAACCAACAACATCAGCATCAGCACCAAAACCAAAATCAGAATCAAAACAGACATTCTGAAAAGGCAGAGGAGCAGAACGACCATAAAAAAGAATTCAATTTCGATGGATTGGTAAGTATTGAAGGTGTTTTGGAAATCTTACCGGATAACTACGGATTTTTACGTTCCTCAGATTTCAGCTATATCTCTTCTCCGGATGATGTGTATGTATCTACAGCACAGATCAGGAATTATGGATTGAAAACCGGAGACACGGTGAAAGGAATTGTAAGGCTTCCGAAAGAAGGAGAAAAATACTTTTCATTGCTAAAACCAACCGAAGTAAACGGACGTGATCTTGCATTCATCAAAGACCGTGTTGCTTTTGAATATCTTACTCCGCTTTTCCCGGAAGAAAAATTCAATTTGGCAGGAAGCAATTCTACCATTTCTACCAGAATTGTAGATTTATTTGCACCTATCGGAAAAGGTCAGAGAGCAATGATCGTTGCACAGCCTAAAACAGGTAAGACGATGTTGTTGAAAGATATTGCTAATTCTATTGCAGCCAACCACCCGGAAGTATACATGATGGTTCTTTTGATTGATGAACGTCCGGAAGAGGTTACTGATATGGAAAGAAGCGTAAATGCAGAAGTAATTGCCTCTACATTTGATGAAGCAGCAGAAAAACATGTGAAAGTAGCCAACCTTGTTCTTGCAAAAGCACAAAGAATGGTAGAATGCGGACATGATGTAGTGATCTTACTGGATTCTATTACAAGATTAGCAAGAGCTTACAACACCGTAACACCTGCATCTGGTAAAGTACTTTCCGGTGGGGTAGATGCCAATGCTCTTCACAAGCCAAAAAGATTCTTCGGAGCGGCAAGAAAAATTGAAGGAGGAGGATCTCTGACAATCATTGCTACAGCATTAATTGATACAGGGTCTAAAATGGATGAAGTTATCTTTGAAGAATTCAAAGGTACAGGTAACATGGAACTTCAACTGGACAGAAAAATTGCCAACAGAAGAATTTATCCTGCTATTGACCTTATTTCTTCCAGTACCCGTAGAGATGACCTGCTTCTGGATGAAGTAACTTCTCAGAGAATGTGGATCTTCAGAAAATATCTTTCTGAAATGAATCCTGTAGAAGCTATGGAATTTGTTAATAAAAACATCAAAGGGACTCTGAATAATGAGGAATTCCTGATGTCTATGAATAAATAAATTTAATTTAATATTGTTAAATAGAAAGCACGGATCATTGGGTTCGTGCTTTTTATTAATATGATAAAAAAATTAAAACTTAATTCATTCTAAATCAATATATCAATGTTAAAGATTTATTAAAGTAATCCACAATCCTTGATAATCCCTTAAATATTGGCTAATTTTGAAATATAACATTAAAAATAAAGATTATGTCATTTGAATTACCAAAACTAGGATATGCATACGATGCATTAGAGCCAACGATCGATGCAAGAACTATGGAAATCCACCATACAAAACACCACCAGGCATATATTGACAATTTAAATAAAGCAATTGAAGGAACTGAACTAGCAGGAAAAACTATTGAAGAAATCTGCCAGACAGGAACAGACAAGCCAGCAGTAAGAAATAATGGAGGAGGTCACTTCAACCACTCTCTATTCTGGGAAATTTTAACTCCTGGAGGAAGCAAAGAGCCTGTAGGAAATGTAAAGGCTGCTATCGAAAATTACGGAGGTCTTGATAAATTCAAAACTGATTTTTCTGATGCTGCTAAAACAAGATTCGGTTCAGGATGGGCTTGGTTAGTAAAAAATGCTGACGGCTCTGTATCTGTTTCTTCTACACCTAATCAGGATAACCCATTAATGCCTGTAGCAGACGTTAAAGGAACACCTGTTTTAGGATTAGATGTTTGGGAGCACGCTTATTATTTAAACTACCAAAACAGAAGACCTGACTATGTTTCTGCATTCTTCGATGTAGTAAACTGGGATAAAGTAGAAGAATTATTCAATAAATAATTTTCAGCTATTATAAAAATGAAAAGGTTCAGAATTACTCTGAACCTTTTTTATTGAAGATTGTTTAACATCTACCTTGCCGCATCGCTTCCGGATAATCCATTCAATCTTAGCTTGTATTTCCAGTTTACATAAGCGAAAACCTGGTATAATTTATATTCAAACTTGATCCCGTACTTTTCCTGAGGATCATAATCTATCCCGGATTCTATCATATTTCTGTATCTCCCGGAATGATAATAGCTGTTCCACTCATTGACCAAAAATGTATTTTTTGTCTTCAGATAAGATTCTGTATACTGGCTGATAGGTTTGGCGACAGCGCTCAGAAAATAGTCGAACTGGGTATCAATAACGGTAAGTTCCCATTCTCCATCTTCATTTTTAGAAGGCTTCATTTCATGTTGCTCTTTATCTTTCTTTGGTGTTTCCTGAGAAAAACAACTGAAAGGGACCAATGCAATCATTACTAATAAAATAATATTTTTCATGATATAGGTATTTATATAAAAAAGCACTCCAATAAGAGTGCCTAACTTTTTTATGGTTCTTTCTGAAGAACTACAAATGCCGGAAAGTGGTCACTGTAGCCTCCAGTAAATTGGTCTCCATTCCAGGATCTGAAAGGATATCCTTTGTAATTTCCTTCTTTATTGACAAGATAAGCTGGAGCGAAAATTTCTGCTTTGTACACAGAATATTCTTTAGTTACCTGATCTGAAATTACGTTTTTAGAAACGATAATCTGGTCAAACAGGTTGGGAGCATCCTGATAAGCCAAAGAGGCAACCCCTTTCTTATATAAAGGATACATGAGGTTAAGATAAGGGTTTTCTTCACTTAAATCTTTAGGGTTTGCCTGAGCTTTCAGGTGGTTTTTTAAACTTGGGCTTACAGGATCGTCGTTAAAGTCACCCATAGCAAAAAGTTTAGTAGTAGGATCTGCAGCTCTTATGCTGTCCATCTGTTGTTTTAATAAGGCAGCAGCAGCATTTCTTTTAGGTAGAGAAATTGCTTCACCACCCCTTCTTGAAGGCCAGTGGTTCATAAAAAACGCTACTTTTTCATTATCTAAAAATCCTGTTACTACAAGGATGTCTCTTGTGTATTCTCTTTTTCCGTTGTCACCGTAAATTACCAGTTCTTTTTTTAATGAATTGGTTGGGGTAAACCTTCTTTTCTGATAAATCAATGCCACATCAATTCCTCTGTAGTCGTAAGAGTTGTAATGAATAATTCCGTAGTCATATTTCTTTAAAGCAGGTTCGTTCACAAGATCCTGAATGACCTGTCTGTTTTCAACCTCAATTAAACCTACCACTGCCGGAGCTGTTTTGGTATATTGTGCTCCCATTTCAGAAATCACCTTAGCTTCGTTAGCCAGTTTTGCCCTATAAATTTTAGTTCCGTAGTTTTTAGCACTTTTAGGAGTGAATTCTTCAGAACCACTTTGTATTCTTACTGCTTTTTTCCCTTTCAAAGCACCGTCACTCCAAGGTCCGTCGTATTTTTCTGCTTCCAGAAACTGGATAGAATCCATAGGAATACTTCTGTGGAAAGCAGGGTTTTTAATGTCCTTGGTGCCGTCTATATAATCTGCTGAGCGAATAGTATCCCAAAGGTTTTCTACATTTAAAAAACCTACGGTAGCTACTTTTCTCAGTTTTCCTTGTTGTTGGGAGAATGCCACGATCGAAATAAACAGGGCAAACAGACTCGAAAATCTCTTCATCTCTTTGGAGTTTTATTATACTATTAATTACAAATTTACTTTTTTTTAACTCGCTGCGTTTTAAATATTTGTAAATTTAAAAGCAGTAATTCGAGCCTCTCTTTTATAATGATTCTTAAAAGATTGCAATGTTAAGGAAAAATAACGTTAAAAAAGTTCTGAATTGCAAAATTTGATTAAATTTGTGCCCCCAACTTTTAAACTGTTGAAAATTAACAATAAAAGTATTAAAAAATAAATATACTCATGATTAAAAAATTATCATTGATCTCTTTATTTACTTTGCTGCCTGCTTCATATTATTATGCGCAGACAACTGTGTTTGCGTATCTTAAGGATGCGGACGGTAAACCTGTGGAGCAGGCAAGTGTAGATTTAAAAGGAGCAGGAAATGATGCAAAGGCAGACAAAATCGGATATTTCCAATTTAAAGATTTGATGCCTGGACATTATCAGATTATGGTTACAAAACCCAATTTTGAAACTAAAATTTTTGAATTTGATGTAACCAGTGATGAGAAAAGAAAAGATCTTGGAGTAATTACTCTTTATTCTGCATTAAATGGTGCAGATCAAGGGTTAGCTATCATAGAAGATTCTGGAGAAAGTGATGGCGGTGGTGCACAGCAAACAGCAACGGTGGGATTATTACAGTCTTCTCAGGATGTTTTCAGCAGAATTGCAAGTTTTGATTTAGGACCCTATTGGTTCCGTCCAAGAGGAATTGATAGCAGAACAGGTGAGAATATGATCAACGGGGTTTCTATGGCCGCTGCAGATAATGGAGATGTAGACTTCAGTACCTGGGGAGGATTGAACGAAATTACCCGTTACTCGGAAATTGCAGCTAACCATGCCCCTTCAGAATATGCTTTCGGAGGAACCACCGGAGTTTTTTATAAAAATACAAAAGCCAGCGAGTACAGAAAAGGAAGTCAGCTGACGTACTCTCTGACAAACAGAAACTATACTAACAGATTATCCTACAGATTTTCATCCGGAATGAATAAGAACGGATGGGCATTTACAGGAATGATCGCAAGGAGATGGGCACAGGAAGGGATTCAGGATGGTACCGCTTATGATGCATACAGCGGATATATAGGTGTTGAGAAGAAATTCAGTGACAGCCATACTATGACTTTGAATGCCATAGGTTCTAAATATGCAAGAAGCTCTTCAAGTCCAAGTACTCAGGAAGTTTATGACTTCAGAGGTGTTCATTACAACTCTTATTGGGGATGGCAAAACGGTGATAAAAGAAATGAAAGAGTGAAAAGAGGTTTCCAGCCGATGATTCAATTGCAGGATTTCTGGAAAATCAATAAAAACTCTCAGCTATGGACGTCTGTTTCTTACCAGTTTGGGAAAGAGTACAGTTCAAGATTGGATTGGTACAGAGCGAATAACCCGTCTCCAACTTATTACCGTAATCTACCAAGTTATTGGTTAAATTATAAAGATCCGTCTCCGGAGCAGGCTGCCAACATCGGAATTACAAGAGACTGGTGGACGAATGATGACCAGTCACACACACAGATCAACTGGGATAACCTTTATAATGCCAACAGAAACGTAGAGTACAATGCTTTACTTGGCGGAAGAAGAGCAGCTTATTATCTTGTAGATGATGTAAAAGATGATAAAGTATGGAATGTATCTACTCACTATACTTATAACTTCACTGATACTTCCCGTTTTATCTTAAACTTATCTTATCAGAACTACAGATCTGAACAGTACAGAGAAGTAAACGATCTTTTAGGTGCTGATTTTGCCCTGAATATGGATCCTTTTGCATCCAATACCACAGCAGGAAGTGTTTGGGGTAAATTTAATACAAGAGAAAGTGACACTGATGTTGCCAAAAGAGAAGGTGATAAAATCGGGTACAGCTATATCTTCAGAAGACAGGAATTCAAAATAAACCCAGCTTTCAAATTCTCCACAGGTAAATTTGATGTTTTTATTTCCGGATTGTTTGGTTATACTACGAACAGCAGAGAAGGATTGTTCCAACACTATCTGTATGAGTCTTCTTATGGAAAAGGATCAGACCAAAACTTCTGGAATGCAGGAGTTAAAGGTCAGGTTACCTATAAAATCAATGGTAGAAACTTCCTTGTTTATAATGGAGCTTACTTTTCACAATCTCCTTTCTTAAATGATATTTACTTTAATACAAGAGTAAGTGGTGTTACAACTCCTGGGATCAAGAATGTTGTTGTTGATGCTAATGACCTGAGCTATGTAATCTCTACTCCGATTGTTAAACTTAGATTGACAGGTTATCTTGTTAATACTCAAAATGAAACAAGTGTACAAAGATATTTCGCACAGGGTGTTAAACTGACCAACCTTACTGAGAGCGGTGATCAGGCTCCGGTTCAGGATGGAGCTTTCATTACACAGGTATTGGCAGGAGCGAATAAGAGAAATATGGGAATTGAGCTTGGTGCACAGGTGAAAGTAACGCCTAGCTTAACTGCCAGTGGGTTACTAAGCTTAGGACAATATACTTATACTAATAATCCTACTGTTTATTTTGCATCTGATGCCGTTGGAACTTTCAGAGAGCTTGACGGAAACGGAAATATCGTATCAAGATCTTATACCAACATGGGTGAGGCTACTCTTAAAAATTACAGACAGGGTGGTACTCCTCAGGAGGCATATACATTAGGCCTTCGTTATAGCAGCCCTAAAAACTACTGGTGGGTAGGAGCAACCTGGAACTATTTTGGACATTCATTCTTAGATCCGTCTCCGGTAACCAGAACAGACAGGTTCTATACCAATCCTGGTACACCAGGAGTACCTTATGACCAGGTAACTGATGAAGAACTTGCAAGAGTTCTTACGCCTACAAAGCTTCCTTCAGCATTCTTCTTCAATATCAATGCAGGGAAGTCCTGGATGATTGGTAAATATTATGTATTGGTATCCGGATCTGTCAATAACATCCTTAATAACAGAAACTATATTACAGGAGGATTTGAGCAGACCAGAAACGTTAACTATATTGATTATGCGAATGATTATGACAGCGGAAACATGGTTTTCGCACCAAAGTATTGGTATAATCAGGGCAGATCTTATTTTGTTAACCTTCAATTCAGATTCTAAAAAACTAAAATTAAAAATCGAAAACAATGAAAAATATATATTTTAAAGCAGCGATCTTTAGTGCTATTTCAATGCTGTCATTCTCGTCTTGTGTAAAAACTGATGATTATGAATTACCGGAAATTAAATGTACTAACAAATTTGCAGCAGCTAATCACCCGTTAACTGATCTTGCTACTATTGCAAAAGCAAAACCAACGGAAGCGGATATCATTAAAGAAGATTACATCGTTGAAGCCTATGTTTCTTCAAGTGATGAATCAGGAAATATCTATAAAATGATGTTCCTTCAGGATAAGCCAGAAAACCCGACACAAGGGATTGAAATTGACATCGATGGTGGAAATCAGTATCTTGATTATCCTACCGGATCTTTAGTAAGAATTAACCTGAAAGGATTGATTGTTCAAGGTATTAACGGAAACATTAAAGTAGGTTCTTTTGATCCTAACTATCCTATCGGTAGAATCAACCCTAATAAAGTTTCAAATTATATTGCAAGAGTTTGTGACGGACAAAAGGCTGTAGTAACTGCAATAAAGCCATTAGAGTTTAATTCTATCGCTGATGCTCTTAAAAATGGAGCTCACATCAATCAGCTTGTAAAAATTAAAAATGTTCAGTTCGAGGAGCCTGAATTGACAAAAACTTTTGCTGATGAATCAGGAACAGGGGACCGTTATATTACTGATAAAAAAGCTGGTAGATTAGATCTTCGTTTCAGCAATTATGCAACTTTTGCGAAATCTCCGATTTCTCCTAAATATGCAAAAAGTGGCGAAATCGTTCTTCTTCTGAGCCGTTTTACCAGTTCAAGTAATGCAACAATTTTCACAGATCAGGCGTATATCAGAAATCTAGATGATATAAACTTCCCTAATGACAGATTCAATCCAGGTGAACCAGATGCTCCTTCTGCTTCTGCTGTAAACCTTTTCGCAGGATCAGATTTTGAAAACTGGACAACTTTCTTATCAAGTGTAAATACTTTCGGTCTCAAGCCTTACGCTACACAAGGTGTTGGTCTGGGATATAATGGTACAAATTCACTTCAGATCAAAGGAACTCCTACAGCTAACGATTATGTATTTACCTCTGTGGCTACTACAGGAATCCCAGCTGTACCAAAAAGAATTACAATGTATATCAAAGGTACTGCAACAGGAAAAACTCTTTCTTTCAACGTATACAAAGCAGGTGGAGGTTTCTATGTGTTTAACTTAGGTACATTCTCTACAGGGGCTACTTTAGGAGTAGAAAGTGCTAACTCTTACACAGGATCTATCAATACAAACGGACAGTGGAGATTAGTTGAGCTTACTCTTACAGGTATTACGGATATTAACACTACAGCCGGAAAAGATATGTTTGCGATCAAAACTGGAAATGGTGGAATCTATGATGTTCAGATTGATAACATCAAAATTGAGTAATACATTAGGATACAATATATTCTAATACATTTTATAAAACAAAAACCACTGCATCAGCAGTGGTTTTTTTATTTCCTTTTATTTAACTGTAATTGTTGGATCCCAGTAAAAGTAGCCAAACAGAATCTGTTTGTTACTGTCATTCGGATCTAAAATATAAAGTCCAAACTGTACATAGAAGTTCTCTTTTCCTGTAGCTTTCACTTTAGAGTCGATACTGGCAAAAGTAATATCAGCAGTAGCGGCAGGAAGACCATTTTGAGAATTCAAATTAGGTACTGCAGCTTGTCTTCTTTCAACAGAATTGTATATAAAGCTGTTAAAAACCTGATCTCCGGACCAGTACTTAATATTGTAGATGATAACAGCATCGTCAGAATTCTGATAGATGGAAGTTCCTCTGAAGGAAACTGTATCTCCGGCTCTTGCGCTGAAATTCAGATCAGCAGAACCTTGTCCGGAAATTGCGTTGGCATTGGAAACAATCATATGCTGGCTGTTATGATCAATTCCTGTAGGATTATTAGGGTCTTTACTTGGGTTTGGATAAGTAGCTCTTACATAATCCGTGTCTATTACAATCAGGACATCTATTTCCTGACTGGATGATTTTTGTTGTACATCGTCCATGATATTTCGTTTTTAGTTTGGTGTTTTCTTACTCATGTGGCTTTTCAGATTTCGCCCCGTTATTTATGTGATTCCGGCTTCACCTTGATGGTTGTAATTACAATACAAATGTACATTGCTGAAAATGAAAATATTAGAGTGGAAATGCTGAAATTTCAGATTAAGTATTTGTACTTAATTAATCTCTTCAAAGTGATTTTTTATGGGGCAAAAAAAATACCCTGAAAAGTCTGACTTTCCAGGGTACCCATTTATAATGGTTAAATCTAATTTTCGTTTAAAAAGAAACCTCGTTCACTTCTTTTCCTCTTTGGAAGTTCATTGTTTTCTGGCTGCCTTTGTAGGCGATGTTCACCAGGTTAATCTGCTTAGGAAAAGCGCTTAAAAGGATCGTATTTTTAATCTTTAAGGTATTGATATCCGAAACGCCTCCGGTTTCAAAATATACCCATACAGTTTCTCCACTGACCTGACTTCCTGTGAAGGTAATCGTTTTAGGAGCTCCATTGACAAAAACATCAAAATTATTGTTCACATATTTTTTTACCTCTGCTTCAAATCCTGCCGTATTGGGGTTGATTTTAATCGCATCAGAGATATGGCTTGTATTCATTTTTGTGGTAAACTTCAATGTCTTGCTTCCATCAATATAGTCAACTTTGGTCATTGAAGAGAAAAAGTCTACATACATAAAACTCATTAACACAAAAAATGTTAAAATTCCTGATATATATAAAAGTTTTTTCATCTTAATTAATAGATTTACAATCATACTTGTTCGTTATAAGTCACAAATAATATGCCAATTAGAAATTTACATTTACAGAATATTTATCATAAAAGGCTTTAATATGTGCTACAGCCTCATCAGCAGTATCTACCACCCGATAAAGATCAAGATCATCTTCCGCAATCATTCCTTCTTTTAACAGAGTTGCTTTAAACCAATCCAGTAATCCACCCCAGAATTCACTTCCTACCAAAACAATTGGGAATTTTCCAATTTTGTTGGTCTGGATCAAGGTCATCGCTTCAGTCAGCTCATCCAGTGTTCCGAATCCTCCAGGCATTACTACGAATCCTTGAGAGTATTTTACAAACATTACTTTTCTCACGAAAAAGTAATCAAAGTTCATAGAATAGGATTTGTTGATATAAGGATTAAAATGCTGTTCAAAAGGAAGATCAATATTAAGTCCTATAGATTTCCCTTTGGCATTAAAAGCTCCTTTATTTCCTGCTTCCATAATCCCTGGACCGCCTCCGGTAATAATTCCGAAACCTAGTTTGGTGATCTTTTCAGCAATATCTACCGCCATTTCATAATACTTGTTCTCCGGCTTCAGTCGGGCAGAGCCAAATATAGAAACGCATGGGCCAATTTTAGCCAGTTTTTCATAGCCGTCTACAAATTCAGCCATGACCTTGAAGACCATCCAGCTGTCTTTGGTGATTGTTTCGTCCCAGGTTTTCTGTCTGAAACTGTTATGCAGTTTTGTTTCGTTAATGTCAAGTTCTGGATTTACTAAACTTTCATCCCTGGTTCCATCAATTTCCATTGCAAAAATTTATTTAAAATGTTTTTCGGCTTCTATTATAGATGATGGTCTTCCGACATCAATAAGAATACTGTCGTGTACAAAACCATGTATATGCTCGGTCTGCATCAGATCCAGATATTCTTCCATAACAGAGAATTTGCCTGTTCTTTTTATTTTTTCGAAGATAACAGGATTGATACAATGAATTCCGCTGAATGCAAGAGCTCTAAAGCCTTTATTGAATTCTGCTAATCTTTGTTCACCAGTCTGTACATTCAGCCAGCCTCTCAAAACCATATCATCATTGAAAAGGAGTTTTCTCGAACTTTCTCTGTCCGAAACCGCTAAAGTAGCAAAATCTTTTATCTTTTTGTGGTATTCTACCAATGCATTGATGTTCAGATCGGTTAGAATATCAGCGTTCATGATTAAAAAATCTTCTCCGTGATCTAGGAATTTTCTTGCAAATATCAAGCCGCCACCAGTTTCCAGAAGCTCATTGGTTTCATCAGAGATTTCAATCTTGCACCCGAAATTATTGTTTTTATTCAGAAAATCAACAATCTGTTCTCCAAAATGGTGAATGTTGATAACAAAATCCTTTATTCCGAAACTTTTCAGGTAATTAATATTTCTTTCCAGAAGCGGAATTTCATTTACCTTGGCGAGTGCTTTTGGATGATGATCTGTAAACGGCTTAAGTCTGGTACCTTTTCCAGCTGCGAAAATTAAAGCTTTCATAATTTTATAAGTAATGTGTGATTGATAATGAGTAATATATGTGTAATTAGAAAATTACTTATTGCTCATTACTGATTACTAATGTTCAGTTGCGGTTGTTCATCATGATGAAGGGTTACCTGAGTTCCTTCATGATATTTTTCTTTGATAAATTCTGCAATTTTTATAGCTGAATATACTGATCTGTGCTGTCCGCCTGTACATCCGAAGTTGATTTGAAGATGTTCAAAACCTCTTGCAAGATAATCGTCGATATTGATAGAAACAAGAGATTTTACCAATTCCAGGAACTTAGGCATTTCTGTTTTTGTTTCCAGATATTCCTGAACTCCGATGTCATTTCCGGTCTGGATTTTATATTCTTCAATTCTTCCTGGATTTAATATTCCACGGCAGTCAAAAGCGAAACCTCCGCCATTTCCTGAATTGTCTTTAGGAATTCCTCCTTTTTTGTATGAAAAACTGTGTATCTCGATGTTTAGCATATTTTTTATTTTTAAACCATTAAGGCTTATTTAGTTATGTTGAAGTCGCTTTGTGCTTTGCTCAAATATTTTCACTCTGTCAGTCTGAGCGGAGCCGAAGACTTATTTATTTATTATTTCTTCAATTTTTTGCTTTGCTTTCTCTGATGTCAGTTGCTGAATTACTTTTTGCAATTCCGGATAATTATTCATCTGTTCCCATGAGTCTGCAAATTGGGTAATATTCTGTATCCCTTTTTCAAGGCTGGCCATGAAATGTTGCTTTCTCTGAATCAATCCTCGGAATCCATAGGCTCCTAATACTTGCAGAAATCTCATCATCTGAATAGGCATCACTGCATTTTTCAACTGCATTCTTGTTTCAGGATTTTCAAACTGTTGAATATAATATTCCAGCATTTCCTGTTTGAAATCTTCCGGGAAATTGGCTTTAGCCTGAAATAGAAAAGAGATGACATCATACATTAACGGACCTTTCATTGCCGATTGGTAATCGATGAAAGAGACTTCATTTTTTTCATTCACCATAATATTTCTTGCCTGAAAATCTCGGATCATAATTCCTTTAGGTTCAAGATTTTCAATAAGTACAACAATTTTTTTAAACTCTTTCAGAAGAGTAGATTTATTGTATTCAAGTTCCAGAAAATCGGCGACAAAATTTTTGAAGTAATAAAGATCATGAATCACGGGAAGTTCATCATAACTTTCATATTCAAAGGTTTTTGAAAAATCAATTTTTCCCTGGGTCTGTATCTGCAGTTGGAAAAGCTTTTCTAAGGTCTGCTTAACCAAAGATTTTACAGTAGGAGATAATTGTTCTTTTGTAATCACCTCGGAAAGTGTCTGCTGCCCTAAAAACTCCTGAATGTACATTTTTCTGTCATCAGAAACAGCAATGATAGAAGGGGTATTGAGATTCAACCCGGAGAATACTTCGGAATAGTAAAGAAAACTTTCATTTTCCGGAAGATTTTCATTGTACGTGATGATGTATTTTTCAATGCCTGTAGTGGCCAGAAAATTGACCCTCGCAGAGCCGCTTTGAGCTAATGTGACGAATTCAGAAGATTTTTTACCTATATGGTTTTCAAAAAATCGTTTTGCGTTATCAGAAGTCATAATATGAAAACAAATATACTAAATTAACATGAGTTGGAAATGATAGATTTAAGAAGTGATGGATGAAGATCAAAGAGTTATTATTAGGGAGATGTAGAATTTTGGTTTTATTGATTGTTTTTGTGAAAAATTTTCAGTGTAAGCCTAGCAATTATACGGTTTGAACTCTTGTTTTTAACTTTCTTCATTCAAATTCAGGATATTACAAGCTAATTTTTATCTTTGTATTATGCTGAAAGACTTTAAACCTGTTTTGGGTATTTTATTGCGTTTTATTATTATTTATCTGGTGCTGCTTTTTGCCTATCAGTTCTATCTGAATAGTGGGAAAGACTCCGGATTGGATTCTTTTTCAAGGATGATTGCCAATCAGGTAACGTCTCTTCAGAATGCGATAGGTTACCCCACAGAACTTTATGACGATGTAAAGAACGAACAGGTTTGGTTTTATGTTAAACAGAATTATGTGACGAGAATGGTAGAGGGCTGTAATGCGATTTCTGTTATCATTTTATTTGTGTCTTTTGTTTTTGCTTTTTATAAAGGAACGAAAACTTTTGTTTTTGTGGGAGCAGGATTAGTATTATTGTACGTTATCAATCTTTTAAGAATTGTAGGATTGAATATTGTGATGTCAGATCATAAAGAATACGGAAAGATGTTTCACGATTTTATTTTTCCTGCCATTATTTATGGAAGTGTGGTTGTCCTTTGGCTGATCTGGATTAAATTTTTTGCCTTAAAACATGAAAATTCTTAGCTGGTTTCTGGTTCTCGCAGGTATATGCGGATTGATTGGGGTAAGAGCTCTAGAAGGAACTCTTTTTTATGACCCTTTTTTAGATTACTTTCACGAAGCCAATAAACATATTGAGTTCCCTGTCTTTGAGTGGGGAAAACTGATTACAGGATATGTGTTCAGATTTATTTTAAATCTTCTTTTTTCCTGCCTGATTATTTATGGTTTATTTAAAAATAAAGAATGGACTTTGCAGGGAGCTGTAATGATGATTGTCGTTTTTGCCATTACATTCCCGATTTACCTGTACTGTATTCACAGCAAATTTGAAATAGGATATCTTTTTTCTTTTTATATGAGAAGATTCGTAATTCAGCCTTTGATTATCCTTTTGATTGTTCCGATGTTCTATTATCGAAAACAGGTGGCTCTTAAATCAAATTGATAAAACCAAAACTGAATTTCCTTACTCATCTTCAGAGATGGTATGTTTATCTACACTTGTAACATTTTCTGGGGTCCATTCTACCCGTTTGATAAAGCTTTTTTCGCGAACAGGACATTCTTTGATCTGGCAGATTGAACATGAAATTGGTTTACAGTCATCCATATGAAAATTGAACTCAATAGTACGTTTAATATTTTTAGCAAGAAGGATGATTACCTTTTCCATTTCTCCGTGGGCATCACGCAGATCATAATACCATGGAAGGGTAATATGGGCATCAATATGCAGGGAAGATCCGAATTGTTGAATTTTCATATTGTGTACATCAATCCATTCTATTTGTCTGTTTTCTTCAAGGATTTTAATCACCTGATTTAGTATTTCAGGATCCTGCTCGTCCATAATGCCGCTCAGAGATTTTCGAACGATTTTATAGCCTACAAATATGATATAAAGCCCAAAGCTTAATGCTACTACTGAATCCAGCCAATAAATTTTGGTGAAGTAAACAATAATTAAACTGGCAACCACGCCAAGGGTTGTAATGGTATCCGACTGAAGATGTTTACCGGATGAAATAAGAACAAGAGAGTTTTCTCTTTCTCCTTTTTTAATAGAAATATATCCCAGCAAATAATTAATAACTGCAGTGGCAGCAATAATCCATATCCCAAGATCAATTTTACTCAGTGTTTTTCCTACAATAAGACTGTGAATTCCTTCGTAGATAATCATAACACCGGCTATGGCAATCAAAGCTCCTTCAATTCCGGAAGTCACGAATTCTACTTTCCCATGGCCATACGGATGGTCATCATCTTTAGGTTTGGCCGCAAGATGAAGAGAATAAAGTCCCATGAATGCACTGATGACATTAACGATACTTTCCATAGCATCAGAAAATACAGCATCAGAATTGGTAAGCTTCCATGCAATAATTTTTCCGACAAAAAGGATGATTCCAAATGTGGCAATAAGCTTCTGGAATCCTATTTTCTCTTTATGGGTATTTTTCTGGGTATTCATACTGTGTTTGATAAAAAAAAGAATCTCAATTCTGAGACTCTTTTTATTTTGTTAGTTTATACTAAGTTGTTTGCTACAAGGTATTCTGCAATTTGTACAGCGTTTGTTGCTGCTCCTTTCCTCAGATTGTCTGCAACGATCCAGAGGTTGAGTGTTTTGGGCTGCGAAAGGTCTCTTCTGATTCTTCCCACAAAGACCTCATCTTTTCCTTCTGAATACAGAGGCATCGGGTAGTGGTTGTTTTTTACATCATCCATTACAATGACTCCCGGAGTTTCAGCTAAGATTTTTCTTACTTCATCCAGTTCAAATTCATTTTCGAATTCAATATTTACACTTTCAGAATGTCCTCCCTGAACCGGAACTCTTACAGCAGTTGCTGTTAAGTTAAAGGTATCGTCTCCTAAAATCTTCTTAGGTTCCTTCATCAGTTTGATCTCTTCTTTGGTGTAGTCATCTTCTGCAAACACATCACAGTGTGGTAATGCATTTTTGAAAATCTGATAAGGATACACTTTTTCAGTAGAATCATCTCCGCTGATTTCACCATTTAGCTGGTCTACAGCAGCTTTACCTGTTCCTGTTACAGACTGGTAAGTAGAAACAATTACTCTTTTTAAATCATATTTTTTGTTCAAAGGTCCAAGAACCATGACCAACTGAATGGTAGAACAATTCGGATTTGCAATGATTTTATCTTCTTTTGTTAGGACATCAGCATTGATTTCCGGAACAACTAATTTTTTATCAGGATCCATTCTCCATGCAGAAGAATTGTCAATTACTGTTGTTCCTGCTTCTGCAAATAAAGGAGCAAATTCAAGAGAAGTAGAACCACCTGCAGAGAAGATTGCAATATCCGGTTTGGCAGCTATAGCGTCCTTCATGCTTACGATGGTAAATTCCTTCTGTTTATACTTCACCTTCTTGCCTACAGATCTTTCGGATGCTACCGGGATTAATTCTGTTACAGGGAAGTTTCTCTCCTCCAAAACTTTAAGCATAACTTGTCCAACCATTCCTGTTGAACCTACTACAGCTACTTTCATTGATTTAATTAAAAATTTAAGATTAAACTATTTATAAATTATAACGCATATAATTTCTTTGTCTGTTTTAAGCCCCGAAGACTCTTGTCCAAGGGAATGCAAATGCAAATAAACCTACTGCAATCAGTCCCATAATTACTACTCCTAAAGAAATAGTATCATTGGATTTTACTTTTTTGTTGACAATGGTCATCAAAACTGCAGCAATAAGCATAGAGAATGGATGTTCAACATATTGGAATCTTAATGCTGCATTTTTCATTACTTCTCCCATGTTTAAACCTTTGCTGAAAGTGGTGATCAGCATAATGATCCCTAATAAAAACTGAACGTGGAAGAAAATCATTGTGAAAAGAGTTGTTTTCTTCAAAAATTTGTTCACTTTTCCACTGAAACCGAACATGGTAGCTAAAAGTGCAATGACAAATAATGTTACCAAAAGAATTTCAAGATACCCGAAACCTTTATGGGCATTAAGTAAAATGTTGTAAAAATCCATAATCCTATTTTTTTGTACACAAAGATAACAAAAATCCCGGCTCAAAGCCGGGATTGATATTTATAAAATCTAATATTGTGATATTATTAGAAGTTGAATGATAATGTAGTAGACCAAGTTCTCCCGAATCCGAAGAATACTCTGTTTGAAGGATCAAGTCCTTTGTACAATGTAGCCTGGTAAGCATCATATTTCTGTTGAGCAGTTGTTGTAACTCCACCAGTTGTAGTGGTAGTAAAGTCACCAAGCTCTTTAGTTTTGATGTTTGTAGCACCATCTTGAATATAAGTAGTATCAAACAAGTTGTATACGTTTACACCAAGAGTAAAATATTGGCTTGGATTTTTCAATTTAATCTTATAAGATGCACCTATGTTGAATAAATTAAAGTCAGGTAATTTTAAAGCTTCGTTTCCTGGTTTAATGAAGTCATTCATATTCATTGCTGAATAAATTCTTCCTACATATTGCCAGTTACCATAGATTCTAAGATCTGTAACCGGAGTTACTGTAAATCCTAATGAAGATGTGGTCTGTGGAACACTGTTATTGGTTCCTCCTACATTTACTTTATCTAAATAAAGAGTAGAAGTGTTAGATCCGTCTGTTAGGATAGGAGTGTTATCATCCTGGAAGTTTGATCCTGTTGCATTTCCTTTGTATTTGTAATCTCCCCAAGAGAACATACCTTGAAGTTCTAAGAATCTGTTTACTCTATAAGTAGCTTCAGCTTCAACTCCTTGGTGAAGTTGAGTAATTCCACTGATTTCAGAATATCCTCTGATACCATTTCCAAAGTCTACACCTCCTCTTCTGAACCATCTGTCTTTCCACTCAGTTCTATATAAGTTAACTTTTGCATTAAAGTTAGCTGTTTTGAATCCATAACCTAATTCAACAGAGAAGATTTTCTCATTAGTTAAGTTAGGGTTTACAACCTGTTGGTTACTTGGATATACTGCGCTCATCAAAGGTTGTTTGCTATAATAACCGATATTAGCGAAAACGTTGTTACTAGCATCGATGTTGTAGTTAGCTCCCCCCTTAATGTTATAACCAAAAAGGTTTTTGAATCCGGTTTTTCTTTCTACAGCCTGACCTTGTTGAATAGTTCCTGGTTTTGTAAAGTCATCAATTCTCTGATACCCTTGGTTTGAAACGGAACCTTGTGCATATACTGTTAGTTTTTCAGTAGAATATTCTACTTGCCCAAAACCACTGTACCACAATACTTCACCATCATTACTGAATGCTACTCTGTCTTCCATTGGTGCATTAGATCCACCGAAAGGATTCCAGTTTAGTTTTTGATAATCGTAAGTATTACGAACAATATTATTTGTAGCTAAATTTTTATTTGTGTTATCTGAATAACCAGAAGCTCCATAAAGATCAGAAAGTACTTGGTAGTGATATCCGTAGTAGTATCTGTCATCAGTACCGATAGAGAAGTTCCAGTTATCGTTAATTTTGTGTTGGAAGTTCATCAAAATTCCGTACCAGTTGTGAGAGTTTACACTTGAGCTACGTACTAAAGTGTTTCCTGATACACCTATAGTTGGAGTTACAGCTGCATTGGCTGCAAAAATTGTATTATAATTGTAGTGTCCTTCTGCATCAATGAAACTTGGATCTGTAATAGACTTGTTTCCAACTCTACCTAGGTTTCTTGCTCCACCACCACGTCCGTTTGACATGTAAGCAACGGTACTTAAAGTTGATTTATCACTGATCGTCCAATCCCAGTTCAACATCATTACAGGCTTAGAATAATAGTTCATAGCATTGGCTATGTTTGTTCTTCTTCCATCTGCTGATGTATAATATCCATAATCAGAGTTGTATTGTCTGTATGGTGTACCATCATTATCCGGGTTGTATTTGATATAGTTCCCAATAGTTGGAGCCCAAGATCTCTGATCGTGCCACTGTGGGGAAGAAGTTATCATAAACTGTAAGTTATGCTTCGCGCTTGGCTGGTAACCTAAAGCAAAGAAATAAGTATATGATTCGTAATCTGTATTTTGTACATAGGTTCCTCCTGCTTGTCTGGCCATCAAGAATGATGCAGCCCAACCATTTTCAGATTTTCCGGTATTGTAAGCAAAAGATGTTTTTAAGAAATCGTTATTACCAATACCTAATCTAACTGCTCCACCTTGTTTCATATCAGCAGAACGGGTAATGAAGTTCATTGTTCCTCCTACAGAAGCAATTGCTAATTTAGAAGATCCAAGACCTCTTTGTACCTGCATAGTGCTGGTAACGTCAGATAACCCCGTCCAGTTAGACATATATACGGTACCACTTTCCATATCGTTAACTGGCATACCGTTTACCATTACTGCAATGTTTCTGGATTCAAACCCTCGCATTGTAAGCTGTGAATCTCCAAAACCACCACCACCTTTTGTAGCATATACAGATGGTGTTGTATTTAACATTTCTACAAGCTCTTGGTTACCTTGTCTTTCAAGGATCTGAGCTGCTTTGATTGTAGAAACTGCTACTGGTGTTTTTCTATCTTTAGCGATATCTGTAACACCTTTAAGGATTACCTCTTCAATATCTTTAGACTTAGCTTTCGCTGTATCCTGAACTTGTTGAGCGTAATAAACACTAGCTGTAGATAATGTAATAACCGCAGTTAGTATCGATTTGTTGATTAATTTCATAATCGTTAGTAATAATTAGATTTAATTTTCTGCAAAATTCGCAAAATAAAATTTAACTATTATTAACTCAATGTTAATTTTTAATCAGTCTTAATAATGTTAAAGCGTTAAAAATCAATATTATGGCTAAAAATTGAATTTTTGTATGAAAAAAGTCATGTTATTGAATTTTTAACAAAGTGGTGGTGTTTTTGTTAAAAATTCAACGCTATTTCACTGCTTTGAGACTCAGATCTATATTCTCAGCAGAGTGTGTAAGGGCTCCTACAGAGATATAAGTAACGCCTGTGGAGGCAATTTCTTTTAACATATCGCGGGTAATTCCACCTGAAGCTTCAGATTCACAAGAACCGTTAATCATCTTTACAGCTTGTTTCATAGTTTTTACATCCATATTATCAAGCATGATTCTGTCAACTTTTGCATTGATGGCTTCCTGAACTTCTTCAAGGTTTCTGGTTTCAACCTCTATTTTCAACTTTTTCTTATTCTTTTTAACGTAATCCTTTGCCATTGCTACTGCATTGGTAATGCTTCCGTTGTAATCAATATGATTATCCTTCAGCATGATCATGTCATAAAGGCCATACCTGTGATTGGTTCCTCCGCCGATAGCTACCGCCCATTTTTCACACATTCTGAAATTGGGAGTTGTTTTTCTTGTATCTAAAAGTTTAGTTTTTGTCCCTACTAATCTTGAGTCCCACTCATGAGTAAGGGTTGCAATGCCACTCATTCTCTGCATACAGTTAAGAACAAATCTCTCTGTGGAAAGGATAGATCTTGCGCTTCCTGTAACAATAAGAGCTACATCTCCAAATTTACATGGAGTTCCATCTTTAATGAAAATCTCTACTTTTAAATTCTTGTCAAATGTTTTAAAAATGATTTCAGCCAGCTCAACACCTGCAAGAATACAATCCTGTTTTACCAAAAGCTTGGCACTTTGCACAAGATCCTGTGGAATAGTAGAAAGAGTAGAATGGTCACCGTCCTGAATATCTTCTTCAAGCGCACTTTTTATGAATGCTTTTAATGCTTTATCTGTAACGTATGCTGGTCTTTTCATTATATTATGCTTTTAAGCTAAATCTTTATTATAAAATGCTCCCTTATTCTCTGTCATTTCCATGGATTGGGTAATGATGAGGTGTGCAACGGTTGTTAAGTTTCTTAATTCTGACAACTGTGGAGATAAGATAGAGTAGTGGTATATTTCATCTACTGCAGCTGCAATTTCCTGGTGTTTTTGCAGTGCCATATTCAGACGTCTGTTGCTTCTTACAATACCTACAAGATCGCTCATCATTTCCTGAAGTTGTTTTCTCAGATAACTGACGATAACCATTTCGTCCATGATTTTCATTCCTTCTTCATTCCATTCCGGAACGGCTTTCAGATCATCAAAGTTGAAATTGTTTTCATTAAGAAGGTCTACCGTTTTCATGGCTGCATTGTGCCCGAAAACCAGGCCTTCAAGAAGTGAGTTTGAAGCAAGTCTGTTGGCGCCATGCAGTCCTGAGTTGGTACATTCTCCTACTGCAAAAAGATTTCTGATGGAAGACTGTCCGTCTCTGTCTACTTCAATTCCACCCATGAGATAGTGGCAGGCAGGTACAACAGGAATCAATTGAGTGAAAGGATCAATTCCTTCGTCTTTACATTTTTTATAAATATTCGGGAAATGTTCTAAGAATTTTTCATGGTTCATTTCTTTACAATCTAAACCGACAAATTCGTCTCCTGTAATTTTCATTTCGGCATCGATGGCTCTTGCAACAATGTCTCTTGAGGCTAATTCTTCACGTTCATCATATTTATGCATGAATTTTTCACCTCTTTTGGTTCTTAATTTTGCTCCATCTCCACGAACGGCTTCTGAAATTAAAAACAACATTCCATCCATTTTGCTGTATAAAGCTGTCGGGTGGAATTGGTAATATTGCATATTGGAAACGTTTCCTTTAGCACGGGCTACGAAAGCAATTCCGTCTCCGGTAGCAATAGTAGGATTGGTCGTATTTTTATAAACGTGTCCGGCTCCCCCGGTGGCAGCCAGTGTTATTTTAGAAGTTATTTTTTTGATTGTTTTGGATTTCTCATCCAGAATATAAGCCCCGTAGCAGTGGATGTCTCCTTCATTGAGTTCTTTTCCCGGAACGTGGTGCTGTGTGATGATATCAATCACATAATGATGATCAAGAATTTCGATATTCGGGCTGTTATTGGCTGTTTGCAATAAAGCTCTTTCGATTTCAAAACCTGTGATATCTTTATGATGGACGATTCTGTTTTCGGTATGACCTCCTTCTCTTCCTAAAGCGAATTTACCATTCTTCATATCAAACTGTGCTCCCCATTCTACAATTTCATTGAATCTTGCGGGAGCTTCCCTTACTACCATTTCTACGACATCGCGTTTGTTTTCTCCGTCCCCGGCACGCATCGTATCGTCGATATGTTTTTGGAAATTATCATTTTGAAAATCTGTAACAACAGCCAGACCGCCTTGAGCGTATTTTGTGTTGCTTTCGTCTTCATCAGATTTTGTTACAATAATGATTTTGGCATCAGGGAGCTGTTCAGAAACTTTAATGGCATAGGAAAGTCCGGAAATGCCGGAACCGATTACTAATACATCCGCTTTTATCATATGCTGGCTTTAGGTACAATCGTTTAAAATATTAAATAAATTTAAACAATTTTTCGTTTGGTTTTCTTACTTTTTTCATGTGTTGGAAATGATCTTCTTCAGAACGGTAGCCTAAAGCGAGGGTAACAGTTACTTTTTCTGTTTCAGGATCGATATTCAGAATTTCTTCTATAAGATTCTGACGGAAGCCTTCCATCGGGCAGGAGTCTATATTTTCAATAGCGGCGGCATACATAAGATTAGCCAATACTATATAAGACTGTTTTTCTGCCCAGTTGAAAATTTCATCGTGTGTTTTCTGGTTAATATGCTGATTAATGCTGTTTCTGAAAGGATCCAGTGTTTCCATAGGAGTATCTCTTACTTCAGAAATATGATTAAAATAACCTCGGATGTAGTTCTCTTCTATCACTTTTTTTGAAATAATAACAATAAGATGAGAACAGGTGGAAATCTGTGATGGATTATAAAAAGCAGGAATTAATTTCTGTTTCATCTTCTCACTTTCAACAACCACAATTTTATAAGGCTGAAGCCCCAGCGAACTGGCAGACAGCTTTCCTGACTCAAGAATGTTGTGAAGAGTTTCCTGAGGAATAATCTGATGATTGAATTTTTTTACAGAATATCTTCTGCTTAAAGCTTCCAAATAATTCATACGACAAATTTAAGAATTGAATATGAATAAAGAGTCTTTAAAATGAAATATCTCCTGCCTGTTCATACAAAAAAATCACCCCGACCGGCGGGGTGATTCTTTTGATGTGGTGGAAAGTGTAATTATTCTCTGTTTTTTACAACAATCCAGCCTGAGAATTTTATCGGAGTACTGTTTTTATTATTTTCATTCCATGAAACAGAATACCAATAGTTTCCTGTAGGGACTTTTTTATGTCCATTGGTGGTTCCTGCCCATTTGTAGCCATTGGTTTTATCTGCCTGGAACATTTTATAACCATATCTGTCGAAGATGGCAATTTCCAGATTTTGTTTATTGGCTAATGCAGAGTAATCAACAAAATCATTAATTCCGTCATCATTAGGAGTAATTATATTGATCAGGTTAGGTACTGTAATATTGACTTCAACAGGAACGCAATTATAACCATCTCTTACATATACTTTAGCTTCTCCTCTAGTAATATTGGTGAACACATTGGAGTCCTGCCAGTTGATATTATCCATAGAGTATTGATAAGGAGGAGTTCCACCGTTAGCGTATACCGTTACGGTACTTCCTGAAATGTCAACCGTGGTAATAACAGGATTGTCAGAAGGATATACTGTTACTTTTTGTGTTGCAATACAATCTCCGGTTTTCAGTTTTACCCAGTAAGTACCTACTCCTACATTCTTGATGGATTGTGTGGTTGCTCCTGTGCTCCATTCATAGCTTTTGAATCCTGCTCCCGCATCTAATGTTGTGGTGTTTTCAATACAAATTGTCTTGTTAAGTAAAGTTCTTGAATAAACGGGAGGTATTACAGTTAATGTAACTTTAGCAATAGAATAGCATCCATTTCCATTAAAAACTTTAATATAAACAACTCCATTAGGAGCAATGTATGCTGCCGGAGTGGAGATGGCATTGGTTCCACTGATAGCATCTGTCAACGAAGGGTAATATTCTTTTGTAAGTCCACCCTGGGAAACTACAGCTCCTGTAAGGTTAAAAGAAGCCATAGATGGGTTGGTTTCAATGAAACATGATTTGAGTTCAACGTCATTAACAACTACTACAGGGTAAATGTTCAGTGTAATTTTAGAAGTACTTACACAACCCTGAGGTGTGGTTACTTTTACATATATTGTTGCTGCCGCAGAGGCATAGGCAGAAGGATTTGTTATCTGATTCGTACCGTTATTCAGATCATATAAAGTAGGATAGAATTCTTTGGTAACTCCGGCAACAGTTGTTACAGCAGCAGTATTGAGATCAAAGGTTGCTGTTCCGGCATTGTTGTTATTGCATCCGCTAAGAGTAGCATCTGTTGCTGCAAATGGAGTAGGGTTAAGCTGAATAACACCATCACCATTATCACAAAGAGTAGAAGTAGGATCTTTTACCACCACCTTAATCGTTGTATTTCCGGAATATTGGAAACTTGTAGGATTGGCGATAGGAGTAGAACTTCCCAATACATAATAAGTGAAAATATAATTTCCAGGATTATTTACAAATTGAGAATTATAAGAAGTAAGGTCTACCGTACCATTTCCGGTAGCTGGATTTGTACAAACGAATGGAGTTATGGTATTACTTAAAATAGGAACTTTATCTACATATACTTTAACATCTTTAATAGAATGTCTTGCACTGGCTCCTCCGGTTGCTGCAGAGAAACCAAAATACCCCTGTGACATTCCTACAGCTCCTCCGGAAGGTGCAAAAGACTGATCTACGATAAGCACTCCGTTTATTCTTACTTTGATAATCCAGTTTGTAGGGTTGGTAAGGTCTGTTTCTCCGTTTACTTCAACGTGTCTGTAGGTATCTCCTACAAACGGCTGGGTAGCAATAAGGTCTGGAGAATGGAATGTGCTTCCCGGAGTAGTGTTGAATTCGATATTGTTACCTGCAGTATTATTAGTGCCATAAAGAATATGTACTTTACTCATCTGGCCTTCAGTGGTATTGTTGAAAATATCAAAACCAACCATGAGCCCAGAAGCATTGGCTGGAATACCGAGTCCTCCTCCTGATACAAATCCTGTTGGCGGATTGGCAAGATACCAGAAGGTAAAGCCGTCCCCTTTTCCAAATTGTGTGGTTCCGTTTCCGTCAATTCTGAAATCGAATTCTACTTTCCATTTATCACAGTAGCTTAAAGTAATAGGTGTTGATAATTTTACAGCCCCGTATCTGCTGGTCTGGTCTGTGGTAAGCCTTACAAAGTCTCCGCTTACTATAGCATCAGAGACAAGATCCCAGCCCGTTGTATTAACAGGGTTTCCGGTAAGTTGGTATGTTTGTGAAAATAATCTTCCCGGCAAGCATAATAAGATAGTCAGTAAAAAAATGAGTATATCTTTTTTCATAGTGGATGGATTGTGATGTTATACTTAATCTTAGAAATAAAATTGTTTTTTATGTTTAAATGGTGATAAAAAGCAATACCTGGTTCCAATCTTTGAGGAAGCAGATTCTGCTTTTAATACCGAAACTACCCCAAATGAGGTAGTTTCTGATAGTAAAATTTATTCTCTGTTTTTAACCAATACCCAGCCTGAGTATTTGGTTTCAGTATTGTCTTTGTTGTTTTCGTTCCATGAAATGGTGTACCAGTAAGTTCCTGTAAGAACTTTTTTACCAGAAGCTGTTCCGTCCCATGTAAAGTTTCTCATTTTTCCGGCTTCGTACAGTTTGTTACCATATCTGTCGTAGACAATGAATATCAGGTTTTTCTTGTAAGCAAGTGCTGAATAATCAATGAAATCATTTACGTTGTCGCCGTTTGGAGTGATAGCGTTAATCAGGTTAGGAACGGTAATCTGAACTTCAACAGGTGTACAATTGTAAAAATCTTTTACATACACTCTTACTTCGCCTCTTGCTAAACCTGTGAATATATTGCCAGGCTGCCAGTTCATTCCATCCAGAGAAAACTGATACGGAGGAGTTCCATCTGCTACATTTACAGTGATGGTGTTGTTGTCAATATCAATGCTGGAAATCACAGGATTTGCAGATGCTTTTACATTGACAGTCTGTGTAGTGATGCAATTGCCGGTTTTCAATTTTACCCAATAAGGACCTACTCCTACATCTTTAATAGATGAGGTAGTTGCTCCGGTGCTCCATTCATATCCGTCAAATCCTGGTCCTGCATCCAGATCTGTTTTTTCACCAATACAAATGATCTTGTCTTTCAGAACAGAAGAGGTTACCGGAGGTAATACAATAAGGTTGATTTTAGCAATATTAAAACATCCGTTGGCATCCGTTACTTTTGCATACACTGCGGTACTTGTAGATAAATACTGAAGCGGATTCATAATTTCATTGATTCCGTCTAATGCATTAGCGATGGATGTGTAGTATTTTTTTGCAGCGCCTGCCCCTAAAGTAGTAACATCTGCAGTTGTCAAATTAAAGATGGCGCTTGTAATATTATTTTCAATGAAACATGATCTTAGAGTAGCTTCTTTCACAGGAGTGTCCGGATAAAATGCAAGGGTAATTTTTGCTGAGCCTGTACATCCCTGAGGGGTTGTTACTTTTACATAAACAACTCCGGGAGCAGATAGGTAATTGTCAGGATTTTGAATCTCATTCGTATCGGCATTGAGGTCTGCCAGCGTTTTATAATATTTTTTTGTAACCCCAGGAACATTGGTTACAGCTGCTGTATTCAGATTGAAAGCTGCTGTTCCTGCTTTGTTATTATTACATACTGTGATGGTTTTGTCTTCCGCTTTGAAAGGGGCCAGAACCAATAAAATTTTACCATCCGGGTTATCACACAGTAGTCCTGCATTATCTTTAATAACAACTGTTACTGTTGAGTTGGCATTGAACTGATAATTGGTAGGATTCGCAATAGGTGTAGAGCTTCCAAATGGATAATAGGTAAATGTATAATTGGAAGGGTTGTTTACAAATTGTGAATTGAAAGTAGTCAGGTTTACAGATCCGTATCCGGTTGTAGGATTAGGACAGAATGACTGTGTTGCTGAATTCTGTAAAATAGGAACTTTATCCGTATAAATTTTTACATTTTTAATGGAATGTCTGGATCTTGCACCTCCTGTAGAAGCTGAAAAACCAAAATATCCTACAGTCATTGCTGCAGCAGCACCTGAAGGCGCAAAAGACTGATTGCAAATTACATTACCGTCTATTGTTATTTTTATAATCCAGCTGGTAGGAGCTGTAGGATCTACCTGCGCCGTTACTTCAACGTGTTTAAAAGTTGTTCCCTGAAAAGGCTGTGTAGTATTCAGGTCCGGGGAGTGGAAAGAACTTCCGGGAACATTAAAAAATTCGACATTATTGTTGTCAGTGGTATTTTGAACCAGTCCATAACCAACATGTACCTTACTCATGGTAGCAGTTGTGGTATTGTTGTAAGTGTCAAGTCCTACAACAAGTCCTACGGCATTTTGAGACACTCCAAGTCCTGAGCCTAATACGCTGGCTACCGGAGGGTTGGCGAGATACCAGAAGGCGATTCCATCTCCATTGGAGGTTTGGTTGGAATCCATTCTGAAATCAAATTCCACTCTCCATTTATCACAATATTTTAAGTTAATAGGATCATTCAGCCTGATGGAACCGGATTGGTTATTGGTATCCGGGGTCAGCTGAATAAAATCTGTGTTTACCTGAGTAGGTGAAACCATGGTCCATCCGGTAGTGTTCACTGGGTTTCCGATAAGCTGATAAGTCTGAGCGAAGGACTTCCCAGCTATACAGAGTAAAAAAACAGATAAATACAATAATAGATTTTTATTCATTTATAATGGGACTTAGATTAATATGTAAAGATATTAAATCCCAATTAAATAATATGTATTTAATGTTAATCTTGCTTAAATTTTAATAATATTTTAAAAAAATCCTGCTTATTATGATATAATGGTGAATATTGTAGAAGTGATTCCTTATTTATATTAATTAAATTAAAATAAGGAATTGTTATCCAAACCCTCAAAATAAGTATCAATTTCAAGATCTGGAGAACTGGCTGCTGCTACGGCTAATTTGTCGCAAAGTTCGTTTTCAAAATGTCCGGCATGGCCTTTTACCCAATGCATTTTTGGGTTGTGTTTGTTGTAGAGTTCAATGAATTTTTTCCAGAGATCAGGGTTTTTTACATTTTTCCAACCTCTCTTGATCCATCCGGTAATCCAGTTTTGGTTGATGGCGTCAGATACATATTTACTGTCGGTATACACATGGATGTCATTTTCTGTAGATTTCAGTTTTTCCAATGCAGTGATGACAGCCAGAAGCTCCATTCTGTTGTTGGTGGTTTTTCGAAAACCTTTTGAAAATGTTTTCTGGTAATTTTTTTCAGGAACGCGCATAAGAATTCCATATCCGCCTTTTCCCGGGTTTCCGCTGCAAGCTCCGTCCGTATAAATTTCGATTCTCAAATCTGCTTTTTAATAATTGATGTATTGACTATAAAATTGAACTGAATTTTAGCCTTTGTTTAAAAGGGGAAGTCATCATCGTCGTCAAAGTCATTCATTGAAGATCCTGAAAGTTTTGAACTGTCCGGAAGATCAAATGCTGCTCCTGGCTGAATTGTTGTTTTGATCTTGTCAAATCCGCTAGGTTCTCCGAAGTTGGAAGGATATCCTCCTCCAGCACCACCGTCAAGTGCCGCTTCAATATCACCGAATTTTGCAAAATGTTTCAGGAATGATAATCTTACATCTGCCGTAGCACCATTTCTGTGTTTTGCAATAATCAGTTCGGCCTGGTTTTCTGTAGAAGTTTCCTGTCCTTCCTCATCATTATCCCAAACCGTAATTTTATAATACTCCGGTCTGAAGATGAAAGATACGATATCCGCATCCTGCTCAATTGCTCCGGATTCCCTCAGATCTGAAAGCTGAGGTCTTTTTCCAGGTCGGGCTTCCACACTTCTTGAAAGCTGAGACAGGGCAATTACCGGTACGTTAAGTTCTTTTGCAATGGCTTTTAATGAACGTGAAATCATGGAAATCTCCTGTTCACGGTTTCCAACTCCTTTTCCACCGCTGCTTCCTGCGGTCATCAGCTGAAGGTAGTCAACCATGATAATTCTTACCCCATGCTGCATTACCAGTCTTCGGCATTTTGCACGGAAGTCGAATATGGAAAGGGAAGGGGTTTCGTCAATATATAAAGGAGCGTTTTCCAATTCGGATACATTGGAGAATAGTCTTTGCCATTCTTCATCATCCAGGGTTCCTTTTCTTAGTTTTTCTGATGAGATTCTTGTTTCGGAAGCAATCATTCTGGTGATCAGCTGTACCGAGGCCATCTCGAGAGAGAATAATGCCATAGGAACTTTATGTCCCACTGCAATATTTCTTGCCATGGAAAGAAGAAATGCCGTTTTTCCCATCGCGGGACGGGCTGCAATAATAATAAGGTCAGAATTCTGCCATCCACCGGTTTCCTTATCCACATCTCTGAATCCTGAAGGAACTCCGGAAAGGCCCTCTTTATCTTTTAAAGATTTAATGGTATCAATAGCCTGCTTTACCAATGAATTGGCAGTATCGAATCCTTTCTTAATGGTTCCGTTGGTGATCTCAAAGAAGGATTGTTCTGCTTTATCCAGAAGTTCAAAAACATCTGTTGATTCCTTGTAGGAAGAATCAATAACATTAGCAGAAACATTAATAAGGCTTCTTAAAATATACTTTTCAAGAATAACACGTACGTGATATTCGATATGGGCAGATGAGCTTACTCCCATTGTAAGATCAATGATGTAATGATCACCACCTGCCTGACTCAGTTTGTCTTCCTTTTTTAAATTCTGAATAATCGTCATTAAGTCTACCGGGTGGTTGCCTTCATACAATTTTAGGATAGTAGAAAAGATGACCTGATGTCTGGGATCATAAAATACCTCTGGGGTAAGAAGGTCAATGGAATGGTCAAGACCTTTTTTGTCAATCAAAAAAGTCCCGATAACCAATCTTTCAAAATCCACTGCATTGGGAGGCATTTTTCCATCCGCAATAGACAATTCTTTTGCAAAGTTTCCGTGTGTCAGGGATGATAATGTTTCTTTCTGCGCCATGGTGCAAAGATAGTTTATTTAAAAAATAATAAAAAAATAGTATTCAACAAATTATTAGCAGTCTTTCGTAAAATGCTGTAAACAGGAGGTTGGACTTGTTGATAAAAAAAATCACCTCAGTCTGAGGTGATTTTCAAAAAGATGAAGTAAAAAACTTATTCTTTATTTTTTACCAATACCCATCCTGAATATTTGGTTTCGGTATTGTCTTTATTGTTTTCGTTCCACGAAATCGTGTACCAGTAAGTTCCGGTTAGGATTTTCTTACCAAAGGCTGTTCCGTCCCAAGTGAAGTTATTCATTTTGTTAGCTTCATGAAGTTTGTTTCCATATCTGTCATATACAATGAAGATAAGGTTTTTCTTGTAGGCTAATGCTGAGTAATCAATAACATCATTTACGTTATCTCCATTCGGAGTAATCGCGTTGATAAGATTAGGCACAGTAACTGTTACCTGAATAGGAGTACAGTTGTAAGTATCTTTTACATATATCGTATTCTCTCCTCTAGGAAGTCCTGTGAATACGTTGGAGTCCTGCCAGTTAACACCGTCAATAGAATATTTGTAAGGGGGAACTCCTCCTGAAGCTGTTACTGTGATATTGTTGTTGGTAATTTCGATTCCTGAAACCACTGGCTGAAGGCTTGGATGTACACGTACTTCCTGAAGTGTGAAACATTTTCCGGTCTGAAGTTTTACCCAATACACACCAACTCCTACGTTGTTGATAGATTGTGTAGTTTCACCCGTACTCCATTCGTAGCTTACAAATCCAGGTCCTGCATCCAAAGAGGTTTTAGCTTCAGCACAAATTGTTTTATCTTTTAATACTGCTGATTTTACCGGAGGCAATACAATCAGTTCTATTTTAGCAATTGAATAACACTGTTTGTCATTATCTACTCTTGCATATACTGTTTTGCTTTCTGAAAGATAGTTTAATGCTGCTACAATAGGGTTTGTCTGTGCTTTGGCATCAGTTATAGTTGTATAATATTTAATGATAGTTCCGGTAGGTGTTGGAACAGCTACTCCGATATCTGCCTTGGAAAGATCAAATGTTGAACGGGTAACGTCATTATCAATATAACAGTTTTGAAGTACAGCATCTTTCAGTACCACCGTTGGATAAAATAATAGTCTGATCGTCGTGGTTGCAATACAACCAAAATTAGAAACTACTTTTACATATACAGTTGATTCAGCAGAAATGTAGTTGGTAGGGTCTGTAATTTCATTAATTTCAGCATTCATATCTGCAACCGTAGCATAATATTTAATGGTTGCTCCAGTGCCTCCAAATACATTGGCTGTTGTTAAATTGTATTTTGCAGTACCAGCTCCATTATTATTACAAGAATATAATGTGGCTGTATTGGCTGAGATTCCCACATTAACAAATTTGAATTTTCCGGTTATGAAACATCCGTTGATAGGATTATCCGGATTGCTCGGGTCTTGGTATACAATTCTGTAATAATATATTGTTGTTCCGTCTACAGTGGCTACCGTAAGTGGATTCTGTCCTGTAAGGGCATCGTTGGTTGTTTTGTGATAAGTAACTTTGAAGTTAGGGCTGTTGCCATTAATAATAGCTGCAGATAACGTTGTAAAATCAAATTGGGTTGGTAACGCACAGACCATCACCTGATTAGGATCGGTAGGAGTGGCTCCAGGAATACCCGGTGCAATAAATGGATTAGGAGAAAGAATCGGATCATTAAATGCAGAACTTAAACTTGCAGTTCCTGACCATTCTAAAGAGAAACCATTAACGGATCTACTGAAGTTGTCTATAACCAGATAATAGGTTTGTCCAACTAATACATCCATATAAGGACTCCACTTTCCATTGTTCATACTCGATGTAACACCGGGAGGGTTGGTAGGAAATACTGCAGGTGGTGCAAGAGTAAGATCCAGACCTGTATCTCCTGGAGTACCGCTATAGTTACATCTTATGGGTTGTATGAAGACATGATCTGCATTTTGTAATGAAGCACAGCCGTTGGTTGTAGGCCCATACACAGCAAAATCATAATCGTCACCCTGATCGTTAGGTTTTATTTTAAATGCCAGCGTTCCTGGTGTGGATACTGTGAAAGTGTACCAAACTGTATATCTTTCATTGGTGCTGAGGCATCCTCCGTTTTGGTTAAGGATTTCTATAATATTCCCCGGGCCTGAAGGGGTATATGAGATGTCAGAATTACCACAGATGGGAATTGCTGTGACACAGTCTGACTGTGAATAGGCCATTTGCGCTATCAATAAAATAAAAAGGAGTAATATTTTTTTCATTGTTAAAACTTTTTTTGTTAAACAAACTTGAAATCAATAAATTTTTATCATTATTTGTAAAAGAAAAAGCCGCCAAAGCGGCTTTTTATATTGTGGTGTTTTTATTCTCTGTTTTTTACAACAATCCAACCTGAAAACTTGAAAGGAGTGTTTTTCTTGTCATTCTCATTCCATGTTACAGAATACCAGTAGGTACCTGTTGGAATGTTCTTGCCGCCAATTCTACCATCCCATTTGTAACCATTGGATTTGTCTCCTTGATGGATTTTTGTTCCATATCTGTCAAAGATACTCAAAATAAGATTCTGTTTATCAGCCATAGCAGAATAATCCACTACATCATTCACACCATCCCCGTTTGGAGTAATCATATTGATAAGGTTAGGAACCACTACTGCAACTTCAATTGGTTCGCAGTCATAAGCATCTTTTACGTATACTTTATAAGTTCCTCTTGCTACATTGGAGAATACATTGGAAGGCTGCCATAAAATCTTATCCATAGAATACTGATAATCCGGAGTTCCTCCAATAACATTGATTGTCAAAGTAGTATTGTTAATATCGATATTTGTTACAACCGGCTGCTCAGAAGGATAAACGGTTACCTTTTGAGTGGCAACACATTCACCTGTTTTTAATTTTACCCAGTAAACGCCTACGCCTACGTCTTTGATAGACTGTGTTGTTGCTCCTGTACTCCATTCATAGCTTTTGAATCCAGGTCCGGCATCTAAAGTGGTAGTGTCTTCTACGCAGATAATTTTATCTTTCAATACACTAGATGTTACTGGAGCAATTACTGTTAAACCAATTTTTACTACTACATAACATCCTCTGGTGTCAGATACTCTTACGTATACTAAGCCACTTGGTGCAATATAATTAGCATTTAAAATTTGGTTGGTTTCATCAATTGCGTCTGTTAGTGAAGGGAAATATTTTTTCGTGATCCCCGCCTGTGGTGTAATTACAGCAGCATTATCTAAGTTGAATAAGGCTGTAGAAGGATTGGCTTCAATAAAGCATGATCTTAATTCGGCATCTTTTGCAATGATTTGCGGATAGAACTTAAGAGTAATTTCTGCAATATCACTACATCCAAATACAGAAGTTACTTTTACATATATTTTACCTTCAGCAGAAACAAACTGATAGATATTGGTGATCTCATTGATTGAGTTGTTCAGATCATATAATGTGTAATAGTATTTTTTAGTTGCCGTTGGATCAGCAAAAACTGCAGCAGTGGTAAGGTCATATGTTGCTGTACCTGCATTGTTGTTATTACAGCTTGTTAGCGTTACATCGGTAGCGGTAATCGTACCATCTTTAAATTTAAATTTACCAGTCTGTCTACATTTATTAATAGGGCTGTTGGGGTTAGTCGGGTCAGTATAGTTGATACTATAGAAATAAATACCAACAGGAGTAACTGTTTGAGGACCTACAAGAGGGTTGTTACCTGTTAAAGCATCATTCTGACTTGTATGGTAACTAATGTTGAAGTTAGGGTTTCCATTAAGAATTCCTGCGGATAAAGACGCGAAATCAAAAGTCGCCGGATTTGAACATATTACTACTTCTCTTGGGTCAGCAGGATTAGCTCCCGGAATTCCCGGTGGGATAAATGGGTGAGGCTGTATATTCGGATCAGTGAACGGAGAAGATAAAGTAGCTGTTCCACCCCATGATAATTTGAATCCGTTAGCTGTTTCTCTGTGGTTGTTTACAATGATATAGTAAGTCTGACCAGGTAATACATCCATGTATTTTACCCATTTGTCTCCTGTTGCATCCTCACTAAGGTCAGTAGCGGTCATATTAAGACCTGTGTTTCCGCTTTGTCCGGAATAAGAACAACGTATTGGAGTTCCCAGGTTTCCGCAAGACTTGTTAGGTCCATATACTCCAAAGTCATAATCATCTCCCTGGTCGTTAGGTATAATTTCGAAAGTAAGTGTTCCTCCTGTAGCTATGGTAAAAGAATACCATACGGAATACTTTTCGTCAGAAGTTAAACATCCACCCAGGTCTTCTGCAATGTCTCCATGCCCGCCTGGTGTATATGAAATGTCAGAGTTACCGCAGACTGCCATTGCAGTGCCACAATCTGATTGTGCAAATAAAATATGTGAAAATATGATTAATAAAACAAGTAATGTTTTTTTCATGAGAATTAATTTTTAAAACAAATATTAAATGTGTTTAATTACTGAAAAATGCTGTTTTTATCTGATACAAAATAATGTTTATCAAAACATTTAATGAATTTTCAAGTTTTCGTATTAAAAAAAAACTGATCGTCCCAATTTACTCGGGAGATCATACATTTTCTTACTGTTAATTTGTTCCGATCAGCTGTTTTCCCCAATTAGGTGAGCTTGATGAGGTGTCTGATATTTCAAATTCTTTGGCTGCTTTTTGATAGAACTTTATAGCTTCTGTCTTGTTTCCTTGCTTTTCAGCTATTTCCGCTTTTAAAAAAGAAAGTCTTGGATTATTCTTTAAAGTTGTTTCCGCTTTAGCCATAAAGCCTGTAGCCGTTTTTAGTTCCTTTTGAGGGTCTGCAGCTGTTTTTATTCTTATTTTCTGAAAATGAATAAGAGCAAGAAGAAGATTGACTTCCCCATTATTCTTTTCCGAAGCAAGGGCCTGCATTGTGAGTTTTCTTGCAGATTCATTAGGCTCTCCAAGAGGGCTGTTCGGGCTGTTCTTTAAAAGAAAATTGGTTTTAAGATACAATGCTGCTGCCGCATAGTAATTAGCCTGCCATTTTTCTGAAGTTTTAGCTTGCGAAAACTTAGAAAAAAGCATATCATAGTCATTTTCTGTTTTAGCATTATTGAATTGTAAAACAGATTGTTGTAAGGTTTGGTCTGAAAAGAATTGAGCATTCATCAGAGAACCTGCCATGAGAAAGCTCAAAATTAGTAAAAGTTTAGTCATAGGGGGATATTTTATGAAGCAAATATAAAAAATTATTAACGTTAAATTAAAGATTTTGAGATATATTTAATGAAAGTAATGTATTGATTTTAAATATTGTATTTTATTATTTTGGTTAAATTATGTGGAGATCGTAAAGATATATGTGGTTTTGATGAATATTTAAGGTTTAATTCTTTTATAAATTTTTAAAAAACAGCTATAAAACAAAAATCAGAATAGAACGTTTTCTATTCTGATTTTAAGTATTTCGAATTCTGGTTTTTTTTTGTGCCAGATTTTAAATAGTCTGATAAACAATAAATTAATATTGCATCTTTCTCAGTTTAGGATTGGTGCTTCCAACAACAAGAGCCACTAAAACGGTCATGCAGCCTCCAAATACCACAGAGCGCACAACTCCTAGTAATTTGGCCATAAGTCCACTTTCGAATTGTCCCATTTCATTGCTGGACATAATGAAAATTGAATTTACGCTCAGAACACGTCCTCTGATGTGATCCGGTGTTTTTAACTGTACAATGGTGCCCCGGATTACCACAGAAATTCCATCCAGCATTCCACTCATCACTAGGAACATGAAAGACAGCCAGTATAATTTTGAGAGTCCGAATCCAATAATGCATAATCCGAATCCGGTAACCACAACAAGAAGTATTTTTCCCTGATTTTTGCGAAGCGGAACAATAGATAAAATAGTAATGATACACATTGAACCGATGTCCGAAGCTGCATTCAGTAAGCCGAAACCTTCAGCTCCTGAATTCAGAATGTCTGTTGCAAATACGGGGATCATAGCTACTGCGCCGCCAAAAAGTACTGCAAACATATCAAGGCATAAAGCTCCCAGAATTTCTTTGGTTTTAAAAATATAAGAAATTCCTTCGCGCATGCTTTCTACTACATTTACCGTTTCTTTTTTGTATTCTGAATGCTGTTTGTGAAGCTGCCAGAAAAATAATGAAGCAATAAATATGAGTGCTAAAATAGCAACCAGAGTCCATTTTACACCGATAAATCCAATAAGAACACCTCCTATAGCATGTCCGCAAACAGAAGAGATCAGGAAAGTAGCCTGGTTCAGAGTTACGGCATTCGGAAGATTTTCCTTCTTTACAATTTTAGGAATCATGGAAGGAACTATAGGACCGATAAAGGCTCTTGCTATCCCAGTGAAAAAGATAACACCATAAATATAATAGGTAATCTGATGACCGGTAAAGTGCATTTCCACATCAAGAAATGCGGGAATCAGCAAAAGGCCAATCAGGAAAATATAAGCATAATTACAAATAAGAAGCAGTCTCTTTTTTTCATTCATATCAATAACATGTCCCGCATACAGCGCACAGCTTACCGCAGGAATCACCTCTGAAAGTCCGATAAGGCCTATCGAAAAAGGATCTTTTGTTAATTGATACACCCACCATCCAAGTAAAGTGGCAAGCATTCTGAAAGCTAAAACAATAAAAAATCTCCCGGTGAGAAGATTTCTGAACTCAACATTTTGTAATGTTTGTAACGGGGTAAAGGAAATCATGAACAAAAATAGCCCTAAAAATTTATTTAGGGCTATCCATATGACAATTTTTGAAAGATATATTAAATATATCTCAAAAGATAAAATCTATTTTAGTCAGCTCTTGATGAACTCAATACAATGGCGGCAACACCTGCAGCTCCGATAATTGTGGCTCCTGCAGCAATTCTTGCTTTTCTTCTGTCTTTCACAGCAGCTACATTGGATTTGGGAATAATCACTTCTGTACTATCTTTTTTACCGGCTGTTCCTACAATATTGTCACCAACGACATTTCTGAATAAGATGGTCTGCTTCGGAGAACCGTCTCTCATTGTTACTTTGTATACTTTTCCGGCTTCAAGATTAGAGTAGTTGTTTTTTGAAATATCTTCGCTGTATTTTGTAGTAGCACAAGATGTAATAACAAATAAAGATGTTAGTAAAGACGATTTCAACAGTACAGATGCTTTCATTATTTTCTTTTAGTTTTTCAAATTTATAATTTTTTTCGAATATACGTTTTCGGAATTGAAAAAATATGATTAAAGTTTGTAAATTTCTAAGAGATTTGCAATCTTTCTGTCATTAGCCAATCTAGGAGTCTTGTTTTGACCGCCCAGTTTTCCCTGAGACTTGGCATATTCATGAAAAGCATTTTTTTTAAGCCTCGTGATCTGTAATTTCTGTAAAATATTTCCCGAAATCAAATCATCATAGTAAGTATTTCTTGCCCGAAGCTGTTGATTCAGTTCATCTCTGAATGCTTCTAAATGCTCAGGTTCTTTTTCAAATTCAATCAGCCATTCGTGGTAAGGGAGGCCTTCAACCGGATTTACCTGTGGAGCCAGATGGAATTCCGTAATCTGTGCAGGGTGCTTTTCAAGGGTCGCTTTCATGGCTTCTTCTACCTCAATAGCAATTACATGTTCTCCAAATGCAGAGGTGAAATGTTTGGTTCTCCCGCTTACCAAAACCCTGTACGGATCTTTACTGATAAATCTTACAACATCTCCAATAGAATAAGCCCATAACCCGGAATTGGTCGTAAGAATCAATGCGTAATCTTTATGAAGTTCGATTTCTTTTAATGTTAATCTTCTTGCTCCAGGCTTACCATATTCTTCTAAAGGAATGAATTCGTAGAAAATTCCGTGATTAGTTAATAACAGTAGTCCTTCTTTGGTGTAATCATCCTGAAAAGCAAAGAAACCTTCAGAAGCTGGAAAAGTCTGAACAATATCCACTTTACCTCCCAGCAATTCTTCCATTTTATCACGATAAGGTTCATAGTTGACTCCTCCGGTTACAATAAGCTGAAGATTAGGGAAAAGCTGTTTGATCTTTTTACCATGTTTTTCTGTCAACTTCTCAAAATACATGATCAGCCATGGCGGAATTCCTGAGATCAGTGTCATGTTTTCATGTTCCGTTTCCTCAATGATTTTATCTACTTTGGCTTCCCAGTCTTCCATAATATTGGTTTCCCAGCTTGGCAGACGATTTTTCTGAAGATAATTAGGAATGTGATGAGCCACAATACCGGAAAGTCTTCCTGTTTTTATCCCAAATACTTCTTCCAGTTCCGGGCTGCCCTGCAGGAAAATCATTTTTCCATTCACAAAATCAGCGTTATTCTTCTTACTGATATAATGAAATAAAGCACTTTGAGCTCCGGCAATCTGAAAAGGCATTCCTTCTTTGGAAATCGGAATGTACTTGGAACCTGAGGTGGTTCCCGAAGTTTTGGCAAAATATTCCGGAGTTTCCGTCCATAGAATATTGGCCTGTCCTTTTTTTACTCTTTCAATATAAGGTTTCAGATCTTCATAATCGGCTACAGGAACTTTGTCCTGAAATTCCTTTACAGAATGAATGTTTTCAAAATCATGTTCCCGCCCAAAAAGTGTTTTTTGAGCTGTATTCACTAGAGAGATTAATAAGTCCTCCTGGTTTTTCTCAGCATTTTTTTTGAAATCCTCCGCTTTTTGAACATGTTTTTTTGCCCAGATCAGCGCTGCATTTTTCTTGAAGAAGTTTAACATGGGTCAAATTTATAAATAAGTAAAGAATCTGGAATCATTTTTTACAAAGCTTCACATAAAAAAACCGATGGAACAAGTTCCACCGGCTTTTCGAAATTTGATTATGAAAATAACAACTATATGTTAATGTTGTGCTTATTTGTTGGCTTTGTACCTTTTGTCGGGAGTACCGTCTTTTTTCAGGTGTTTGTTTTCTTTATATCTCTTATCCGGAGTGCCGTCTTTTTTCATTTTGGCAGCCGGTTGTGCAGGCTTCGCCGCTTTTGCATCCATTGCTGGTTTTGCAGCTTTTACTTCAGCTGGCTTTACAGCTTTTGCTGTAGTTGCTTTTACAGGTGGATGGGCCGTAGCACCTGTAGCGGGAGCAGTCTGCTGAGCAGTGGCAAGTCCTAATCCAAGGATCAAAGACATTGCAGATAAGAATTTTTTCATAAGAATTATTGTTTGTTTTTTGTTGAATAAAGATATACAAAAAGCAGGCTAGAAAATTGAGAATTTCAAACTTAACTAAAGTTTATTACAGCTTAAAAAAAAATTAAAACACTTCATTTACAATAAAAAAGCCTGTCTTTAAAGATAAAGACAGGCTTGAATAATATATAAATAGACATGGCTAGCGCGTACAATTGGCTGTCCACGTTTTGCCATCCTTGACATACAGAATTTTTAAAACATTATTATCAATTCTGATATAAGAAGTTGCTGTAGAGCCAATCATCACCAGAGTATGATCTCCTTCCTGATTAAACTCTATTCCGTTAAGATCCGGAATGCTGTTTGAGAAAGCGAAATTATACTTGGTACCGCTGGCGATTTTTGTTACAAATACACTTCCGTTATCGGTACTGATACTGGTAAAGCCTCCATCATTATAGGAAATCTTTCCTTTATAGGTTCCGGCAAAAAATTCATTGTTTACAGGGTCGTCATCTTTGCTACACGACGAAAAAGATAATGCTGTAAATAATAACAGCATCATAACTCCTAAGATTTTAATTGCTTTTTTCATAATATCATTCTTAAATGTTTGGTTGTATTTAAAAGGCCAAACACTATGCCATGAGGAGAAACTTGAATTTTTTTAACAGGTTATTAAATAAAATTGTAAAAAATTAAGATTTATTATCTAAGTGCTTCATTTTAAATCTGAAAGTTACTCTGCTTTTGAAACAAAGAAAAAAAATATCCGTACCTTTGTATATCATAAACGGTTTCGGAAAACTCCCGAAATCGCTTTTGTCGTTTATACCTTTACTATCTATGCAGTTAAAATCCATCAATGAAAAGTTCCTTCCAGACCTTATGCAGAAAGAGTTTGGGAAAGAAATTTTCACCCAGTTAGAAAACAGTCAGCATATTGCTGTAAAAGGAAGCGCAGGATCTTCGGTTTCTATTTTTGTGGCTGAGCTTTTTTTGGTTCAGAAAAAGAACATTCTTTATCTGGTAGATGATAAAGAAGATGCATTGTATGCCAATACAGAGATGGAAGATCTTCTGGGTAAGGATAAAGTGCTGTATTTTCCCGCAACCCATCTTGAACCTTATCAGGTGGAAAAGACTCAAAATGCCAATCTGGTGTTAAGGACTGAGGTTCTTAATAAAATCAATTCCGGAAGATCTCCCAAAGTGATTGTAGCTTATGCTGGTGCTTTATCTGAAAAAGTTTTGAAAAAAGAAGATTTTAAAGCAATTTCCCATCATATCAAAGTGGGAGATCAGCTGGATTTTGATTTTGTGGACGAACTGCTTAATCATTATCATTTCCAGCAGGCTGATTTCGTTTCTGAACCGGGAGAATTTTCAGTGAGAGGGGGAATTGTAGACGTATTTTCCTATTCACACGAAAAGCCATACAGGATTACATTCTTCGGTAATGAAGTGGAAAGTATTAAAACCTTTGATATCGAGACACAGCTTTCGGTAGATAAAGTAAAGGATTTCCAGTTGGTTTCCAATATGAATTTTTCTGTAACAGGAACGAGAGTCTCTTTGCTGCAGCTATTGCCTAAAGAAAGTTTTGTGGTTTCTAAAAACGGAATGGTGGGAATGCAGAAGATCAGAACATTCTACGAAAAGTCTTTGGAAAAATATGATACATTAAGTAAAGATATTGCCCACAGGACTCCGCAGGAACTTTTTATCTCTGATCAGGAATTTCTCTTCGATTATAAAAAATTCAAAACAGTTGATTTTGGAGGAGTAATCATTGAAGGATTGAAAGAAGTAACTGAAGTTAAAATGGAACAGCTTCCACAACCTTCTTTTCATAAAAACTTTGAACTGCTGATTGAAGATATTGAAGAAAAGCAGAATGGAGGGTTCGATACCTGGATTTCCTTTTCGACAGAAAAACAGAAAGAAAGACTGGAATCCATCTTTGAAGAGCTTGAACATGAGCTACCTTTTAAAAGCTTTAAGTCTGAACTTCATGAAGGATTTGTAGATAATGGGCACAAACTGCTGGTTTATACGGATCATCAGATCTTTGACCGTTATCAGAGATATAAAGCAAAAAATACTTTTGCAAAATCTGAACAGCTTACCCTCAAAGACCTGATGTCTTTAAAAATCGGAGATTATATCGCCCATATTGATCATGGGATCGGAAAATTTATGGGACTTGTAAAAGTTAATAATGATGGTAAAATTCAGGAATGCTTTAAACTGACCTATAAAAACGGAGATTTATTATATGTAAGTATTCACTCTCTGCATAAGATTTCGAAGTACAACGGACCGGATGGAAGAGAAATTGTGTTAAGTAAACTCGGATCTCCAACCTGGAAATCTTTGAAACAGAAAACAAAGGCGAAGGTTAAACAGATTGCTTTTGATCTTATTCAGTTATATGCCCAGAGAAAAACGGCAAAAGGCTTTGCGTATACTCCGGATTCCTATCTGCAGAACGAGTTGGAGGCCAGCTTTATTTATGAAGATACTCCGGATCAGGAAAAGGCTACCGTAGATGTAAAGAGAGACATGGAAGCAGATACAGTGATGGACAGACTTGTGTGTGGTGATGTAGGTTTCGGTAAAACGGAAGTTGCCATCAGGGCTGCGTTTAAAGCGGCAACAGATGGTAAGCAGGTTGCGGTATTGGTACCTACTACTATTCTTGCTTTTCAGCATTACAGAAGTTTCAAAGAAAGGCTTAAAGATTTTCCGGTCAATGTTGCATATGTAAACCGATTCAGAACGGCTAAGCAGAAATCAGAAACTTTAGAAGCTTTAAAGAACGGAAAAGTAGATATTATTATCGGAACGCATCAATTGGTAAGCAGTTCTGTAAAGTTTAAAGATCTTGGTTTATTGATTATTGATGAAGAACATAAGTTTGGGGTTTCAGTAAAAGATAAACTGAAAACTCTGAAAAATAATGTTGATACCCTGACGCTTACGGCAACTCCTATTCCGAGGACTTTACAGTTTTCGTTAATGGCTGCAAGGGATTTATCCGTTATCAAAACACCACCACCAAACAGGCAGCCTGTAGATACGCAGTTAATCGGGTTCAGTGAAGAAACTCTTCGTGATGCTGTTTCTTACGAACTTCAGAGAGACGGGCAGGTATATTTTATCAATAACAGAATTGAAAACCTGAAAGATATTGCAGGACTTATCCAGAGGCTGGTTCCGGATGCAAGAGTGATTACAGGACATGGGCAAATGGAAGGGAAGCAGCTTGAAAAGAATGTTCTGGATTTTATGGAAGGGAAATATGATGTTCTTGTGTCCACTACCATCGTAGAAAGTGGGGTAGACGTTCCGAATGCCAATACTATTTTCATCAATGATGCGCAAAGATTTGGAATGGCAGATCTGCATCAGATGAGAGGAAGGGTAGGGCGTAGTAACAGAAAAGCATTCTGTTATCTGATTACTCCGCCATATGATATGATGACTTCGGATGCCAGAAAACGTTTGGAAGCTATTGAACAGTTTTCAGATCTGGGAAGTGGTTTCCAGATTGCGATGAAAGATCTGGAGATCCGTGGTGCCGGTGATCTTTTGGGTGCTGAACAAAGTGGGTTCATCAATGAAATGGGGTTTGAAACCTATCAGAAACTAATGCAGGAAGCTTTAGAAGAGCTAAAAGATGATGCTGATTTTGAAAGTCTTTTTGAAAATGAAGAAGACAGACAAAAACTTTTCAAATCTGTGAAGGATGTCAACATTGATACAGATTTAGAGCTGATGTTGCCGGATTCATATATCTCCAATACAGAAGAAAGGTTGTTGCTGTATCAGAAAATTGCGGAAATTACTAATGAAGCAGACCTTCATCAGTTTGAACTGGAGCTGATCGACCGTTTCGGAGCATTGCCGAAAGAAGCTGTCAATCTTTTGAAGAGTGTTTCCTTGAAGTGGCTTGCTTCTGATATCGGTTTTGAAAAGATTGTCATGAAAAATGGTGTATTTTTAGGATACTTCCCGGGGAATCCTCAGGATAAGTTTTATCAGACAGACAGATTCCGACATATTATTAATTATCTGACCCGAAATCCGGCTGAAGCCCAGCTTAAAGAGAAGTCAGGAAAAGAAGGTAATCAATTGATGATGAGGAAAGAAAGAGTGAAAAATGTAGATGAGGTCAATCTGCTGTTAAAAGCAATTATTGAACATGATTAAATTTATTTTCTATTTGCTGGAAATAATATCATAAAAATTATTAGAAACGTGTAAAAAGATTAATTTTTACACGTTTTTTTTGTGATTGTTATCATGTTTTTCTTTTGTAATATTCCTGTTGAAGAGAATTAAGGCTGTTTTTGAGGGGTTGAAATCACTTTCCAATGATAAAAAAAATCCTGTAAACCCCCGTACAGTAAGGGTTTGAGATGTTGTCTTATTGTTTTTATACATGGAAAGTAGAGTTATGTAGTAATAATTCTACTTTTTAGTATTATTAATTCTATGCTCTAATGTGTTTATTTCTATAGGTTTATAGATGTATAACTGGAATTTTTTGGACTTCGTTGCTTAACTTTGCAGTCCTTAATTATGAAAACAATTATACATTGCTGCGTGGCAGGACTTTTTTCGTTCTACGCTAACGCACAGGTGGGAATAGGTACTGCAAAACCGAAATCTGTTCTTGATGTGAACGGAAAAACCACCTTAAGAAAAGAACTTAGAGTAGGCGGGACTTCAACTCAGGCTGGAAATGCCGGGTTAAACGGCCAGGTTTTGGTTTCTCAGGGTGAGGGTTTACCTCCTGTGTGGAAATCTTTGAATGTTTCCTTTATGGAAGAGGGACAGTATAAGCTGATTAATTCTTATCTGTCGTCTGATCAGTTAGGGGTTACCTCTCTTTCTAATGGAGTTGCCGGGGATAATATCTATACAAGCAAAGTGGGAGATAATGTCACTGATGTAGCTAAAGGTAACTGGAAAAAGATTGATGGTCTTAATAATTCATTTACAATCAAAAACGGGAAAAACAGGATCACTTATCAGTTTCAGTCAGGCATTGAAATGAAAGCACAGTCATCTACCACTATAGAAAGTGTCAGATTTGCCTGTGGTGTTTTCAGAAACGGTTTATTGGTGGCTGTACGTCCGGATAGGATCGCTACGAATAACAACAGTGGAAAAAATGGTCTTCAGGACTATATCTTTACCCTCAATTATACGGAACAGAATGTCCCTGTAGGGGTTCATAATATTGAAATTGCATGCCGAAAGATTGATACTTCAAATTCCACTTCAGAATTTTCAATCGGAAGTAATGTACAGTCTTCAAGTGGAGTATCCAGTTCGTTTACTTTGGAATCTACCATGAAAATGGATGTTATCGAATACGTGAGCTATAAAACTAACTAATGATGAAAAAACTATTATCAACACTGCTTTTTAGCATAGGACTTTTGGCAACAGCTCAGGTAGGAATAAAAACAGATACCCCAAAAGCACAGCTTGATGTAAACGGAGATGCCAACCTCAGAAATAAGATTGGTATTTTTAATGCCACAGATAACACCGTATTTCAGGGAAATAATGATCAGCTTTTGGTTTCCAGAGGTGAGGGTTTTGCTCCCATCTGGAAATCCCTTCGTATTCCTGAATATGAACCGAATAAATTTTATCTGATCTACAACAACTCCTTTTCAGATAAAGTAGGAGTTACATTTACCTCTTCAGAAGATTCTACGATAGGTTTCGCTTCAAGAGGGGCAACTTTTACCAAAGGAAAAGAACTTAACAGTCTTCCGGGTTTTAAAAAAATTACGAATCTTTCAAAGACGATCAGTGTATTCAGTACTCAAAGTAAGGCTTACTTCCAGTTCGAAACAGTGGTTCAGGCTGACTTTGGAGCAGTAGGAACAGTAGATACTTCAATAGATTATGCTTGTGGTATTTTTGTAGATGGTAAACTGGTGAACCTGAGACAAAGGAATTTAAAGGCAATTACCAGTACACATCCGTTTCTTACCCATACTCAGATCGGGATTGTAGATAATCTTGCTAAAGGAGATCATACGGTAGACGTTGCCTGTACAAGATTGGGCTCTTACGGAGCTTCCAGCAATAAACTTTCGATAGGAATTAATGGATATACTAACATTAATGACTTTATTGCACAGTCTTCTCTAAAAGTTGATGTATATGAAGTTCCAGAAGTGTTTAACACAATTATAAACTAAGCAGGTCATGAAAAAAATACTATTTGTAACATCACTTCTTTTGGCTGTTATAGTAACTGCACAAGTGGGAATTAATACTCCTAATCCAACGAATATGCTGGATGTAAATGGAGATCTGAATATTGGAAAAGAATTAAGAACAGGAGGTACTGATGTACTGAAAGGGTCTGCCGGAACAGCAGGTGATATCCTGCATAATAATACAGATTTAAACACCAATGACTGGAAAGCGATAAAAATTGCTGACGGGCAGGGAAGTATGTCTGTATTTTCAATAAATACGGTTTCAGACAAGACCGGAGTTAGTTTTTCAGGAAATAATGGTTCAACTAATCCTTACGGTGACGGAGATCCGTTAAATGCGAATTGGTCTGTACTTACAGGAACAATGGATACTTTCTCTGTGACCAATCAAACGAATAAAGCTACTTTTTCGTTTCAGACAACAGTACAGAAAACAGGCTCCAATTCTGCAAGTTTTGCCTGTGGGGTATTTGTAGACGATGTGTTGAGAGCAGTAAGAACTGATGTATTGCTTGGAGATCCAGGAGCATACAAAATTTTTAATCTTAATGCAACACTGACTAATCTTATGCCTAAAAATGATTATAAAGTTAAAGTTGCCTGTACAAAAAGAGCTATTTCCGGATCGACACTTGGAGTAGGAACTGCGGTGAATACTACCTTCCTCAATAGTGATATGTCACAGTCTGTTTTGACAACATCGATATTGCAACCTTATTAATTTTCATCATAATACAATAATAGGAAATCTAAAAACGTTATGTTTTTAGATTTTTTTTGTTTATTAAGTCTATTTCTTGTGAATTTGTTCAGATAAAGTAAAGTGTATTATCGAAAATTGAATTATATTTGGACAAGCTAAAAAAATTCTATATGGTAAAAAACTATTTTTTTAAAATATTTGCCGGTATTGCTTTTCTTGGGCTGCTGACAGCATGTAATACTACCTCAGATCCCACAGAATCCATCCCGAATCCTGATGAAGGAACTCCTCCTAAAAAGATTTTAACGAAGGTAAGCTCGAATAATATTTCTCAGGAAGACTATACTACAACCGCTGTAACCGGAGATCTGCAGACTGCTGTCTCTAAAGATGAATCTTTTGCCGGAACTGCTTATTATACAGGAACTGTAACGTATACCAATAAAAATATCACTAAAATTAAATATGTAAGTTCAGCGGCATCCAGCCTTGCTTATGAATTTAATATTGTTCCTGATGCTACAGGTAAAAAGATTTATAATGCTACTTCTACAGCAACGGGGGCAACTCCATCTGCTTCTGTTGTAAGCGACTATACATTTACGTATGATCCGGTTAACAGCAGACTTACCAAAATTCTTGAGAAGAGAAAAGAAGCAGGCATCAGTGCCTATAACAAATTCATTGATTATTCTTTTGTGTATAATGGAGAAAATGTGATTCAGGTCGTTCGCTCCAAAGGTCTGCTGGATATCAACGGAAACCCGAATATGAGTACGGCGGTAATAAGCAAGTTTAGTTTTCAAAACTATGATGCTCAGAAAAGCCCATATTCTACACTGTCATCAGTGTATTTCATCACACGAAGTCTGATCGATCCTGCTCAATTCTATAAAATATCTCCGAACAATCCTACTTCTATGTTTATAGAATTGCCATCACCAGCTACTCCTGTTAATACTTCTCAAAGTTATTCTTATGATAATCAAGGGTATGTGGTTGTTGAAAAAAATCAGAATGTAACTTTTACCTATAAAAACTTATAGAAGAAATAGAGTTATTAATCTTACCAGAATATAAATAATAATCTAATTTTTAGGCAAAAAAAAATTATATTTGTCAAAAAAAATAATCAATTACAAGGAAATGAAGCAAATTTTCTATTTTATTTTACTAATCGCAGGTTTTTCCTCAATACATTCCTGCAAAGACATGCTGGATGAGGATGGAAATCCATTGTTGGATCTTAACAATACAGGAGGCTTAAGCGGTCCCAGAGCATTATACAGAGAAATTACAGATAAAGATACTATCGCAGAATATCAGTACAGCGGGCTTCTTGTGACTAAAGTAATCACAGACAGTGCTTCCATCACTGATATTATGTACAGTGGTGATAAAATCAGCCAGATTAATTTCAATGGTTTCCTTGATCTAGACGGAAACGGAAAACTGGATAAAGACAGTGTATCATACACTCAATTGTTCACTTATGCAAACAATAACAAACTGCAGCTGATTTCTGAAAGTCGTTCAATTTTCAGAAGACCTCCGCCAGTACCACCGGCAACTACTCCCGGACCACAGACATTACTGAAAAAAGAGAAAACTGCTTATCAGGTTAAATACAATACTGCTACAGGAAAACTGGATTCAATCATTATGAGAAACGGACCGGATGTTCCAGGAGCTCCGCTTAACTTCACAGATTATTCTAAAACAGGTTATACCTATGTAGGAGACAATGTATCTAAAGTAGTAAGATACTATGGAACAATGACTGGTGGATCGTTTGGTGCTGTTACCGGAAAATATAGCTACGAATACTATGCTTATGATGACCAGGTAAGCCCATTCACATTGCTGCCACACGTATATAAAATTTCAAGATTATTATCTACGGTAATTAATGATAAAGAAAGTCTTATCTTATCTCCAAACAACCCTAAGAGATGGTCGGTAACAGATCTTACACCACCCATCCCAACACCGATAGTGAAGAGTACTAATTACGTTTATGATCCTCAGACTTACATGACAAAAGGATATGGCGTTAATTACATCTATAAACCACAATAGAAGATTTTTTTAACAATATTCAAACTCAATCTTTCCTAAGATTGAGTTTTTTATTTTTTATCCCTTAATTTTGCAAAAAATTTCTGATGAAATATTTAATTGTCGGGCTTGGTAATAAAGGCTCAGAATATGAAAATACACGACATAATATAGGTTTTAAAGTAGCTGAAAAAATAGCTGAAACTCTCGAAGTATCATTCAATACCTCCAACTTTGGCTGGCTGGCTGAAGGAAAGCACAAGGGCAGAAAAGTTTTTGTTCTTAAACCGGATACTTACATGAACCTTTCTGGTAATGCAGTGAAATACTGGATGCAGAAGGAAAATATTCCCTTGGAAAATGTACTGATTGTTACCGATGATCTGGCTTTACCTTTCGGAACTTTAAGAATGAAAGGAAAGGGCTCTGATGCGGGGCATAACGGACTTAAAAATATCAATGAAGTATTGCAGACTCAGAACTATGCAAGGCTGCGTTTTGGCATCTCTGCTGATTTTTCTGCCGGAAGACAGGTAGATTATGTTCTTGGAACGTGGAATGAAGAAGAAACAGAAAAACTTTCGGAGAGAATTGAAACTTTTTCCAAGGCAAGTCTTTCTTTCGTATTTGCTGGATTGAATAATACAATGTCTGCATTTAACGGGAAATAATTTCTAATTAGGATAAAGAAGCTCTGAAATTAAAATATAGTTTATCATATTGAATGACTGCCTTATTATTGAGGCAGTCATTTATTTATGTACTTCTAAAATTTTTCTGCTGGTTTTATAATTAATTTATCATCTTTCCTGATAAACAATATCCATATCCAAGGAATAAATGATAATAAAAAGGATAGAATAATGTTCTCCATAAATATTTCATTTGCTGCAGGGTTTGTTTGAAACTCAGATATCGCCTGATTAATTGTAAGCCCTTGTTTTACCAATAAAGCAATTACAGTGATAACATTGGCTATAAATATGCTTACAATATTTGTGAAGAAGATAATATATCTTGTCGGTTTTCCACGAAATCCTTTGAAATAATCATAGCCTAAAAAACCAAGAAGTGCAATAACAAATGCCATTCCTGAGGAAATACCTCCTAAATATACAGCAAGTAAGACCCAAAGTATAATGGCAGGAATTGAAAAAAGAATGGCTCCTAAAAATCCTGTCAGATAGCTTTTCTCTTTTGAAATTCTTTCCTTTTCAATTTCATAGAATTTATCATCTGTCTGTTTAAAACAATGATCACAAAGGAGTACACCAGTATGGTTAAGGTCGTAATAGTGAATACCTTCATTTGTTTCACAGCTATGACAATGGTTTTGTTCTGGTATGTTCAGTTTTTTTAGTAGATCAGCCATAAAGTCAAACAGTGCATAAACAGTTCTGATTTTAGTAGGCATTATATTTTCAGTGAATTTGAAAAAAATAGTATTTTCTCTAATTTCAAAGAGGGTAAATCTTAATCTTTTTCTGTTTCCTGTTAACTCTGTTTTGATTTGTTGCCTTTGTTCCTCGGTTAAATTGCCGGTTGTTACTGAAACATATTTGTATTGAGGAGTATGTATTATACTTGCGTCTGAAACATTGAAAAAATAGCCTTTGTAAAGTCCGAATACCTTATGATTTGTTTTATGCCATCCAAGGTCTCTGCCTATTTTTTTTGCTTTGGGAAAAATCATATGTGTTTATTTTGTTCTTATTCTGAAAAACAGGCGGCATGTTTATACCATCTGAAATAATGATTAAGTTATCCATTTAAAAATAAAATCATATTCTTTAGAGAATCCTTCATTTTGTTCTCATTGCTGGTCTTCCATTTTATTAGGATTTCAGTTGCTGTTGTTGGCTGCTCACCCATTTAAAGCTATGCAAAAACAAAAAGTAGCACTCAAAATTCTCTGTTAAGTTTATTAAGAAAATTAATAAATGAGGTCGTTTTCACGAGTTGTGAGACGACCTCGTTTATTTTGTGTATTTAAGAATATTCTCTTTTTTTCCTATTTAGAAATAGTAATTCACACCTAGCTGTAAATTAGTGTTTTTGGAAGGTTCTTCAGCGTCATCTTTGACAATTTTTGTTAATCCGGCAATATAACGGACATTGACCCCGAGGCTGGGAATAAATTTATATCCGAGGCCAATCCCTAATCCAAAATTAAACGTGCTTAATAAGCTTTTATTATCCCAGCTAAGTGATTCTCCGAGAAAATATTCTTTAGCTTTTGCATTGATAAGGAAGCCAAATTCAGGTCCTGCTTCCAGATAAAATTTAGGAGTGGCATTGTACTGAATCATTACAGGAACATTGATATAGTTAAGGATTTGCTTGATATCCTTTACAGGGATAGCTCCCAAAAGATATTTATCTTTTGCCTTTGTCCCCTGTTGGCTGTACACAACCTCCGGCTGAATACTAAATACTTCAGAAATAGGGATGTTTACAAAAGCTCCGGCATAAAATCCGAGTTTTGATTTGGTATCACTTCCGGATATACTAGAAAGGTTACCTCCGGCTTTAACACCAAATTTAGGTCCGCCTGTTGATTGAGCAAATGCCATAGTTCCTATAACTATGCATACGCTTAGTAATTGTTTTTTCATATAATATGTTTTTAAAAAATTATAGAGTATTATAATCAGATATTGCTGTTTACGCTATTCTTGTGAGGTTAATGTTTTTTTCTTCTGTAAGGTTGCCTGTGGTTACAGATACAAATTTGTAGTGAGGGTTGTTTATCAGGCTTACATCTGAAACAATACCTGGTAGTACAAATTTAATAGTTCCAGGATTGCTTGTGATAAGAAGAACAGAAGCAGGAATACTCCTACTTCTGTTTTCAAATTGTTTCTCTTGGTTTGGGATATTACATTAAGGAAAAGAAAAAGCTTTTTATTAGCCTAATCCTATTATTTCTTTCCCAACAAAAATCCATTTGCCATTATCCTGTTTAAAGTGATAAATTTCAAATTTCGCTCCACTACCTAAAGATTTAACTACTTCAATTGATGCATATTTATTATTTTTACTTATAATAAAATTAACAAAAGAGATATTAATCATATCACTTTTCTTATGAAATTTATTGTCTGTATTTAAAGAAATTAAATGATTTCCTATTTTTTTTGGAATTTGTTCAATTTTTATTTGGTGTTTAAATATTTCTTCATTATTTAAATTGAATTTATTTTGAAATTTCTCAACTACCATTTTTTGATCTGATTTAATTTCACCCACATATTGATAAATACCTACAGATAAAGGTCTTCCAGATACATCAAAATAATCTAAATTATCTAATAAAGTAGGGACATTTTCAGTGATTAGTTCTTTACCTAATTGATTTTTTTCTTTCTTATTTTGACAAGAAAACAAAGTAATATAGAGTAATATGAACACGAAATATTTAAAATTTCCAACCATGCATATTTGTTTTATATAAATTTTCATCGTAAGGCCAAAATATTCCTGTGGCTCGTTTTTCAAAAGCGTTTCCATATTCGTAATTATAATTATCTAATCCTTTTTTAAATCTCACATAATGCACAAGTTCATGTAAAGTAGTTATACCTAATGCAAAAGAATAAGCATTGATAGCCGTTTGTACAGTTAACCTTTCCAGAGTCATAACTCTAAGTTTGTTAATTGTAATATTAAAAGGTGAATATGCACTTGTTTTACCTCCTACATTCCATTTATCCTTATAATCATTTCCATTACCGCTATGAAATACAGATTCAATTACGTCAATCTTAATTGGAAGTTTCTGAATACTTTCCATATTTAATAATTTTAGCATTTCCTCTCTAGATGCTTCAGAATTGTCCATAAATGCTTGAGATATAATATCATTTCCAGAAACGAAACTATGAAGCTTAGTTAATACTTTATAATATCTAGGATATTTTGATTTAATTTCATTGATGCTAATTGACTCTGTATCAAACAAATCCTTATCGTCTGTAGAAGCAAAATATTTATAGCCCAAAGCTGTTATATCTGTGAAGGTCATTTTATTTTCAAACACGCTACTGGCATATGTTATTCCTCCAATAACACCGCCTAAAAAATTACCACCTGTAAATGCGGAGTTCAGTCCTCCTGAGACAATACTTGGCAATATAAACTTAATAGCTCCGGGGTTGCTTGTGATCGTTCCCAGTGTTCCTGAGATTGCCATACCACCAATAGCACCTCCCAATACGGCACTCCACGACTTCTGCCAATTCCATTTTCCGGGATTCCAGTTGCCATTATTGGCAGCCACGCCATTTAAATATCCTCCAACAAAAAATCCAATAACCCAGGGTAAGGGTATAAACTCTCCACTAGGGTCATTGTACATCAGCGGATTATTCATCACATACCCGTACTTGTTATAGTTCTGGGTATTGGTAGGGTCCTGTATATTTTCATCCGCATTTAAGAACCTTCTAAGAAGAGGATTATACAATCTTCCATTCATGTGGATGATGCCTACGCTCGTAAAGTGCTCATGTCCTGTATACCCACGGTCAATAAGAAGATCCTTCGACAGGCTCAGAATGACATCCCTGCTCGTGTTAACAGCTCCGTTCCCAATCTTCAGGTGGGTAAGATTACCCCATGCATCATAGTGTCTTTGTTCCAGTTTGTTTCCAGCCTGGTCAGATATCGCGAGGATGCTGCCTATATAATCTTTGTGCAAAAATTTAAAAGAACCGCTGCTCTCTCCAAAGTTTTTCAAATATACAATATCAGATTCATACGGAGTACCGCCAATATATAAAATATGCTTTTCTTTTGCGCTTACAAGATCTGTTACAACCTCGAAGCTGCCATCCTCATTATAGAATTTTGTAAACGTACTTTGCCATGTATAAGTAGGCTTGGGGCCAGGTATCGGAGACTGTTTTAATTCTATAATGTCTACACGCTGCCTCATACTGCTTAATCCATAATCAAAGCTGATACGAGCCTTCTCTCCATCTATCTGTACAGGGTCATTATTCTCATTGTAAACAACGGTCTGGATAAGATCACCATTATAATTCTGCACACCGCTATTATTAAGGCTCATTCCGGTAGTCTGATAAATTTTAGTGGAATTTTCGAATTTCATTATACCCACCTGATCATTCTCCATTATTCTGCCTTTGATGTCGTATATATTTCTGTTTGCAGGAGGCTTGATTCCTGTTATTGGATTGGTCCAGTTGATAAGACGGTTATTATCGTCATAATCAAAATTTTCAGAAATGCTGAGATCTCCTCCGGTGGTTCTGCTTTTAAGTTCATTTTTAATAGCATCAAATGAATAAGACAATTGCAGAATGGAAGGCTTTACGGCTGATGAATGATTGGTATTGGTCAGAAAGCCATTTGCATCATATGTATTTGTAATATTCGCTGCTCCCAGCTTCGAAGTCAGTGCCTGCCCCATCGCGTTGGTTGTCTGCAGCTCCCAGAGAACTTTTCCGGTCGTTTTATCCTTTATCTGATATAATTCCCCATTCCAGGTATTGTAAATATTTTCAATCGCAACTAAAGTAGTGATCCCCGACTGCAGTTCTTTTTCATAGGATACTACCCTGTTTTTATTGTCATAAATAATATTCTTATGTTTATAATATCTGCTGTTGCTGTTTTCCGTAGAAGATGATAGCCTTCCTTGTGGATCATATGTAAGACCGGTACTGAACGAATTGCCTTTAGAAACTCCGGATTTTGAAATCAGCATTCCTTTGTTGTTATAGGCAAAAGAAATTGTTTTGTTTGTTGCCTGCCCACCATCTGTAGTTGAGAGTTCTTTCTGGGAAACCAGCTGCCCCAGATTATTGTAGGTGTATTCTTTCGTTCCTTTCGGGCTTATTGCTTTCTTAGCTTGTCCAAGCCCGTCATACTCATACTTGTATAGTCCGTTGGAAGGATCATTAAATTCAACTTTCCTGCCCCATACATCATACAGTGTGGTAACCGTATTTTCGGCATACTGCGCCTTGATCTGCTCTCCGGCTGCATTGTAAGAAAATTTTATGGTTCCCCCTTTATCGGTGGAAGTAATGGTATTTCCTAAAGCATCATCCGTTTTGCTCGTTGTTCTTCCATAATCTGCAGTATTGGATTCCTTTACAGAGGTTGTTAATCCGGAAACCGTGGTTTCTGTCTGCTTGCCTGTAAATGCTGTAGCCGTTACCTTCGCTGGATATACAGAATCATCATAGCCAATGGTATTCCATTTGCTGGCACTTTGCCCTTCGAAATACGGTTCGGATTCCTTGACTTTTCTTCCGAAAACATCGTACTGCGTTTCCCTCGAAACATATTGTCCCGACCCAAAAGCCTTAGTTGTTGCCTTATATACCTGCCCAAGTTTGTTGGTCAATGTTTTGGAGATATTACCATCCGGTTCGTTTCTTGTTACCGTTACATTGTCGTTGGAATCTCTATCATAAAGATATGTAGTAATACCTTGAAGACTGCTTTCAGAGGTAAGAATTTTCCCCCAATTATCATAAGTGCTTACAAGGGTATTTCCTAACGGGTCGGTCTGGCTCGTCACCTGTCCCCAGCTATTATAGGCGAACTGTGTCTGTAATCCTAAGTGGTCTGTTTTCTGAATGATAAATCTTCCTGTGGGATCGTACTGTGATGTGGTTGTACGGATCTGGGAATCTATGCTGTTGGAAAGTGTTTTTCCAGTGATATTTCCAAAACCGTCATAGCTATAGGTTTCAAGGATATTGCCTGTATTATTCCGGTTCCATTTTTTCAACGATTTGATACGGTTATTTTCATAGGTATATTCGTCTTTGCCGGACTGGCTGTCTCCGTAGGCCTGCTGCGTTACTGTCTTAGATTTCAGGCGTCCAATATAATAACCATTGCCACTTCCCGAAGGATTATGTTCATATTCAGATATAGAACTTATAACCCCATAGTTGTCATTAACCTTGGAATCTGTTTTCAGTGGAAGGTAGTACTGTTCGTAGATGATATTGTCTTCTTTGACAGTTCCTGTTAAGAAATCTTTTACCCTGCTTCTTGCTGGCAGAATAACAGTCACCACCTTTGGCTTGTCTGCATCGGAAACAGAAGTTACTTGCTGCCCATTCAAGAGTTTAATGGTCTGGTAAACGGTAGATTTTAAGCTTAAAAGCTGGGTATTATTTTCTGTGAGATCATCAGGAAAAATCATTGCTTCATCACCACTATATTTTACAGTCCACTCTTTTAATGGAATACCGTCATTTAATGGATCAGTTTCTACTCCTGACCAGATGATGGTGCTCGCAAGCCGTGAGTTTCTCCAGGAGGATCTCGCCATTTTCTTAAAGCCAACAATTCCTTTACCAAGAATATTGGCAGTAAGCCCCCTATATCTGAATTCCCGTCTCAACTTCACCTTTTCAGGGTCAGAGAGGAACTGGTCAGGTCTTAATGGGGCTTGAGTCATTTCAGAAACTACATATATGCCGTAGGACTGGTCAATCCCAACATAAGGATAGTTTTCAGTTTTGATTGGCTTATACAGTTCACTGTTGTTTCCCAGAAACTTATAAAAAATTTCTGTGGTTATTCCTCCCTGCTCGATCGTTTTGATATGGGTTTCTTGTCCCATGTCTATATAATAGCTGGAGGCAACCTCCTGCTCATTGTTAAAACCATAATTTTCTCCATTCATAGATACCAGCATTACGCTTTTGAGCATTCCTCCGGTCCACTGGTCTACAGCAAGCCCTACAACGTCCCTGCGGTTCGGTAGCAATTCAATATTTGTATAATATTGACCGTTAAGATATACCGCTTCATTCCATGTACCATAGACATTGGCCATAGGAGGAAGTTCCCCGGCAGAAGCAGAAAGTATCTTTACCTTCGCTGTGTAATTTCTCCTATATTTATATCCTGGTTGGGCGCCGTCCTGGTTAGCATCATAAATATAACTTCGTCCCCCTTCCAGCATCACAAGCTCGGTTTTTCCGTCATTATTAATATCATAGGCGACAAAAGTCCTTGGGTTAGCCACGAAGAGATTGTTAGTCTGAGGGTCAGTTGTAATCCTTCGGGTGGGCTCCGGACGGTAGAAAACTTTGGTTTCTTCCTTAAAGCCATTACCTTTGGATGTATAGAGATACCAGATAGCTGAAGTTGCAGTGCCAGGCATCATCAGATCACTAAGACCATCCCCATTATAATCTCCTACAACAGTATTTTGCCAGTAGCCCTTGATCGTTTCATCATTAGCGGGTTTAAAAGGAGCTATAAAGGACTCGTACTGCCCCGAAGAATTTTTCTGGAAAGTGATCAAAACAGGCTTTAAGTCCTGGCTGAGCTTCATAAGGTCAAAAACTCCATCACCATTGAAGTCTCCTGACCAGTATTGTTTCAATACATCCTGATCAAGCTTATCATAATCAGGATAAAGCTCAAGCGGATAATACCAACCATTGCCTTGGATAGATTCATCAGGATCTGCCACATAATACCTCATTGTAGTGGTACAGTCATGAGGAAGCCTGGATCCCGGATCAATAGTCATCGGATAACATTCCCTGTCACTTAACGAAATAACCAGCTCATTGAGACCATCCCCATTAAAATCCACGCTTCTGATAGCCGTAACGGTTGTCTTTATCCCATTACTTATGGTTCCCGTTGAAAAATCATAATCGGCACCAGGAATAGTCTTCGTATAATCCAGGACCAGCTGGTTATTTTCAGAAAGTCCGTAGAATGAAAGTACCAGGTCTGTTTTGGAAGTAGAAGTATTAAGCACTTGTTTTTTAAGCACGAATCCCTGCCGATTTCGGATAAGATTTCCCTTTCTAAGATTAACAACGGCAGCATTGCTAACTCCTGTTACGATATTGCCCACATATGTAATGGCAGCTCCATTGTAAGAGGCATGCTTCAAATAATTATTATAAAGATAGAGTCCTACCTGTGGTATATTGTTTGAAGTTTGGGAGTGATACCTTAATACATCAAGATATCCATCACCATTAAAATCTCCCACTACATCATTCGCATCAGGTCTGATTGTATACGAATTATCCCAGTTTTTATTCTTAAAAATGGATTCTTCATAGGTAAACTTTACAGGATTAGCTTCTTCATTATTACTGTTTGAAACGGTGATCTTTTCAATTAACTTATATTGATTGTCACTATGGTTCATGTAAGCAATATTGTATTTCTTAAATTGCTTGCTATTGGATAAGACTACAATAGACTGAAGAATTTTCGATTGAGAAAAGAGATTTCCCTTGATGTAAGCCGTTTCCGGATATGGTCTTGTTGCAAAATTAAAATTAATTTTATTGATATGGTTTGTACCCGTGTTTTCGTTTCCTCCCCACTCAATACTACTGACTACAGAAACATTATCCTCGGAAGTATAATTATAGGTAATATAATTTCCATCAGTATCCTTTGTTTTGACAATATTATAGTCAATTGGCGTTCTGGCCTGGCTGCTTCCCGAAGCTGTAGCTCCGTACCAGGTTTGTGAACCGTCAGGAGAGGTCACCTCCCAATATTCAGGTCCCTGCCAGCTTTGTCCTGTAATATTTCCTATAGATTTTATTCTTAAGTTAGAATACTTTTCTGTTACATACTCTGCACCGTCTTTCCCATATTCCCCGGATTTGAGGATTAATCGCTGCCCGTTAAAGCTGTAATAATCTGAATAATCCAACTGTACGCCTTTGGTAATACGATCCTTTTCAAGTGTTTTACCGACTCTTGATATTGAGCTAAGCCCTGTAATATTCCAACCATAGCCTGCCAGGCCGTTTCCACCACCACTTACGTAGACCAAACTGATGCCGGGAGCTGCATTTTTAATTCCCGGAGGAAGGTCTATAGGAAGAGTGTATTGCAGCTGCCCTGCGCCGGTAACATCTATATTTCCTTTGGTGTCATGAAATTTCGGAGCCGGGGTCTGAGAAAAACAGAATACAGATATAAAAGATAATACAAGCGATGAAAACAGCTGCATTTTGTTATTGTACTTTTTCATAACGATTACCTTTTAGTGATATTTTTACTGAAGATTCGTCCGTCTTTTAGAGTAAAGCGCAATATATATACACCCCAATCGTAACCTGTCATATTTATTTTCAGCTGCTTGTTTAGCTCTGGTAAGTTTAGCTGCTGAAATTTCCAATGAACTGTACTATGTTGATAAAGGGATACAGATTCTATCAATTTGTCTGTTTCTTCGGTCCAGTCGATGGTTAGGACATCGTTTACAGGAACCGGGTATAAACGGATCTGTTTCCAGAAGGTTTTTTCATCCATAGCAGGGTTGGGTACAGGTGCTGTTTTAGCAAGAGTGTTGGTTTTTAGCGTGGGAGCATTGTCTGGCCCCCGGTAGCGCTGGCTTCCTGATTCGTCATACTTAAAGTAGACCTCAGTTTGTTGGGCATAGGATATGCTTAGCCCTGTGCATAATAATGCACCTAAATAGATTTTTTTCATTTTGGTGTCTTTTTAGAATTAAAAATTTGTATTAACTGATAATGGGTAAGTATCCCGTTTATTATGGGATCTTATGCAGGATCTTGCTATCCTGACAAATAGAATGTTTTCATACGTTCTTAGTATTGGATTTTAGGTATCATCCCGATTATTCAAAATCAGGATACATTGCTATTCAGTCACTGGGACGTTCTGGCTTAAAGCCCTGCACAAAGAAAATAAGGGTAAACCTTATAGTGTGCATACAAGAAATTGTGTTTGGAGATACAGAATTTCTTTTCCTCATTTGTTGCTTTTCTCAGGCGAACTTACGCATTTTGTAAAAACCTTATCATCCGTAAAATAACGGGATTTATACTTCCGGGTTTTTACGGTAAGAGTGTAGACCATATTTAAATTTTCTTATTTTGTGTTTTTTATTTTTCCTGAATACAAAGCTACAGGCTGATAGCGACAAACCGTGTCGCATTTTAATTTTTATATTAATTGGGTTCACAGACAAAAAAAGTGGCAATATCTATAGCTTACTATTCATGAAGTCCTCTTATGTAAACCAATAATCACATCATGGTGAGTATTGGTTTTTAAAAGTATCTGAAAAAACCTGAAGTCATAATATACTTTAGTAATAATTTTTATTACTTTAGTGGTAATTTTAAAAGGTATGACAACACTGGGAACCAAACTGAGAAAACTGAGAGATAGTAAGAAAATGTCACAATCCGAGATCGCCAATATGCTTGGTGTATCACAATCTGCGTACAATAAATGGGAAGCAGATCAGGCGAGACCAAATACTGATAACCTTGTAAAAATAGCAGATCTCCATGAAACCAGCATCTATGATCTGCTGGATGAAAAATCAATTATTCAAAATAATACAGATAAAGCAATTGGAAGTATTCAAGGAAATGTTACCATTAACCATAGTGTTTCTGAAGAATTAATAGATACCATACTAAAAAACCAGAAAGATATATCGAAACTGATAGAGCTTCAAAGTAAGCTTATAGAGAACCTCCTCAAAAAATAAAACCAATAAAAAACACAAATAATGGCACTCACCAATCTAAACAACACCCATCTTACAGCTGAACAGCTTACAGCAGCTCAAACAGCTCTTACCTCACTGGAAGCTGCACTGGCTATCATTACGGTGAATCTTACACCGGAAGACCGCCAGAAATACGGAAGTATTAATGAGCAGAACAAGCTTCTGGTAAACAAAGTATCAGACTACAGGAAAAATCAACCTGCTTTAAGTGCTTCTGAAATAGACTGGGAAGAATTTGACAGGGATCTTACTTCCAGACAAAATTACGAGAGTTTTATCACCAGGCTGGAAAGCCTCATTACGAGACTAAAAAGTGCTAAAACCTTACATGACTATGACAATTATCAGGCTGCTCTTACAGATTATGCTTATACAGCCTATAAAGCAGGAACAGCATCACCGGGGTTTGAAGTAAAACAGAATGACCTGAAACAGTTTTTCGCAAAAAGCAGTAGTCCCAAAACGGATGAAACGCTTCCAAAAGAGAACAAATAAAATTTTAAAATATCCGGATCTTGGTTCCGGATATTTTTTTACATAATCGGATTATCTTTTGTGGTCTGAAAATGCTTCACTATGGTTTTACACTTCTTGGAGTAGGTCTTTAACAGGTATTATGAGGTTATATAACCACAAATTTTAATACAAGCAACCATTTCCAGGCAGTAAAAGACCACAAAATAATAATCTATAAGCAAAAAAGGAGAGTTATAGAACCCCTGTTTTTAATATATTGGTGTCTATTATTTAATAGATGAACGTAAACAGTAGCATAATTATAAAACCAATAAAATTTAATGACCTATCCTTTTTAGTACTAATAGCTTCGACAGGCTCAGCCTGACAACGCTTAAAAATTTCGTCTGGTATTCGGATTGTCACCCTGAGCTTGTCGAAGGGCTGTCAACAAGAAAACCATTGTCAAACATTAATCTCGGGTATTAATTAAGGAGGTAAGTCAACACAATAAAATGTATTTTGTCAATGATTTACTATATTTGGTAAAACTTATACGTATGAAATTCATATCTTTAAACGATCAAACATTTATTAATGCTAGTCAGATAGCATACATAGAAACTGTTTCAGATAGAAGTGGTACCTATTTGTTAATAACACTTGTAAACGGAAAACAATTTAAACAACACGGTAAGAGTATTCAACAATTCATATCACAACTTAATAACTGAGTACTCTTCTACATTATTTTTTAAGAGCCTTAGCATTTGTAAAGCATCATAGTAACTTACTCCTTTAGAAGGATAATATTTTTTTTAATCCATTATTTTCCACCAATTACACTTTTGAGTTTGGATTGAATCAATATCACAACTATGAAAACTTTGAGATTTTTAGCTTTTATTCCAGCATTCTTTATTGTTGTATTTTTACTTAATTTAATAATCAATTTTGTTGCTCCAATTATTGGGTTTGAAAATATGTCCAAACAAAATTGGTTTGCATATTTCACACAACCTTTTATTATTGTTGCAATCAGTACGATAATTGCTGTTCAGATTTACCCTAATAATAACAAAAGGATAGGGATTATACTTGTAGGTGTATTGCTAATTATATTCTGCTCTATTACCATTTATTCTATGAATGAATTGAAGGTTAGTATGAGGAGACAGCTGGTAATATTTACTGCTGCTTTTGCTGGGTATCTAGTCGCAGGATATAATTCTTGGAGACAACATTATGTTTAATCTTAATTTCTTACATTTGAAAAATGTAGTGGGGGAGTTTATAAAAGATATAGTTCTTAAAACGATACTGTATTTTTTCACTATATGACTATCTAAGCTTCCTCTTTACTATGGTAAAATAACTTATATGGGTAGTAACCATACCATATTCATTGATAGCTTAACCTCCACTACTATTTATTCCTCTGTAAAGTTGGATATAGTTGCTTTCATTAAAAACACAATAAAAATTTATTTATATGAATGATCTTTTCAACTTTTTAGTTAACATTTTGATGTTATTAGTAGCCTTAATTCCATACAGGAAGTATATAAAAAGGAAAATCCAGGAAATATATGAACATCCGTATTATAGACCTCTTAATAACATTATAGCAGCCGGAACTTCCATATTTTTGGTGGTGTCCTACTTTATCGTAGCGATGTTATTCTGGATTCTAAAGTTTAAAGCATCAGAAGCGGGATTCTATATCTGTATTGGAGGAACTACACCAGTTATTGCTTTTGCACTATTTTTTTACAGAATTAATTATATGCCCAAATTATAGTAAAGCCATTTGGGCACAGGTGAATGAAATATATAATTGTTTTGTAAACTTAGCAGCTGGAATAGTTTATAATCAACAAATTGTATATCGGAAAACAATAAAAAATAAATGCCACCGGATTCCGATGGCATTTTCTGTAAATTATAATTGAAATGTAATGAAGTTACTTCTTATAACCAGGTTACTGCACCTGTCTCAACATCATAATTTGCTCCAACAATTTTAATTTTACCCTCTGCTTCAAGATTTTTAAGTGTTGAACTTTGCTTACGGATATCTTCAATCGCACTTTTTACGTTTTGATGATTAAGCCTTTCCAGAAGTGAGCTGTTTTTTGATGAGCGTTCTTCGTTCTCTTCAATGATCTCATTGATGATAGGGTTGAAATGATTGATAAGATGGTTCAGGTTATCCATTCCCAGCCCTTCAATTTGTGCCGCGTCAAGACCTCCTTTCAAAGCTCCGCATTTCGTGTGTCCTAGCACTACGATAAGCTTAGAACCGGCAACGTTACAACCGAATTCCATAGACCCTAAAATGTCTTGATTAACAAAATTACCAGCAATTCTAATACTGAATACATCTCCTAATCCCTGATCAAAGATAAGCTCTGCAGAAGTACGGCTGTCTATACAGCTTAAAACTACTGCAAAAGGCCATTGTCCTTCGCGGGTAGCATTCACTTGCTCAAGAAGGTCTCTGTTTGCCTTAAGGTTATTTACAAATCTCTGGTTTCCCTCTTTTAAGAATTCTAATGCTTTCTCAGGAGTAATAGTTGACTGTGTTTCGTATGTATGTGCTTTCATATTTTTATTGTTTTCGAATTTAAAGTTAAAAAAATTAATTAATTATTGGGATTACATAGCTCTTTTGTGAGTAACCAAAATATGGGAATCCTCACTTCTTTCGTAATCTCTGTATGAAGTTTTAAAACCTATAAGCTCTACATTGATATCCTGTTCCTTTGCACGGATATTGGCAAAGTCCTGAATCATTTCCAATACATCGGTGGCAATGTAGGAAGTGCTTTTCGCATCAATAATGACTGTAGAGTTGGGTTTTATATTTTTAAGTGTTTTTTTGATGGCTGCCTTATTTAAAAATGATACTTCTTCAGCCAGCTTGATATTGATCCCATCAGCGTCATCCAGCCTTTCTCTGCTTAAATAGTAAGCTCTTTTCATATTTCCCTGAAGGATATAGAAAACGGAGATGGTAAGACCAATTCCTACACCTTTTAACAGGTCTGTTGCCACTACAGCTACCACGGTTGCTACAAACGGTATAAACTGGAATTTTCCCAAGTGCCAGAAATGTTTGAATGTAGCTGGCTTTGCCAATTTATATCCCACTAAAATTAATACCGCAGCTAATGTTGCTAATGGAATTAAATTTAAAATAACAGGAATTGAAAGCACACAGATCAATAAAAAGACTCCATGAATAATAGAGGAAATTTTAGAGGTTGCTCCGGCATTGGCATTGGCAGAACTTCTTACCACTACAGAAGTCATCGGAAGACCACCAATAAATGAACTGATAAGGTTTCCTATTCCCTGAGCTTTAAGTTCAAGATTGGTATCTGTAATTCTTCTCTGTCTGTCTAAACGGTCCGAAGCTTCAATACAAAGTAACGTTTCAATAGAAGCTACAATGGCAATCGTTGCTCCTACAATCCATACTTTAGGATTGGTGAATCCATTAAAGTCCGGAGTTGTAATCAGATTTTTAAAATCATCAAAAGTCTGCGGAACCGGTAAAGAAACCAAATGCTGGGTTTCGATAGCCAGAGAACTTCCGGACATCTTAAAGAGTTGATTCAAAAGGATACTTACAATTACTGCCACCAATGCTCCCGGAAGCATTTTCATCCTTTTCAGTACGTGGATTTTGTCCCATGCAATAAGGATGGCTACAGAAATTAAAGTAATAACAATGGCTCCCGGATGAATAGCTCCGAATAATTCTGTAAAATATCCGAAATTCAGGCCGTTATCAAAAATAGATTCGTGACCTTCATAATCTTTATCAAATCCTAATGCATGTGGAATCTGTTTTAAAATAATAATGATTCCTATGGCTGCCAGCATTCCTTCAATGACGTTATTCGGGAAATAGTTGGAAATACTTCCGGCTCTTACAAACCCTAAAACCAATTGAATAAGTCCTGCAATAATCCCTGCGCAAAGGAAAAGTTCGAATGCGCCAAGATCTGTTATTGCTGTTAAAACGATAGCTGTCAGACCCGCTGCAGGTCCTGATACTGAAATATTTGAATTACTGATTGTTCCTACTACCAGGCCGCCTACGATACCGGAAATAATACCGGATAATGGGGGAGCACCTGATGCTAAAGCAATTCCTAAACACAACGGAAGTGCTACTAAAAATACCACGAGTCCTGAAGGAAAATTTTCCTTGATTCCTCCTATTAATGATGTCTTTTTCATAATGTGAAGCTGTAAGGTATAACCGGCTTATCTGTTTTTAGATAAGTCTATTATAAAAAGTTGAAAAAAATAATTTTTAAAGTACATGCGTATCCGATATCAAAAATGATATGGAAATAGTATCAAAAAAATCTAACTATAGGAGTTACGCTTCCGGAGGAGGAGAAAATATAGTAAGTAAAGGTGAAAGATGAAAAGAATCATCAATCAGAACAAAAGACACGCCCTGAACATCAGGTTCGGAAAACTTCAGATAATCGAATACATCTAAAGGTTTCGGAATCGTCTTTTCGTAAACAATGAATGAGGATGGGTGAGAATGTGGCTCTTCTTCATTGATTATTATATTCGTTCTCGCAATATCCCAGCCTGCAACTGCAGCAATGCCTGGCAGCGCTGTGAAATTGAGAAAAAACGTTAATACAATAATACTCCAGAATTTCATTTTACATTCTTTTTAGAAAAACTACTTGGTCTTTCTGCTCATTACCCAATCAGAACCTGTAAGATTATAAATCTTTTGGATGTCTTTTAAGATTTTCTCAAAATCAATCTCCAGATCAATGATTTTACCTGTTCTAAGGTCAAATACCCAGCCGTGAACAATAGGATACTCTTCTAAAATGTATCTTTCCTGTACACAGGCCATTTTGATGACGTTGATGCACTGCTCCTGAACATTAAGTTCTACAAGTCTGTCATAACGCTTGTTTTCGTCCTGAATAGAATCCAGTTCTGCCTGATGTAATCTGTAAACATCACGGATGGTTCTCAGCCATGGATTCAATAATCCCAGATCCTGAGGAGTCATCGCTGCTTTTACACCACCACAGTTGTAATGTCCACAAACAATAATGTGTTTTACTTTCAGATGTTCTACAGCGTATTGAATAACTGCTGTGGAACTCATATCTAAAGTGTTAACCACATTGGCAATGTTTCTGTAAACAAACACCTCTCCAGGTTTGGCTCCCATCAATTCTTCTGCAGTAGCTCTGCTATCTGAACATCCTATATAAAGATAGTCCGGATGCTGAGTTTTGGCAAGTTCATGGAAGAAATTTGGATCTTCAGCTACTTTGGACTCTACCCATTTTTTATTGTTTTCGAAAATAACCTCGTACGATTGTGACATAATTTTAAAATTTATAATTATTTATTTCGTTTAAATTATTTCCAAAATCAATAGACCAAATCAATAATTGTGCAAAAATATACTTTTTGTTAAACAATTAATCACTTTTAACAAAGTTTAATATTAAAATATGCTTAAAATCATATCTAATTTTCCGATATGCTTTGCCTTACCGTTATTGGAATCTATAAGGAAATCCAAACGTTTAAAAAAACTAGGATAAAATTACGAAGTATAAATTAAAATTTGAGATTTGTGAATTAAAATATTCTTAATTATTTATCGGTTCATGAATGTATTGGATTTGAGTTTAAAAAAAATCATCGAAATATATCAGAAAATGAATAATTTAAAGGCCTGATAAATCTATTCATTGAATGTCTGATTTTGGGTTGCCATCTTTACCATCCTTATTTTATCTGGCAGGAGTTTTTATTGCCTGTTTTTCTTCTCTTTTGATTCTGGGGAAACGCAAAAAAATAAAGGCAGATTATGTACTGGCAGTTTGGTTTTTGATTATAGGAATACATCTTATATTATTTATGCTGTTTTTTTCCGGCAGCTATGTGAAGTATCCTTATTTTCTTGGTTTTGAAGTGATCTTTCCCTTTATTCACGGGCCAATGCTGTATGTATATGTTCTGTGTGTAACAGGAAGAAATCCTGGTGTGAAGACAGCGTTGCTGCATGGTATTCCTGTTCTGATGATCTGTATATTGTTATCTCCACTTCTGATGTTGTCTCCCTGGGATAAGCTTGCTTCTTATCAGAATGGGAATAACGGGTGTAAATCATTAAGTAAGGTCATTAAATATCTTATGATCTTATCAGGAATTGTATATGTTGTTTTAAGCCTTCTTGCTGTCAGGAAATATACGAAAGGAATATCCAGCCAATACTCAAATACTGAGAAAATTAATCTGAACTGGTTGTATTATCTTATTGCAGGTATCGCTTTCATATGGATTGCTGTCGTTATTAGAAATGATATTCTTATTTTTTCCATTGTTGTTCTATTTATTGTAGTGGCGGCTTACTTTGGAATCAGTCGGGTGGGGATTTTGGATCTGCCTGTTAGTATTGATATGACAGAGGATAAGGAACATGATCATGAAATGGTAAAATATCAGAAAAATTCTCCGGGTGATGAGGCCATACAATCTATTTATGAAAAGCTCGTGTATAAAATGGAACACGAAAAACTATATAAAGACCCGGAACTTAATCTGAATAATATTGCCAAAGTATTAGAGATTCACCCTAATGTATTGTCTCAGGTCATTAATTCTATGGAGCAGAAAAATTTTTATGATTATATCAACAGACAGCGTATTGAAGAATTTAAACGGACTGTAGTACTTCAGGAAAATCAAAAATATACGATTCTTTCATTGGCTTTTGAATGTGGATTCAATTCTAAAACTTCTTTCAACAGAAATTTTAAAAAATACATGAATTGCTCGCCAACAGAATTTTTAAAAAGCCAAAGCATTCATATGGAATGATTTATTGTTGGTATTTCTGGTTGGTAATTTGTAAACGATTTATTACTAGTGATTTATAAATAGGTTCCACCTTTCATTTTGGAACAGTTGACACTTTTATAATGCTCATTTTTACAAAAAATTAAATTGACAACTATGAAAAAGTTACTGTTTGTAATAATGGGTATTTTGGCATTACTTATCGGATTATATCCTTTTATTTACGCTTTTGTAGAACATAAATATACCTTTCTGGGTTCAAAATCATCAGAAGTTCTCCATAATGTTATCTGGAAATCTGCCTTTTTCTCTCATATTATTTTTGGTGGGCTGGCACTTTTTATTGGCTGGTCTCAGTTTGGGAAATCATTCCGCAATAAAAATATCAGGGTGCATCGCATCATTGGGAAGCTCTATGTGATTGCAGTGGTTATTAGCTCTGTTTCGGCTGTTTATATGGGTTTTTATGCTAATGGCGGATTAATTTCATCGGCAGGGTTTATCAGTTTGGGATTAATCTGGCTGGTGACCACTCTTGCAGCGGTTATACAGATCAGAAAAGGGAATGTCGGTAAACATCAGCAATTCATGACCTATAGTTATGCCTGCACCTTTGCTGCAGTGACACTGAGGCTATGGTATCCTCTGCTGACAAAGATTACTGGAGATGCTGAAAGCTCTTATATTGCAGTAGCATGGCTGTGTTGGATTCCCAATCTGCTAATGGCCTATTTTATTAATACAAAAACGGTTGCAATTTCAGAATAATATTCTATTCCGGCAGTTGATTATACTCCATACTCTTCATCTCTAAGTTCAAATACTTATTTCCTTCATTTTTATAGTGTTGAGGAGCTTCCAGTCCCATATATTTCATGATCAGAGGATAGATATAAGTAGTTTGGGTCTGTTGGGATTCATGTCCGGTAATTCTGTAGTTTGCCGGAACTTTGTCTCCAAACCATACAAAAAACGGTACCTGAGTAGATTCTTTAGAGTCTACGTGCAATAATTTGTCTCCTTGTATTTTAAGGCCATGATCTGAAGCATAAATTACCACAGAATTAGTGTTCTTCAGCGTTTTGAAAATATTGTTGAAAACATAATCCGTGTATTTGATAGAACTGTCATAGCAGTTAAGATCTCCGGAATTCCAGTTAGGAGGAAGTCTGTTACATGGGTTTGGATGGCTTCCCATAATGTGAAGAACTACAAATTTATTCTCTTTCTTCTGTATTACATTTTTGAGCTCAGGAACAATTACTTCATCATAGCCGTTTACCCACTTTTTATTTTTAGACATGGAAGCGATGGCTGTAATCCCTCTTGCGCTAGCCTGTGTACTGAGCCAGAAAGAATTGTATCCGCTTTGATTGGCAAGATTGATGATATTGTAAGAAAGTTTATCATAACGATATCTGAATTCATCCGGATGAATGCTGGATAACATTAATGGGACACTCAGGTTGGTAATTCCTGCTGGAGAAACAGCATGATCAAAAATCATCATGTTTTCAGCCTGTTGATCTGTATAAGGAGTTGTTTTTTTAGAATAGCCATACAGGGACATATTTTGCTTTCTTTCTGATTCTCCGATGATAAGAATTACATTTTCTATTCCAGGCTGTATTTTTTTGATATTGAAAACCGGAATATTCTTTTTTATTGCGTTAATATCTCTCTGTATATTCAAAGCGGTATTGAAATCGGATAAATGATAGTATACATTCTTAATCATCCTGCCTCCTCCTTTATTGCTTACATAGGTATGTTTAAGGTGGTATCCGAATGGTAAAATAAGCCACAGTAATGCAATAATAATAAATTTAGCATCAACTTTAACTACATTTTCTTTAAGGTAATTCACAGAGTATACTACCATTCCCAGAAAAACGAAAAATAAGATGACCGGAAGAATAAACATATAAGACATGCTCATGGCTTCATCCGGATTAGACTCAAGAATACTGATGGCCATTCCTACATTAAATCCGGAATGATAAATAAGAAAACATGATACTGAGATCAGAAAGTTAATGCTTAATAATAAACAGAGAATAACAGCAATGACAGTTGTATATTTATTCTTAAAAAGAAGCGCATTGAATACCAGAAACGAAGAAAACATAATTCCATACTCAAAAATATTCCGGATACTGTCTATTTTTTCAGCCCCAAAGAGATTATCAAAGATATAAGGGAATGAAATCAAAAACCCCGTTAGGTATATTATAATGAGAAGAATGGGAACTATTTTTTTGAACATGGTTGTGGGTGTCTGGGCTGTTAAGATAAATGTTATATCATCTTCCTCTTAGAGTTTCCGGAAGAGTCTGCCGAATATCAGAATCATGGAGTGCATGAAAAGAATTACTATCAGATAATAATTCCCAAATGTTATAGATATTGCATCAACTCAAAAAAGAAACTTTTGAAGATAAATTGTTGTGGTTTAGAGCGGTATGTCTTTTTTCGCTTTATAGAGTTGATTGCGTAGGTAGGAATGGGGACAATTGGGTCATATTTTTTTTCATCAAAAATTATTTTAAAAAATTAATAATAAGTCTGGGTTGTGTTTTTAATATTAAGCGATTTTTTTCAGAACAAGTGTATTGAATGATTGGAATCATCCGGATAATAAAATGTGATATTTTATATAAAGTTGGATGATTGTGGATTATTTTTAATCAAATAATACAATTTTTTCAAATGTACATGAAATTAGCGAAAAATACAAGTAGAATTTTTACGATAACTATTGGAGTTACTACACTTTACGGTTGATGTACTCCTTTGTTGCATCTGCGGTAGGGATAATTTTAGCAGGATTTCCTATAACAACAGAATTGGAAGGAACATCAAAGTTAACATAAGAGTTGGGAACAATCAATACATTATTTCCAATAGTGATTCCTCCTACAATAACTGCATTAGTACCAATCCATACTTCATCACCAATAACCGGATATCCTTCATTTTTTCCACGGTTTTGCTGTCCTATCGTAACGCCATGGGCGATGTTGCAATTTTTTCCGATCACTGTTTTCGGATTGATCACAAGGCTTCCAAAATGACCTAAATAAAATCCTTCCCCAATCTGAGTCTCAGGATAAATCTGAAACCCGTATTTGATCTGGTAATGTCTTAATACAATTCTCCAGAAAGTATTTAAAACCGGTTTCTTCTGATACTTCTGAGCCATTCTCAGAATGTACACAAAATGAAGATTGGGATTAATGCATTTTTTCCAGATCTGAAATGGGGAAAGCCACTTTCCACTTTCCCTGTAAAAGTCTTTTTGAATGATTGAATAATCAGCCATCGTCAATATTTTTATACTTCGTCAATTATTTTCTGAAGGTGTTCTACAGATCTTTCCAATACAAACGGAAGCTCCGTTTCCGAAATCTGTTTTTTGTATTCTTCAGTGATATTTTTATCTGTAAGGAACTTTTTCATTCCTTCATATATTCCTTCTTCTGAATTGGGTGTGATATTTCCCAGCTTTCCATCCTGGAGAAGATCCCTGATCCCTGAAATATCTGTTGCAGAAATAGGTTTATTCAGAATAAGTGCTTCGGCAATAATGGTAGGAAATCCTTCATGTCGTGAAGACATAATGTAGAAATCCGCCTTTTTCATATAAGGATAGGGATTACTGCTGAAACCAAGCATTTTTGCAGTATCCTGAAGACCAAGTGTATTGAGCTGATCCTGAATATTATTAAAATCATACCCGTCACCAATAATCAAAAGCTGATGTTTGAACCCTTCATCAATAAGTTTTTTATGCACATTAAGCAATCTGTCGTATCCTTTCTGAGGATATACGGTTCCTACGGTTACAAAAGTGGGAAGATCACTGTTGAAAGGATAATCATTTACTTCAATATCCGCCTTTCTTAACGTATCATTTTTGTCGATCGGATTGAAAATCTTAATCACAGATGCTTTTTCAGCTTCATTTTTAGCCAAATCATGCATTCCTTCCTGAAGTTTATTGGAAATTACCAGAATTCTATCGAACTTGAAAAACTGTCTGATGACTTCCGGAGTATATTCTTTTAAATTGAAAATATCATTCTGTACCCAAATAATCTTTTTCGAATCTTTTTGAGGGCTGGATAGAATTTCCTGATGCATCGCATGGATGGCAGCAATCTCTACATCGTATTTTTTATTCTTTAAAATAAATTTATAGAGAAGGGAAGGGAACCAAAGAAACATTTTCTGATAAAGAACCCTGTAAGCTTTCACAGGGATATCCTGTGGTCTGTTGGTCGTTATCATTTCTCCTTTTGTCAAATAGTATAGTGTCACCCATGACGGAACCTCTTTAATGTATAATCCTGAATAGAGATTTACCAGAAGGTCAACTTCATATTTGTCAGCAGGCAGATGCTTCAAAAAGTTGATTAATACTTTCTCAGCACCACCATGACGTAATGAACCTATACGAATGAGGAGTTTTTTCTTTTTCAATTTGTTTTTTTCTTTTTATGATTTTACAAGATTAAATTTATTTAATTTTTCTTGCTTTTTTATACTTGTGAGGAAGATTTTCTTTGATATAAGCATCCAGTTTTTTTCTGTCTTTCTCCAATTCACGGGGATATTCCGGATTGTTTTTAAGAACAATATCTCCATAGTCTTCAATAGTACACAGAAATTGTGCCGGATTTCCGATAAAGACTGTGTTGTCTGGCATAGACTGTGACAATACAGAGTTAGCTCCTAAAATACAGTTATTTCCAATCTGAACATCCTGCATAATAACAGCATTAAGTCCAATGGTGCAGTTATTTCCGATTTTTATTCTCCCCAGGATTCTTGCATCTTCATATCCCGGAAGTTTTCTAAGCAGAGTAGTTGTTCCACCGTGGTTGACAAACCGTACATCTCCTGCAATGTTCACGTTATCGCCAATTTCGATAAGGTAAGGTTCCGTTCCGAAATACACTTTATCGGGCATATTAAAGTTTTTTCCTACTTTCATCCCTCTATATTTAGCCACTTCAAGACTGCCCCTGTTCAAAAAAGTATGATAGAGGGAGTCTATTTTTAATAGGATTCTGAATATAAAAATCATCACAAGTGTAAATTTGTTTTCGTTACTTTTGCAAAGAAAGAGAATTTATTAATATGATGAAAATTTCAAAAATAGAATATTATCTGCCTCAGCAGGTGCTAACTAACGAGGACCTTGAAAAGCAGTTCCCTGAATGGAGTTCCGAACGTATCCAGGAGAAAGTAGGTATTTCCCAACGCCATATTTCTTCTGACAGCGAAACCGTACTGGATATGGCTGTACAATCTTCAGAAAAAATTTTCGAAAACTATGACAGAAACAAAGTAGATTTTATTTTGTTCTGTACCCAGAGTCCGGAGTATTTCCTCCCTACAACGGCCTGTATTTTGCAGGACAGATTGGGGCTTAGAAAAAATATCGGAGCTATAGATTTTAACCTTGGCTGTTCAGGATTTGTATATGGGTTAGCTTTTGCAAAAGGATTGATTTCTGGTGGAATTGCAAAGAGTATTCTTTTGGTTACTTCAGAAACGTACACCAAACATATTCATCCCGATGATAAAGGAAACCGAAGCATATTTGGAGATGCTTCTGCTTCTGCAATTATTGAAAAATCAGAAGGCAATGATTATCAATTCTGTCTGGGAACAGATGGAAGTGGTGCAGAAAATCTTATCGTGAAGAAAGGAGCTTTCAAAAAAGATTTTGAACTGAATCCTGAACACGAATTCAGTCCTGAAAATATTTATATGAATGGTCCTGAAATTTTTAATTTTACGATTGAAAATATCCCCGGGCTGGTAAAAGAAACACTGGAAGTGAATGGAATGACGATGGATGATATTGACCATTTTGTTTTTCATCAGGCCAATTCTTTTATGCTGAATTATTTAAGAAAGAAAACAAAAATACCGGCAGAAAAGTTCTATATTGACATGGAAAAAACCGGGAATACTGTTTCGGCAACTATTCCTATTGCTCTTAAAAATATGATGGATAAAGGAATGCTGAAAGAAGGAGATAAAGTTTTAATGGCAGGATTTGGAGTTGGATATTCATGGGGTGCTACCATAATGGAAATTTAAAAAACAAACATTTAAAATTATAAAATATGAAAACATCCGTTTTTTTAGAAAAACTACAGGAGGAATTGGAAGAAGATGAAACATTGACTACTGAAACGAACTTGAAATCTTTAGAAAGCTACGATTCTATCAGCTTACTTTCTGTTATTGCGTTTGTAGACGAAAATTTCAGTAAAAAAATTGATACCAAGCATTTTAAAGATATTGAAACCGTTTCAGATCTGATGAATGTTATAGGAAAAGAAAATTTTGAAGATTAATGGATGCTTTCTCATTAAAAAATAAAATTATTCTCATTACAGGCGCTTCTTCCGGAATCGGGAGAAGCTGTTCTGTAGAATGCAGCAATAGCGGTGCTGATCTGATTCTTGTAGGAAGAAACCAGGAGGAACTGATGAAAACCGTTTCTATGCTTAATCCTGAAACAAAAGTTGAAACCATCACGGAAGATATTACCCAATCTGAAAACCTTGAAGCAATTATTGCCGATAAAGTTTCAGTTTTAGGTAAAATATCAGGATTTATTCATTGTGCGGGTATCGAAAAAACGTTACCATTAAAGAAACACAATCCTCAGCTCTATCAGGATATATTCGCTGTCAATGTCATTGCAGGACTTGAAATTGCTAAAATTTTATCTTTAAAAAAATACAAAGACGAAAACTCCAGTTTTGTGTTTATTTCTTCTGTTGCAGGGATGATAGGAGAAGCAGGGAAGTCCGCTTATTCTGCCAGTAAAGGCGCTGTAATTTCCGGAGCCCGTTCTTTGGCCATGGAACTTTCAAGAAGTAATATTCGGGTCAACAGTATAAGTCCGGCAATGGTCAATACTCCGATTTTAGAGAAAATGTTTGAAAATATCGGAGAAGAAGCTTCATCAGAAATCATAAAAAAGCATCCGCTGGGAATAGGTGAACCTAAAGATGTAGCGAATGCCTGTATTTTTTTACTGTCTGACGCCTCAAAATGGGTCACAGGCAGTAACCTTGTGATTGACGGAGGATATTCTGCACAATAACTTACTTTTTGTGCAGCGTTTCTATAATATTTTCTACGCTGTCAAATATTTTCTTATTGTCAAACTGACTTTCAATTGATTTAAGATTCTCTCTGATGTGGAGAACGAGGTCGGGATCAGTAAGGAATGTTTTCATCGCTGCATACATTTCATCTACCTCATAACTGATGAGGTATCCTGTTTCACGGTCTTTGATCATCAATCCTACATCTCCTACTTCTGTTGCAATAATAGGTTTCTGAAGAATTAAAGCTTCAGCAATGACCAATGGCCATGCTTCAGACTCCGAAGGAAGAACAAAATAATCCGCTTTTTTGATATAAGGATAAGGATTCATTTGGTTACCAACCAGAATAAATGTTTTCTCAACATTATTTTTAGCTACCTGTGCTTTGAGGTTGTTCATTTCATCACCCTCACCAATAACAATGATGCTGTGATGAAATCCTTCGTTGATAAGCTTTGTATGAGCGTCAATAAGCTTATGATATCCTTTTCTTGAATGAAGTCTTCCTATAGATGCGAAAACAGGTCCTTCAGGGAAATTTTCAAGCTTTCCTTCTGCCTTACGTTTAATTTCTTCGATAGGAATAGGATTGATGATAACGCTCTCAGCCGGATAATTAAGATTAGGGTAATGCTGGTGCATCATGTCTTTGATCTTGTGGGAACAGTATACCATATGGTCAAATTGCGGAAAGCTCTTTAAAATATTCGGCACTAAAGGCTGAAACTTCGGAACATTAATTTCAGAGTGAAACCATCCGATTTTTTTTGAATTCTTATTGGTTGAATTCAGAATGGCATCATAGTCTCTGTAATCCATCCCGATCTCAATATCAAAAGTATCATTGATAAGACGGTCTGCAATGGCCGGGGTATTTTTTAGTTTTCTCAGCTTTATTCTTCTTTTAACGAGCTGAAGTTTCTGTAAAATAGAATTGTTGGAAAAATCTTCTTTTCCGTCAGTAAGGTATATTTTTCTGATGTGCTTCGGAAGTTCATCACGCAGTTTCCCTTGGTTAAGCGTAAGGCATACCGTTATTTCAAATTTGTCCGGATTAAGGTTGTTGAGAAGTCCCAGTAATACTTTTTCCACACCTCCCATTTCCATGGAACGATGCCTGAACAAAATTTTTATTTTTTTTTCTAACATTATCCGAAGATTGATTGTAACGTAATTTTTATTTTTTTCTTGATACGGAAAGGCAGCTGATGCTGGTACTGCAGGAGCCCGAATATTTCATCTGCACCTGTATACTGTTCAGGAACTTTTTCTCCATTGATGGTAGTAAGTCCTCTGCGCTTTATGGTATTGAAAATCACTTGGGCAAAATATTCGTGGGATTTCTTTTTATTGTCATTCTGGGAAATTCCGCCCTGATGGGTTCTATAAAGATAGTTAGTTTTGTTGATAAACTGAACATTCCCTTTTTCATACATTTTAAGGTATAAATCCTGATCTTCCCCAATTTTTAAATTGGGATTCATTTTTTCTGTCTGTTCATAAACATCCTTTCTGAAAGTCACAAAATGAGCAATCTGAATCGGGAAATTAAAAAAATAAGGATCTCTGTTCGGTACCTGCATAGCTGATCTGAAAGGAGCTATGGGCTTAAGGTTGTGATCACATGTCATAAACCTTGAATAGGTAAGGACTGTATTTTTTTTAGCCTGAAAAATCTCCATACATTTTTGAATAGCGGTAGGAGAAATAGCATCATCCGGATCCAGAAAACCACAGATTTCTCCTTCGGCCAGTTCAATCAGTTTACTTTTTGTAACTCCTACACCGGAATTTTTTTCATTTTCAAAAAACTTAAATCTTTTGTCCTTTGAAATCATTTCCTGTATCATTTTCTTCTCGTTTTCAGAAGAGCCATCATCTAAAATTACAGCTTCCCAGTTTGTATAGGTCTGTTGAAGAATACTTTCAAAGCAATCCTTAAAAAAGATGGCGTTGTTGTAATGGGCGATAAGGATAGAAAACTTCATGAACGTTCCTTGAATATTAAATCCTGATGATTGATAACTGTAGTATTAGACGGAATATCTTTATGAATGACACATCCCGCTCCGATGATACAGTTGTCTCCAATAGTAACTCCTTTTAAGACGGTCACATTACTCCCAAGCCAGCAGTTACTTCCTATTTTGATGGGAGCTGTAGTGAACTCGGAGGAGAACAGCTTAAATTCCGGTTGAGTCTGGTAAGCGTGGTTGTGGTCATACAGTTTTACACCTTCTCCGAATAATGTATTGTCTCCTATTGAAATCCTGTCGAGACAATTGATAGAGCAGAAATTATTCATGAAAAAATGATCTCCGATTTCTAAAGTGGCGTTCTGCTGTACAAGAATATGTACATAATTTCTGAAACTCATGGAATTCCCGAACGTAACATTTTTTAAGTTTTCGTGCAGAACAAAATGATTACTGATCCCAAGCTTTATCCCTTTAAAAGAAACATTAGGGTGTTTTTTGAGACGAGAAATCTGGCTTTTCCGTTGAATTTTTGCTAAAATTTCATCAAGCATACCTGGATTTATTTTCACATTTGTAGTTTACAAATATAATTTGTTTTAAATAATTATAATAATAAATCTTATTTTTGTGCCTTAAAAATTAATACTTTATACCAAATAAAACAACTTTTCAGATTGAGGTTGCTGAGTTTTGATAAAGTAAATTATTTGGTGTTCTGTGAAAATAAGTCAGATTACATTTACCCGGTTTGTTGCTGCAATGGCAATTGTAATTTCTCATTTCAATAAAGATCTGTTTTTATATAAGATAGATTATATTTCCAATCTTTTTTTGAGGGCTAACGTAGGAGTAAGCTATTTTTTTATTCTTTCAGGATTTATCATGATCATTGCTTATCACAAGAAAGATAAAATTGATTACCTGGAATTTTATAAGAACAGGTTTGCCAGGATTTATCCGCTTTATATGCTGGGGCTTCTGCTGTATTTTATGACGAGATACGAGATGTTCGATTGGTATAAAGTGCTTTTATATGGATTGGGCATTCAGAGCTGGATTCCGGGAGAAGCAATGATCCTGAATTTTCCGGGATGGTCGATTTCCGTAGAGTTCTTCTTCTATTTGCTTTTTCCGTTTTTGTATAATTATTTTTATGCAAGGAAAAACAAAATGATCTGGGTGTTCGCCATTGGTCTCTGGCTGATTACGCAGGTTTTTTCTAATCTTTATCCGGTGTATGGAGCGTATGAAGGACCTCATACAAAAAGCCATGAGTTTCTTTACTATTTTCCTTTCTGGCATCTTAATGAATTCCTTATCGGAAATCTTGCGGGGATATTTTTCGTTAAAAATTACAGGCAGAAAAATTATGACCGCCAGGTTATCATCATCTTTTTACTGATCCTTCTGTCTCTGATATTTGTCCCGCTTTTTTACCACAATGGGTTGATGGCTTTGCTATTTGTCCCTGCTATTCTTTTCATTTCGGCTAATAACGGAAGAGTCAGTAAGTTCTTTTCACTGAAGCCCATGGAGTACCTGGGAGAAATAAGCTATGGTATATACATCACCCATATTCCTGTGCTTTACCTTGTAAGAGAGTTTTTGAAATGGCAGGAGTGTACATTCAGTATAGATATCGTATTTTTGATTTATATTATCGTTATGCTGTTGAGTTCTGCAGTTTTTTACCAGTTTATTGAAAAGCCGATGCGAAATATTTTAAGAAAGATTCATTTTGTAAAACGTTGATATATAGGTGTTATCTAGAACTATGTATTTAGTTTATTGTTAGAACAACTCATTTCTGAAGTTGATATTGTACAATCCTGAGCGTATGCTTTTATAGTCTGTCAACAAATACTTTGTGATCATTCCCCATTTTTTGAGAAGGGGAGCATTGGCAATCTGGAAACTTCTGTATACCCGTTTGATGTGAAGCTTAATATCCTCAGGAATGGTATTTTCATTTTCTGCCCAATAATTGACCTCTTTCCACAATACAACTCGTGTAGAAGCCGGTTTCACTTCTCCGGAATCTACTTTGGTAATTCTGTTATTCTCATGAACACCTCTCACGGCTACAGCTTTGTCAAGAATTCCCGGATACAGATTCAGATAGTAGGAGAGCCTGAATAAGAATTCTGTGTCCTGGTGAAGCTTTAAATGGGTTTTAAAGAAATACTCCATGTTTTTCAAAGAACTTTTACGGATCGTTAATGCATCAATACTGAAAAGTCCGAAAGTTCCTCTCATATTTAGCTGTCCCGGAAAGACATCTTTAGGAGGATGTTCTTTATAAACTGTAGTCAGACGGTCTCCAAAAACTTTATAATACTGCTCTTTTGCCTTTTCAGAATAATAGTGAACACCTATAGCTCCATAAACACCGTCTACTTTATGATTAATGAAAAGCTTTTTTTCTGCATCAAAACGGTTGGGAAGATAGTAGTCATCTGCATCAAGGAAAGCAATAAAATCTCCTTCAGCCTTTTCCATTCCTAAATTTCTGCTGGCACCTGCTCCATGATTTCCTTTGTCCGGATGTTGAAAGAGTTTTACCCTGTCATTTTTTTCAGCGAGTTCCCGGCATACCTGCAAGGCATTGTCAGGTGATTTATCTTCTACCAATACCACTTCATATACATCTTCAAACTGGAGAGCAGATTCTACAGCCTGAGCAACATATTTTTCGGCATTGTAAACGGGAATGATTACTGAAATTTTCATTTTTTCGGATTATGCTTTTAATTTAATTTTCAAATAATGGGTAACTCTTTTCTCTACTAAATAGTATAGAAGTGAGGCTACAATAATAACTAAAACAATTTTAAGAAGAAAAAAAGGAATGTTTAAATAGCCTTCAACTTTAAATCTTTTTAAAATAATTCCTACGAAAGGATGTGACAGGTATAATGAATAGGAAATATCTCCCAGAAATATTAAGAATTTGTTTCCTTTACAATGGAATATATAATCAAAAGTGAGGAAAGAAAAGACAAATGCAGAGATGATTGCCAGTTTTACCCAATCATTATCTATTGGAATGACACTAAGTAAAACAAGTATAAACGATATTATTCCTATTACAGAAACTATTGCTGCCCATTTCTTTGGAACTGTATATTGGTTCAGTAAAAGAGCGAAGAGAATTCCTACAACAAAATAAAGATTCAGAGAGTGGGTTACCATTTTCAGATAAGGGCTGTCAAAATGTATACAATATCCCAAAATGGTAGTCAGAATGAAAAATACTACAATGAAATAATACCTTTTTTCTTTAAAAAATAATGAGAGCCCAAATATGAGATAAAAGAACATTTCAAAATTTAAAGACCAGCCCAGGAAAAGCACTGGAAATTCTTTTTGAGTAGGGAGGAATAATAGTGAATGAATTAGTTCATAAAGTCCCTCCCCATGAAAGTATATGAATAAGCCACCTCCCGGTATTATTGCAGCAAATGTCAAAAGATAGTACAGTGGAACAATTCTGATCACCCTTCTTTTGTAAAATAAAGTGATCTGCTGAAAAGAATCCTTACTGAAATTTATTTTTTGAGTGGTAAAAGCCATGATAAATCCACTGATAATAAAAAATACGGGAACACCGATACTTCCTTTTTTAAAAAGAATATCGCCAAGATTCAGCCCAGGTAAGTTGATCGTTTCACGAAAGTGAAAGCAGCATACCAATAATGCTGAGATTCCTCTTAATATCTGGAGATTATTAAGCTTCATTACGTCTGCCAGATCTTATCTTTTAAAAACTTTTTTCAGAATAAGTCCCATTACAAAAGGTACTCTGGCAATATTATGCTGAAATGTTTTGAAACCGTCAATTGTAAATTTTGTGTCTTCAGTCATTCCATATTCTGAAAAATCAACCTCAGGAACAGCTTTATGTTTAAAAGTGACATTCATCAAGTTGTACTGATGGATGATCTGTATGTACATTTCCTTGCTGTCTTCCACAGAGAAATCCGGATAATGACGATAACTATTGTGAGCTCTTTCTTTTAACATGGTTTTGAAGTTATCCACACTTTCTGCGAGACTTACAAATGGGTTTACGACCGCATTATACACATTTACGACCGCTTTACGACCAGGAAGCATTGTTAGCTGATATCCTCTTCTTAAATCAATAACAAGATCATGAATCGGTTTAAAATGTTCTTGAACAGTTTTTACATAGTCCTGATGAAGCATGTCATCATTATCAAGTTCACTGGTGATTACAAATTTTGTGTCAGGAGTGAAAAATTGAGGAATTACTTCTACTGCTTTGGTTTTCATTGCATCAAAATCCTCTACAAAAACGGCTCTGAAAACAGGATATTCTGCTTCGATTTCTTTGATGATTTTTCTGAATTTCTCGGACGTATTAATATCAAAAAAAGTTAGCCAGATATAGTTTTGATTGGTTTGGTTTTTATAGGAAGGAAGTACGTAAGTTCTGAATAACTTGAATCGGTCATCCAGCCATTCTTCTGTAAGGGGTTTATACCCTGAACGTGTTTCGTTCCAACCTTTTGTAGGAACATTGAATCTTGTCATGATCACGTGTACAAACTGACTCATCTAAATAAATTTTTTAAAAAGTTAAATATTCTGTAAGGTTTACTGTTGTATATATTCTCCAGTTTTTTTTCATAAAACGTTTTTCTGTTCAAAAGGGCTATATAACTGGGGAAAAATTCATGAAACAGTGCTTTGTGTTTTTCATATACGGCATGATAAATAAACTCTTTTTTATCATTGTTGCCGGTAATGTCTTTTATCATGGAAGTGTCCGGATGAGACCTGTAATTGAAAACAACATAATCAATTTTTGTGATGGGCTGGTTTCTGTGTGAAGATATAAGCTGTATCCAGAATTCCCAGTCTTCAAATCCGTGTCTTAATTTTTCGTCATAAATAATACCTTCATCAAAATATTTTTTGGCAAATAGAGAAGTACAATATAATTTATTTCCCAAAAGCAATTCCTGAAGGGTGAACGTTTCCTGTAAATTTGATTTTTTGCTGGTATGGCCAAATGTAATGGTATCTGAAAAAACAATTAAAGTATCAGGATTCTGATCAAATACCGCAATCATCTTTTCTAAAGCCAGCGGATTAAGCGTGTCATCTGCATCAAGAGGCAGGATATAATCTCCTGTAGCATTTCTTATCCCCGTATTCCTGGCACCGGAAAGCCCTTTGTTTTCCTGATAAACATAGCGTATTTTATCATTTTCAAGTTTTCTGGATACTATTGCTGTATCATCAGTAGAACCGTCATCTACAATAATGCATTCCCAATTCGTATAAGACTGGGTCATCACAGACTGTATGCATTCTTCCAGATATTTTGCATGATTAAAACAGGGAACAATAATGGAAACTTTATTTGTCATTCAATATGTTTTACTTTATAAATATGCTGAAAATAATTTTTTTAAATAATCCTCAGAAGAAATTCCAGTGAAAAAAGATTCTGTACGGGGATTAAATTCTATGTTATAATAAGAACCTTCGTCAATATTTTCAAACACTGCTTTTTTTCCTAAATGCTGTTCCAGCTGAAACAAGATTTCAGGAAGAGAGTACTGATAAGGGTAGGTGAGATTAATAATTTCATTGTTCAGTACATCAATATACTGTTTTGTAAATAAAGCAATATCATCAGTGCCAATGAGAATTCTCTTTGCATTGTTGTGTATTGTGAATTGAGTTCCGGACACAATTGAGTTCTTAAGGAAGTTAATCAACGTGTTTGGATTTCCTCCACGGCCTACTGCATTTCCAATTCTGAAAATGATAAAGTTTTTGCAGTGCTCCGTAATGAGTTTTTCAGCATTAAGTTTATGATTAACGTATGGACTGTCTTTTTTTGTAGGATCATAAATACTGCAGGTTGAAAAATAAACCAGTTTTTTATCCGGAAATTCTTCTGTCACTTTTGTTAACAGAGTGATTTCTCTTTCGAATTCTGCCGGATTCTTTTCCAGAGAATTGGAAACCCCGGATGCAAAAAAAAGGATATCTTCCCTGTCATAAGGTCTTACGGCTGTTGCCAAAATTCCATTGCCAATAATCATATATTTTTATCTAAACGGTTTAAAAAATCTTACAGGTATCTGAAGATTTTAAATAGTCCAAGTTTATTTCCCAGTTTTGCCCATCGTGAATTCTTCACACGATCCAGCTTATCAAGGGTATATTTGTATTTGTTTTTCGGGATATAATTTTCCAGAAAAAGATCTTCAATATTGATATTTCTTCTTTCCGCCATTTTAATAAGAGCTACCCAATGCCAGAAAAGGGCTTTTTCTGTATTTTTTGTGGTAGATATTCCATTTTGATGAATTCTGTACAGGTACAAATCTTCATCAATATATTTTACGGGAGCTACTTCGCACATTTTCATGTACCAGTCTTTATCTTCAGCGATTTTTAAAAATGGATCAATACCGGAAGTCTTTTCGTATATCTTTTTTTTAAAAGTTGCAAAATGTGAAATTTCTCCATTAAAATTATAGTATGAGTGATCCAGCTCAGTAATCTGCTTAGCTTTATGTACTGATTTCGGATTAAGATGTTCATCACAAAATACCAGATTAGAATAGACCATGCCTGCTTCAGGGTATTCAGCATGGGTTTTTACAACAGATTCCAGGGCGTGTTGTGTCAACGCATCATCAGGATCTAAAAAACCACATATTTCAGATTCAGCAAGCTGTATTAATCTCTTTTTGGTATATCCGATTCCTCTGTTCTGATCATTTTGATTGATTTTAACCCGTTGATCATTGCCTATAATTTTTTTTATGACTTCAAGAGAATCATCAGTAGAGCCATCGTCCAAAATTACTGCTTCCCAGTCTGTTTCAGTCTGAACCATTAAACTCTGGTAACATTTTTCAAAAAAGTGACCATTATTATAATTGGCAATAAGAATACTGAATTTACTCATTTCTACTGTGTTTATTCAAGATTTTTTTTAATGCATTCAAATATCCGAAGCCATTTTTTCTGTCCGGTTCCAGGATGTTTCCTTCTGCCCATTCGTTCCATGATTTAACAATAAGAAACTGCTCTGGATAATTTTTTTTATCTTGAAGATATTCTACTGCCTTCTCAATCTGCTTTTCGAATAGTTCCGGAGAATTATTAGCCAATATGATGCCTCTGTACCCGCTTCTTGGGGTATTGTCCCAATTAGGTAGTATACATGGATAGGTAGGAACATTGCTTTCTTCAAATTTCAAGTCATTTACGACCTCTTGAGCATCCTGAATTCTGACTTTAGGTTGTTCTTTTTTCTTAAATCCAATTAATCCTTTTATTCTATTTTTATAATATTGAGAATGCGAGATGTATTCCTTTTTATTAATATGCGGTACCCAGGCTTTCTGAAAGGCATTGGAAATTTTACTGTCATATCCCATAGATTGAAAATCAATGGCATCAGAAAGTTTATTGGAAGCCATCACGTACAATCCATCAAATCCGTTTTCTCTGGCAAGCTCTCTGAATTTTGAGATATAGTTTGGATCTCCTTCATTTAAATGATTAGGATCATAAATGATGAAAAGAGGCTTATTATCCACTTTGATATACCTTTCGTCCTTAAAGAAAGGAAGCAGATATTCGAAATGAGCAATTAAATCCTGCTCATCAGGATAGGTCTGTTCTGCTAGTATTTTCTCTGACAGTCCGTGCCATATTCCTGACCATGTTTCATTGGCCCAACAGAAGCAGAAAGGGAAATCCGGTTTTCCTGATTTCAGTACATCATTTGCAACACGTTCCAGCAATTGTTTGCCGCTGCCAAACCAGTAATGATAAAAGATAAACCCATGTACTCCATAATCTTTTGCCATCTGGGCCTGTTGTTCTCTTACTTCAGGAACACGCAGATCATAATATCCAAGATCTGCAGGGAATATAGGCTGTTCATGTCCTTCGAATAAAGGCTTGGCTTTGCTTACATTGGTCCATTCTGTAAAACCTTTTCCCCACCATTCGTCATTTTCCGGGACGGGATGATATTGAGGGAGATAAAATGCAAGGGGTTTTATTTTTTTCATAATCAGTTTTCTAATGTTTTTATTAATCTGGCGGGAATTCCTGCAATGACTGAGTTTTTTGGGAAACTCTTATTTACTACAGAGTTGGCGCCTATAATGGAATTCTCACCAATGGTAACCCCTGGAAGTATACATACTCCTTCACCAATCCAAACGTTATCTTCAATAATAACAGGACCTTTTGAATATAAAGGTCTTGTAGCAGGAGTATTTTCCAGATCATCAATTGTTATATTACCATGGGAATGGTCAGAAATATATATTCTGCTGGCCATAAGGACATTATTTCCTATGACAATTTTATTGACTGCTCCAATATGAACATCGGAATTGCATACCACATTATCTCCAATTACAATTTCAGGATGAAATTCTTGACCTTGGAAACGATCCCAGGCCTCTAATCGTAAATGAAATAAAGAACTGAAGTTTTTTCCTATTGAAATATATTTAGGATTTTTTATCCAGTGTTCTTCAGGTAATATAGAATTAGATCCAAAGCTTTTGAAACTTTTCTTAGCCCACTCACTAATTTTATTTTGAGTGTGAGCTTTATAAGCCTTTGAATTCAGTACATCGAATAAAAAATTGACAATATATTTCTTTAAAAAATTCATATTTTTCCTGTTATTTGATAGTATATTGTTTTTAAAAATGTTATTTTGTTTTCTTTAAAAACTTTTTTATAATAACTTAATTTATAATCCTGAAACATTTTAAATCTTTCGCTACCCGTTAAAAATTTATTAATGGTATTTTCAAAAACAGGATTATATAGGTTTTCGGCTTCAATCATTAAGGTATTAAATGTTTGATAGGATTCAAATGCATCATACTTCTTTTCTAAAAATGACATCGGATTTTCTCCATTAAATATTTTTTGTAAATTCTCAGAAAATTCTTCTTCAGTAATCATCAGATTATTATAAAGTGATTTTGGAGTGTTTTTTTTGTATTCAATAGAAAATTCCGTTACTAATGTATCTAAATTATCAAAGTTTTTAAATCTATCAGATTTGTAAAATAAATCTTTTATATCACTTACCAGATTTTTTGGATGTACATAAGCAAAAACAGGTAATCCTGAAGCAACAGCAATTTGTGTCATTAAGGCACCTATATAGGGAAAAGTAGAAATATAATAATCTACATTTTTCATAATTTCATATAAATCATAGCGGTCGCCAATTAAGAATATTCTGTTGTTTAATTTATTGTCATCAATAAATTTATGAATGGCTGTACCATTTCCACTTCCGGCAAATACGAAAATTAGATTTTCATCTAATTGTAAAATCTTATGTATTGTTTCAAGGAATTCTAAGTTATTTCCCAGAATTTTATAAAATGTACTTCCAGAAAATATTATTTTTTTGTTTTTAGTATCAAAATCAAAACCTTGAAATGGAGTTTCTGACAAAATAGGATAATACGGTAGTATTTTGTTTTTATAACTAGGAATATTTCTTAATTGTTCAGATAAATTTTGTCCAAATGAACGGAATTCAATATTGATGTCTGTAATGTCTACCCCAAGCCAGAATGCATGATCCGTTAAATTTATTTGGTATCTTTTAATCCCTTGTACCTTATAGAAAGCCATATAAGCAATGGTATCCCAGGGAATTAAATGCATTAAAATATGTTCAGGCTTTTCTGCTAAGATAATTTTGATGAGGTTTGCACACAGCTCTATTCTGTTATTACCTTCTAAATAATAAATTTCTTTATTATCATAGTTCTCAATCTCGGCTAGAATTGCTTCGTTTTTATAATGTCTGTTTTTATTTTCAAAGACAAGAATAATTCGTTTATTAAGTCTTAGTAATGCCCTTAGATATTGCTGAGTTAATCCTCTGTTATCATAGCCAAAGTAATCATAGAATAAAACAACATTTTCGTTGGGAATTATTTTTTCTGATTTAAAAAGAGAATTGGAAATTTGTTTCAAAGAGCCTTCTAATTCTTGATCATATAGAGTATCATTAAATGCATAATTATATTTTAGATGTGTAGATAACTCTATTAATCGTAAAGCAAAGTCATAATTTTTTTTGATTATAGCTTGCTTTAAATTCTTTTTCAGAATCTTATCAATATTAATAAGCTTTTTATTTGAAATCATTTAATTCTGAGATTATTTTTTCTATATCATCGTGGGTCATTACAGGGCTTATCGGTAGGCTTAAAACCTCCTGATGTATCTTTTCACTTATTGGGAAGGACAGGCCATTCCAATCTTTGTAGGCTTCTTGCTTATGGGGTGGAATAGGATAGTGAATTAAAGTCTGCACACCATTTTCTGTAAGATAAGACTGTAGCTCATCTCTTCTTTCGGAGCGGATAACAAATACATGCCAGACATGTTCATTTTCATCAGCCGGATATTCTGGCAGAATGACTGCCGGATTTTTTATTTCGTCAATAAAACGCTTTGAAATCTCTCTTCTTATTTTATTTTCGTTGTCAATATACTTTAATTTAATATCCAAAACGGCTGCCTGAATTTCATCAAGTCTGGAATTTAATCCTTTATATATATTTACATATTTTTGATTGGAACCATAATTGGCTAAAGCTCTGATGGCTTTCATTAAATCATCATCATTGGTAGTTACGGCTCCTGCATCTCCCAAAGCACCAAGATTTTTGCCTGGATAAAAACTGAAACCAGCTGCATCACCAAGATTTCCTGATTTTATTCCTTTCCATTCTGCTCCTATTGCCTGAGCATTATCTTCTATAATTTTGAGGTTATGCTTTCTTGCAATTTCTTTAAGTGAATCAGAAAATATAATTCTACCCTGAAGATGAACAATAAGAATACCTTTAGTTTTTGAAGTTATTTTTTCTTCAATTTTTGATATGTCAATATTATACGTGTTAATTTCCGGTTCTACCAAAACAGGAATTAAACCATTATCTGAAATAGCTAAAATAGAAGCAATATAAGTATTGGATGGAACAATAATTTCATCTCCGATATTCATTACTCCTAGTTCTATATAAGCTCTTAAAATAAGTCTTAAAGCATCCAGGCCATTGGCAACCCCAATAGCATGTTTGGCTCCGATATAATCTGAAAGATTTTTTTCGAAGTTAGCAAGCTGATTACCCATAAGATACCATCCGGAGCGGAAGACTTCTAAAAGCTTAGCTTCTATTTCGTTTTGATATTGTAAGTTTACCTTTTGTAAATCAAGAAATTTAATCATAGTTTAAAGTTTAATTGAATAAAAATCTAAAGCAATTCCTCTTGCTCCCATGTTTTCTTTCTGCTGAATTAGCCCCTCATTTAAATACTTGCCTTGGTTTTCTGTAGAAATTCCAAAACTGTAATATTTTCTGTCTTTGAATTTTTCTAAAAGAAAATGATTGATAAAATCCAATGCTCCTGCTTTTCTTCCTTCTGATGAGGCTGCCATATACTGAGTATGAATGGTGTTTCCAAAATCAAAAATAACAATACCAGCTAAAATCCTGCCATCCTGATTAGCCTCGAAAAGTCTTATGTTTTCTGGAAATTTTTCTTTTAAAATAGTGATTTCCTCTATTGTATGTACTGGTTTTGTATCAAATTTCTGAAGAACAGAGGACAGTAAGCTCCAGTATTCTTCAAAATTTGTATTTTCTGTAATAATTACATTATTTTCTTTACATTTTCTTACCAATTGTCTTTTGGTCTCTGAAAATCGGATTGGATGTGAAAGATCGATAACCGATGAAATATCTCTTCTGTAAAGATTGGCATCACTACGGAAAAGTGCATACAAATCTTCTTCCGCAGGATATTTATGAAAAATATGGGGAATCCCTTTGTATATTATTTCATTGAAAGAAAGCTCAGAATAGTATTTCTTTATTTCATTAAAAATTTCCAGAACTTCACTGGTTTTTACAGTATGGGATATAATTAAAGATCCAAAAGTTAATCCGCCATGAGAGATAATCTGTTTTTCAGATTCGTTGGCAGGAAGTACAGCTGTGATCTTATTATTTTTAAAAATAAGAAGTGAATGATCTTTGAACCGATCTGAATGGTATTCCATAAAATCTCTGGCAAAAAAGAAAAGTCCGTTTTTACTTTCTATGATGAATTGATTCCATTCATCATAATACTCTTTTCTGTACTTTTTTATTTCAATAGCCATCTTATAAGTTTATGGACATGATTATATTAGAATCTGTAGAATTCTGTTTTAAAAAACCTGCATTCTCATAAGCTTTTATAGCTCTTGTATTTTCCGCTATAACTTTTAGATATAGGCTTTTTAAATTGAGCTTTTCTTTAGCAAATTTAAAAATGTGTTTGAAAATTTCAGTGCTTAATCCTTTTCCCCAATATTCCTTTTCTCCAATATATCCGAAATATTCGGCAGATCCTTCATCAATATTTATATTTTTAAGACCGGCAACACCGATAATATTATTGTTGTACCGGATACCTTTGACCCAATATGTAGGATTTTGATTGAGTGAAGAAAACCATTTTTGCTGATCATCTTTTGAAAAATCAGGAGTGCTTGTTAAATGTTTAATTTCCGGCTCATTGAGCCAATCCCAGGATTTACTAAGTATTTCTGGAGTATATTCTACAAGGGTAAGTTGATGAAAACTTAAGAAGTCCTCATAATTTCTGATATAATCTTTTTCGTTATATGTATGTGAAGCTAATACAAGGCAAATAGCTCCTGAAGAAAAATTAATTTCTGAAGCCCAGATGCCGGGAGGAATATGTAATCCTAAATCAGGACGGTTCAAAAAGACTTGCCTTTTGAACTTCCCATCATCCAGAGAAACTTCAAAGCTGCCGCTTGTTGCAATCAGGAACTGATGACATTCTTTGTGGGAGTGTGAGCCTCTGCTTTCTCCTCCCGCAATATCATATAAATAGAAAACTCTTTTTACATTAAACGGAAATGATGAATTATTTTCAACCACTGTAAGGTTGCCTTCGTCAAAACTGATCTTACCTAAATCAATAACACTACAATCAAATACAGAAATATTATTTTTCATCAGTCAGTATTTTAAATTCTTCGAAATCTCTTATATAATCATTTTCATCATACTTCCTGTCAGAGACAATAAGTGCTAATGAATTGGTTGAAAAATTTTCCAATCTTCGCCAGAACATTTTAGGAATATATAATCCGTAATATGATCTGTTTAAAGAAAACCTTTGCTCTTCTTTTCCATTATGAAGGACCACATCAAAACTTCCTGAAAGGGCAATAATAAATTCTTGCTGCTCTTTGAAAGCATGGCTTCCTCTTACTTCTCCTCCAGGAACATCATATACCCAATATGTCCTTTGTATCTCAAAAGGAAGTTGATTGGGATATTCAAAAAATGATAAATTTCCTCTTTTATCATATATTTTTGGGAGTTCTATTATTTTCGGGATCATGGTGTTTGTACTTTGTATTCAAAAAATGGTCTTGTAACGCCTGGGTAAATATGCATCATTGTTCCAACTTTTACATTTTCTACTTCAAATCCAATAAATTCATCAATTCCGTATAAAAGTATTTTTTGATCTTTCCCAAAGTAAAGCTTGAAATAATAGTTTCCGGCATTCAAAAGCCCAGCAGGAATATCAAATTCTACAGTATATTCACCTATTTTTGAGTTGTTGTTCTCTGCAACAGCTTTCCCAACATGAAAGATGACCAATTCTTCATAATTTTTGAGTTCAAAAGTTGTGTCAAGGGTAATATCCGGACAGAAATTATGAAAAATAAGTTTTACATGTACTCCGGAATCAATATCTAGTAAATCCCCATTAATAGGAGATACTGAAAATTCTTTTATTCTGATATTTTCATTACCTATAGCTTCGTTCAGATTACCATTATACTGGTAAGAACTTTCTCTTGCGCTGCTTTTTTGATATTCTATGATTGTATTGAGAATGTCTCCTTGATAGCTAATTTGTCCTTGATTTAAAAGTATACCTTTTGTGCATAGCTCTTTAATGGCTGTCATGTTGTGACTGACAAAAAGAATGGTTCGTCCCTCTTCTCTCGTTACATCATTCATTTTACCGAGACATTTTTTTTGAAATTCTGCATCTCCTACTGCTAGAACTTCATCTACGATAAGGATTTCAGATTCTAAATGAGCTGCTACGGCAAATGCCAGACGGACATACATTCCTGAAGAATATCTTTTCACAGGAGTATCTATATATCTTTCAACACCGGAAAAATCTACAATCTCATCAAACTTCCTTTTGATTTCCTTTCTTGTCATTCCTAAAATAGCACCATTAAGGAAAACGTTTTCTCTTCCTGTCATTTCAGGATGGAATCCTGTTCCTACCTCGAGGAGAGATGCTATTCTTCCGTTTGTATAGATCTTTCCTGTTGTAGGTTTTGTGACTTTACTTAAAACCTTGAGTAGTGTTGATTTCCCAGCACCATTTCTGCCGATAATTCCAACCGCATCTCCTTGTCCGATTTCAAAATTAATATCACGAAGAGACCATACATAGTCTGATAATCCTTTTGTGGTTCTGTCATTGGCCTCACCAATTTTAAGATAAGGATCTTCCTTTCCTCTCACTTTATGCCAGAACCTGTTAAGGTCATGAGAGAGAGTACCTGTCCCGACTTGCCCCAGGCGATATTGTTTGGATATATTTTCTGCTTTTAAAGACAGCATATTCTAAAAGATTTTAAATTAATAAAAAAATTTACCAACAAAGGTTATACAGTATCCATAAAGGTTTTTTCAACCTTATTGAAAACAACAATTCCTATCATTAAAAGGATAAGAATAATAGCAGTACTAATTCCCAGCATGGCAGGAGAAAAGTCTCCAACGCCTATCCAAGCATATTTAAAACATTCAAAAATACCGGTTAAAGGATTATAATAAGCCAACTTTTTAAAGAACCCTGGTAGTGATGAAACAGGATATATCACTGGAGTTGCATACATATATAGACTTACTCCAAAACCCAGAAGCATACTCAGGTCTTTATATTTTGTAGTAAGTGAAGAAAAGATCATTCCAACTCCTAATGCAAAAAGGGCCATTAAGAATATAAGAAATGGCGTTGCAAGAATCCAGATATTAGGATGAGCCTCTCCTTTACTATAATAATATGCCCATGCAAGAATAAATAAAATAAGCTGTACTCCAAATCGCATCAGGTTGGAGATAACAATAGACAATGGAGTAACCAGTCTTGGGAAATAAACCTTTCCGAAAATTCCCGCATTCCCTGTAAAAGTAGATGAGGTAGCAAGTAATGATGCCGAAAAGTAATTCCAGAGAGTAACTCCTGCCAGATAGAAAAGAAGGGGTGGAGCTCCATCTGTAGGTAATTTGGCAATTCTTCCAAAAATTACCAGATAGACGATAGTGGTGAGAATAGGATTAATAAAAAACCAGATTGGCCCTAAAATAGTTTGCTTAAAGCTGGACACAAAATCTCTTTTTACAAACATATAAACAAGATCTTTGTATCTCCAGACTTCTTTTAGCTTCAAGTCAAATAACGAATGATCTGCATCAATCGTCTCAGTCCACTTTTGTTGTGGTTCATTCATCTGTGTAAGTTTTTGCAAATTTATAATAATTAATTCTTACTGTATCTCTTAGTTTATGAATTTTCATAGTCAATAAAACTAAAAATCAACAACTAATATATTGATATTTGAGCGTATGAACAAAAACTATTGGCCATAAAGCCAATAGTCTATGAATTTTATAAATTATATTTGTTATTTTCCGACAAGTTGTTTCAGGTATTCGCCGTATCCACTTTTACCATATTTAGTGGCTGTTTCAAGCAGCTTTTCCTCGTCAATGAATTTATTTCTGAAGGCAATTTCTTCAATACAGCCAATTTTAAATCCTTGTCTTTTTTCAATAACACTTACAAATTCTGAAGCGTCATGAAGAGAGTCAAATGTTCCTGTATCCAGCCATGCAGTTCCTCTGTTCAGTACGGCTACTTCAAGCTTTCCATTGTTTAAGTAAACATTGTTGATATCTGTGATTTCCAGTTCACCTCTTGCAGAAGGTTTGATATTTTTTGCAATTTCCACTACATTATTATCATAGAAATAAAGTCCGGGAACTGCGTAGTTTGATTTTGGATTTAAAGGTTTTTCTTCAATAGAAACGGCTTTCAGATTTTTATCAAATTCTACTACACCATATCTTTCAGGGTCTGCGACGTGATAAGCGAAAACAACTCCTCCTTCCGGATTGGTTTTATTTTTCAATAAAGTTCCCATTTCGGAACCATAGAAAATATTATCTCCCAATACCAGTGCTGCGGGATCATTACCTATAAAATCTTCACCCAGGATAAAGGCTTGTGCTAAACCATCCGGGCTTGGTTGTACAACATATTCTATATTACAGCCAATTTGCGAGCCGTCGCCCAAAAGTTTGATGAAACCAGCCTGGTCATGTGGAGTTGTAATGATCAGAATATCCTTGATTCCTGCTAAAAGTAGTGTGGAGAGCGGATAATAGATCATGGGTTTGTCGTAAACAGGCATCAGTTGCTTGCTTACTGCAATCGTTAGAGGGTATAGTCTTGTTCCGGATCCTCCGGCTAATATTATTCCTTTCATGTTTTGGTGCGTGTTGCGCTTATTTCTTTTGTGTTGTGAGTTGAATTTCTGTTGAGTACAAAGGCTTTATTTCTCTGTTATCTCAATAACAATATATTTAGCTGTATTGCTTGTTGTAGTAATCCTGATAATTTCCTGAGGTTACATTTTCAAGCCATTCTTTGTTTTCAAGATACCAGTCGATGGTTTTTCCTAAACCTTCTTCGAAAGTTACCGATGGTTTCCAGCCTAAATCTTTATTTAATTTTGTAGCATCAATGGCGTAACGTTTATCATGGCCTGGTCTGTCTTTTACAAAAGTGATCAGTTTTTCAGAATAGCCTTCCGGTCTTTCCAGTTTGGAATCCATTTGTTTGATCAGCTCTTTTACAAGATCAATATTCTGCCACTCATTGAATCCTCCGATATTATAAGTCTCTCCGGTTTTGGCTTCCTTAAAAATCTGATGAATGGCTCTGGCGTGATCAATTACAAATAACCAGTCTCTGGTATATTTTCCATCCCCATAAATAGGAAGTGGTTTTTCGTTGATAATATTTGAAATACAAAGCGGAATCAGTTTTTCAGGAAAATGATTCGGGCCATAGTTATTAGAACAATTGGAAACAATGAAAGGCATTCCATAGGTGTTTCCGTAAGCTCTTACCAAATGGTCGGAAGCTGCTTTGGATGCTGAATACGGAGATTGCGGGTCGTACGATGTTGTTTCTAAAAAGAATCCTGTTTCCCCTAAACTCCCATATACTTCGTCGGTAGAAATATGATAGAAAAGATTGTTTCTTTTTTCATCCGGGAATCTGCCGTGGGTATGGTCAGGATTTAATGTCCAGAACTCTTTGCAAAGATTCAGAAGATTAGCGGTCCCGTTTACATTCGTATTGATAAATGCCATTGGATCTGTAATACTCCTATCTACATGGCTTTCTGCTGCTAGATGTACAACTGCATCCGGATTGTATTTTTCGAAAACTTTTCTAAGTTCTTCCGGTTTTGTGATATCTGCTTTTTCGAAAACATAATTGGGTTCATTTTCAATGTCCTTTAAGTTTTCAAGATTTCCGGCATAGGTAAGAGCATCAAGGTTGATGATCTTAGTGTCCGGATTGTTTTTTACAAATTCTCTTACAACATGGGAGCCGATGAACCCGGCACCTCCTGTAATAATAATGTTTTTCATTTATTTATTTTGAGATGGTCTTTCTTCCTATACTTTTATAATGAAATCCGTTTTGTTCAGGGACTTCCAGTGGATACATATTTCTGCCGTCAAAAATGACTTTGTTTTTCATTTTTTTAGCCATCAGTTCAAAGTTTGGATTTTTGAATTCCGGCCATTCAGTAGCAATAAATAGTGCGTCTACATCTTCCAATGCATCATACATTCCTTTGGCATATTGTATTTTATCACCTAAAAGTTTCTTAACATTATTTTCCGCAACAGCATCATAAGCAATGATTTCAGCACCCTTCTCTAATAGTAGAGCGATGTTGTCTAAAGATGAAGCTTCTCTGATGTCATCTGTGTTGGCTTTAAAGGCTAGTCCCCACATGGCGATTTTCTTTCCTTCAATACTTCCTCCGAAATATTTTTCAATTTCAGATACTAAAATAACTTTCTGGGTGGTATTTACAGTCTCAGTAGCTTCCAGGATCTGGAAATTAAAATCTTCCTGTTTTCCAGATTTTATAAGCGCTTTTACGTCTTTAGGGAAACAGCTTCCTCCATATCCGATTCCCGGGAATAAAAATCTGTGCCCGATTCTGTCGTCACTACCCATTCCCAGTCTTACCTTGTCCACGTCTGCACCTACCTTTTCACAATAGTTGGCAATTTCATTCATGAAGGTGATTTTTACCGCTAAAAAAGAATTTGCCGCGTATTTGGTAAGTTCTGAAGATTTCTCATCCATGAAGATGATGGGAATTCCTGTATTGGTAAAAGGCTGGTATATTTTAGACATAATGTCTTTAGCTTTTTCTGAACTTGCTCCTACAACAACTCTTGAAGGATTCATTGAATCTTCAACAGCAAATCCTTCTCTTAAGAATTCGGGATTTGAAACTACGTCAAAAGGAATGTCTGTTTTGGAAGAGATTGTTTCTCTTACCCTATCTGCTGTACCTACAGGAACGGTACTTTTATTGACAATGACTTTGTATTCAGTCATCATTTCACCAATATTATTGGCTACCTGAAGTACATAAGACAGATCTGCGGATCCGTCTTCTCCCGGAGGAGTAGGTAATGCCAGATATATAACTTGGCTTTTGTCTAAAGCTTCTTTAAGATTGGTAGTGAAAAATAATCTTTCAGACTGGATGTTTCTTAAAAACATTTCTTCAAGGTTCGGCTCATAGATGGGAACAATGCCGTTTTTCATACCTTCTACTTTTTTTTCATCAATATCAACACAGTATACTGAATTGCCAAGTTCTGCCAGAGTAGTTCCTGTAACTAATCCTACATAACCTGTTCCTACAATCGTTATATTCAAAATGTTTGTTTTAAAATTCTAAAGACAAAAGTAATAAAAATCCTGTGACATACTCTTTTAATTTATTGTAAATGAAACTTACGCTATTTGCTTGATACTTAAGATAATTTTGCATTTTTAGAAAAAAAGCTTATATTTGCAATGGATTTACGGAAAAAATGGGAAGGCTTCGGAAGAAAGCCTTTTTTCGTACTGTAAATCAAGATAAAAATATATGGAGTTTAGAAAAAGAATTGAAGAATTATTAAATGAATTCCTTGAGACCAGAAAAGATCTGTTTCTTATTGATCTTAAAATTTCTGCAGGGGATGATATTACAGTGATTTTGGATGGTGATAACGGAGTTTCTTTGCAGGACTGCCTTGATGCAAGCCGCGCAATTGAATTTAATATGGATCGTGAAGAGCATGACTTTAGCCTTCAGGTGATGTCTGCAGGACTGAGCGAGCCATTATCCACACCAAGACAGTTCAGTAAAAACATTGGAAGAGAGATTGAGGTGATGCTGGAGGATTCTTCTAAAATTGAAGGGGAATTGTCAAAAGTAGACGATGAGAAGATCACACTTGTTTTACGTTACCGAAAGCCGAAAGATATCGGGAAAGGAAAAGTAGATGTGGAGGAGGAGAAAGAAATTTCTTATCCTGAGATCAAAAAAGCATTAGTAGTAATTAAATTTTAAAAAGAAAAAAGAATAGATGGATAATATAGCGTTGATTGAATCCTTTGGTGATTTTAAAGACGAAAAGGGGATCAGTAAGATTGATCTTATGGCAATTATTGAAGATTCACTGAAGACTCTTTTAAGAAAGAGATTTGATTCAGATGATCATTTTGATGTGATTGTAAACCCGGATAAAGGAGATTTTCAGATATTTTTGAATAAAACAATTGTAGAGGACGAAATGTCTGAAGATGATGATTTGGAGATTGAAATCTCTGAAGCAAAGAAGATTGACCCTACCTTCGAAGTAGGTGAGGACTTTACAATGGAAATTCCTGTTGCACAATTGGGAAGAAGAAATATTCTTACCCTTAAGCAAATCCTTGCTACAAAACTTCAGGAACACAATAATGCAATGCTGTACGAACAGTTTAGAGATAAAATTGGTGAAATCGTTGTTGGAGAAATCCACCATATCCGTCACAAGCATGTGATTTTGCTGGATGATGAAGGAAATGAATTTATTTTACCAAAAGAAAACCAGATCCCATCCGATTTCTTTAAAAAGGGTGAGAATATCAGAGCTATTGTTGAGACAGTAGATTTTAAAGGTTCTAAACCACAGATTATTATTTCCAGAACTGCGCCTAAGTTCCTTGAGAAGTTATTAGAGCTGGAAATTCCTGAAATCCAGGACGGAACAATTATCCTGAAAAAGGTAGTGAGAATTCCTGGTGAAAAGGCGAAGATTGCAGTAGATGCTTATGATGACAGAATTGATCCGGTAGGAGCTTGTGTTGGGGTTAAAGGATCCAGAATTCATGGCGTTGTAAGAGAGTTGAGAAATGAAAACATCGATGTTATTCAGTGGTCTAAAAACCCTGAGATCTTGGTGAAGAGAGCATTAGGAAATGTTACAGTCAATAAAATTGACATCAATGAGGATCAAAACTATGCATTAGTATATACTCCTGTTGAAGAGATTTCTAAAGTAATTGGAAAACAAGGTCAGAATATCAGATTGGCTTCTTGGTTGTCAGGATATGAAATTGATGTGTACAGAGAGTCCAGCGAGGATGACGATGTTGAATTGAGAGAATTTAACGATGATATCGAGCAGTGGATTTTGGATGAGTTTAAGAAAGTAGGACTTACAACTGCAAAATCAGTATTGGATAAAGAAACTGAGAGTCTTTTAAATATGGTAGACCTTGAAGAAGAAACAATCGAAGAGGTTAAACGTATTCTGAGAGAAGAATTTGAAGATTAAGATTTTAAATAAATTTTAATAAACAGTAAAAAGGAAATACTTTAATTTTAAAAATTAAAAACAGTAAATAATATAAATGCCAAAAATTAGATTAAATAAAGCGGTTAAGGAATTCAACATTTCGATGTCCAGATTAGTAGAATTTTTACAATCAAGGGGTTTCGAAGTTGAAAGCAATCCTAACGCTCAATTGGAAGAAGCGGCATATTCTGCATTGGAGGCTGAGTTTGCTAAAGACGGCGAACAAAGAAAGGCTTCCCATGAGGTGGTGATCACTAAAGTTCCGGAAGAAAAGCTGGAAATTGAAGAAAAGAAAACCCCTGAAGTGATAAGAGCTAAAGCAAATAAACCAGAAACTAGAATTTTAGGTAAAATAGACTTAGAACCTAAGAAGCCTGAAGTTGAGGAAGCTCCTGCAGCTCCTGTGGCTCCTGTTGCGACACCGGTTGAAGAAAAGAAAGAAGAAATCGTGAAAGAAGAACAACAGCCGGAAGTTAAAGCAGCGCCTGAGAAGCAGGAATTTAAAGTTTTGGATAAAATTGATTTGTCTCAAATAGAATCTAGAAACAGACCTGTGAAAAAAGACAAACCAAAAATGGAGGAGAAAAAAGAAGAAGTTAAACCTGTGGAAACAGTAAAAGAAACTCCAAAACCAGTGGTTGCAGAGGAGAAAAAAGTAGAAACTCCAAAAGTAGAAGCTGAACCTGAATCTCAGGAACCACAAAAAATTGAGACGGTATATCAGAAGCTTGATGGTCCTAAGATCGTTGGGGAAAAGATTGACTTAACTCAGTTTGCGCCGAAGCCAGGTGCTGGAGCAAAAAAGAAAAGAAAGAGAATTGAAAAGCCTGGTGGCCAGAATAATCAACAAGGTCAGGGGAATAATCAAAACTCAGGAAATAACAACAATAACCAAGGTGGACAAGGCCAAGGTAACCGTCCACATAACAACAACGGTGGACAAGGACAAGGTGGAAACCGCCAAGGTGGTCAGGGAGGACAAGGAAATCGTCCTCAAGGTCAAGGTGGCCAGGGTGGAAACCGTTTTGGAAATAACCAGGGTGGTGGAAATCGTCAGGGTCAAGGTGGTGGCTTCAAAAAAGGAGGCCAGAACAACAGACCTGGACAAAGAGTTATGCCAGTTGAGCTAACTGATGAGCAAGTTAAAAACCAGATCAAAGAAACATTAGAAAAACTTACGAATAAAGGAGGGAAATCTAAATCTGCGAAACACAGAAAAGACAAGAGGACTTTCCGTAGAGAGCAGGATGAGCGTCAGCAGGAGCTTGAAGCACAAGACAGAACTCTTAAAGTAACAGAATTCATCACAGTGGGTGAATTGGCAAGTTTAATGAATGTTTCTCCAACTGAAGTAATTTCTGCTTGTTTCTCATTAGGGGTAATGGTTACTATGAACCAAAGACTTGAAGCTGATACCTTATTATTAGTAGCAGATGAATTCGGTTATAAAATTGAATTCTCAGATGCTGATCTTGAAGATACAGATTCAGAAGATGAAGTAGATACTGAAGAAAGTCTATTACAAAGAGCTCCTGTAGTTACTGTAATGGGACACGTTGACCACGGTAAGACTTCATTGTTGGACTACATTAGAAAAACAAACGTAATTGCCGGTGAATCTGGAGGAATTACTCAGCACATTGGTGCTTATAACGTGAAACTGGAGAATGGTCAGAGAATTACTTTCTTAGATACACCTGGTCACGAAGCCTTTACCGCGATGAGAGCGAGAGGTGCACAGATTACGGATATTGCAATTATCGTAATTGCTGCCGATGATGATGTGATGCCACAAACAAAAGAAGCTATTGCTCACGCACAGGCTGCACAGGTTCCAATGATTATTGCAATCAATAAAGTGGATAAACCTAATGCAAACCCTGATAATATCCGTCAACAACTTTCAGGCTTAAACCCTCCGGTTTTAGTAGAAGAATGGGGTGGAAATGTTCAGGCACAAGAAATCTCGGCTAAATTCGGTAACAACGTAGATGTATTGTTGGAGAAAGTTTTACTACAGGCTGAAATGCTTGAATTAAAAGCAAATCCTGAACGTGCAGCAAACGGTGTTGTTATTGAAGCATCTTTAGATAAAGGTAGAGGGTATGTAGCAACAATGTTGGTACAGACCGGAACTTTAAGAGTTGGGGATTATGTGGTAGCAGGTAAAAATCATGGTAAAGTAAAAGCTTTGCTTGATGAAAGAGGGAAAAACCTTAACGAAGCGGGGCCATCAATTCCTGCAACAATCTTAGGTTTAGATGGAGCACCTACTGCAGGTGATAAATTCCGTGTTTATGCTGACGAAAGTGAAGGTAAAGCTATTGCCAATAAGAGAGAACAATTACAAAGAGAATTATCAATCAGAACGAAGAAGCATACGACGCTTGAAGAATTGGGAAGACGTATTGCTTTAGGAGAATTCAAAGAATTGAATATTATCCTTAAAGGTGACGTGGATGGTTCTGTAGAAGCTCTTTCTGATCAGTTACAAAGATTATCAACAGAAGAAATCAGTGTTAAAATTCTTCACTCAGGTGTTGGGCAAATCACTGAATCTGATATCAACTTAGCAGCAGCATCCGATGCTATTATCATTGGATTTAATGTGAGAGCAGGTGCTAATGCTAAAGAACTTGCAGATCGTGAGGAAATTGAAATCAGAACATATTCTGTAATCTATAAAGCAATTGATGAGGTAAAAGAAGCGATGGAGGGAATGCTTTCTCCGGAAATTCAAGAGCAGGTGATTGGTAATGTTGAAATCCGTGAGGTATTCAAGATTTCTAAAGTAGGAACAATTGCAGGTTGTATGGTTCTTACAGGAAAAGTAACAAGACAGTCTAAAGTACGTTTATTAAGAGACGGTATTGTTAAATTCGATGGAGAACTTGAAAGTTTGAAACGTTTCAAAGATGATGTTAAAGAAGTAACGAAAGGTTACGAATGTGGTCTGAATCTTAAAGGTTACAATGACATCGAAATCGGAGATATCCTTGAAGTATACGAAGAAGTAGCGGTCAAGAAAAAACTAAAATAAATATATCCTAAATATGTGAAAACCACTTTTTTATAAAGTGGTTTTTTTATTTTTTAAACTCGCTTAATTTGTAATCATTCTAAATAATTTTTTTTGAATTATTAATAATTTGTTAAAACGAATGGGGTCTGTAAAAAAATTGTTTTTTATTGAATAAAAACTGTCTATTATTATTGAATCTTATTTATTTTGTGTAAATTTTAAATGAAACAGTAAAAAAAATAGTCGTTTAAACGTTAGTTTAATTTGTGGATGTTAATATTTATTAACATATTTGCCCATTAAATATATTAAAATTTGTTAATATGAATGTTAAACTACGTGTATTAAGCGCCGGAGCTCTGTTTTTCCTAGGACAAGTAGCTTATGCGCAAAAAGCAAAGAAGGATACAGCTAGAGCTACTGAGATTGATGAAGTAGTAATGGTCGGGTTCGGACAGAAAAAATCTGTTAAAGAAGTTACAGGTTCTGTAAGTACAGTTAAAGGTGACAAGCTTAATGATCTGCCAGTTTCATCTCCTGATAAAGCCTTAATGGGTAGAGTTACCGGGGTACAGACTGGAGCAGCTTCAGGACAGCCAGGGGGAATTGTAAACATCCGTGTTAGAGGTAATACTTCTGTTAATGGAAATAATAGCCCAATCTTTATTGTTGATGGAGTAAGAATTGCTTCAGGAGATCTTACAAGCTTAAACACAACGTCAAATATCTTGGCGAATTTAAGTTCTGATGATATTGAATCAATGACTGTACTTAAAGATGCAGTTTCAACATCGTTATATGGAGCAGATGCTGGTGCCGGGGTAATCATTATTACAACAAAATCTGGTAAATCTGGTAAACCAAGATTCCAGTTCTCAAGTAACTATGGGGTAAATAAAACAGCTTTTAAATTACCAAATTCATTGACAAAAGATCAATGGCATGGCTTAGCAGCTCAGACAATGGCCAATACACCGGGTGTATTTGGTTATGGATCTTATCAGGAAGCTTATGATGCCTTATTTGATCCAGACCAGGATCCACTAGGATATGCAGCTTATGGTAATGTAAACACTAATTGGCAAAAAGAATTAACTAGAAATAGTGCTAACCAAAGTGAAACAAACTTCTCAGTTAGCGGAGGAAGTGATAAATTCAAATATTACTCTTCTATCGGTATGTTCAATCAGGAGAGTGTCTATAAAGGGAGTGATTTCAAAAGAGTGAATGCTTCCACTAAAATTGAATATAAAGCAACTGATAGATTAACGATTAATACAGATTTCCAGTTTTCAAACAGTAAAATGCGTACTTTGAATGATGGTGGAGATTTTGCTAACCCATTGATTGCTCAGTACTTTAACCTTCCTGTTGATCCGGTAAGAAACCCAGACGGTAGCTGGTATTATGGAATTAATAATTCATTACCTTCCGGAAACTTTAACGTAGCAGCATTACAGGATATTAACTCTAGAAAGGCAAACACAAGTAGAGTATTTGCAAATTTAGGAGTAACTTATAAAATTCTTGACGGGCTTGTTTATAGAATGAATTTTGCACCTGAATATATCAACGTAGAAGAAGATGTTTACTTATCTCCTCTTCATGGTGATGGATATTCAGCGAAAGGTGATTTAACATCTAACGCAAGAAGATTTTTTAACTTCAACATTCAGAATATCTTAGAATATTCTTTCAGAATTGGAGATAAAAATAAATTCGTTGCAAGAGCAATCCAGGAAGCTTATAAGTCTGATATGAGAGCTATCAATGCTGAAGGACAAGTTGTTGCTCTTTCTTCTCTTCAGACTTTAGATAGTTTTGTTAAACCTGTTGCAGCTGGTGGAACAAAAGCGATTACTTCAAGATCTGGTTATGCAGGACAGGTAAACTATAACTATGACAATATTGTTAACTTAGACTTATCTTACAGAAGAGATGCAATGTCAAACTTCTTCCCAGGTCAGAAAGGAGGTAACTTCTATTCTGCTGGAGCGAGTGTTGACTTAGCAAGAATCTTTATCCCTGATAATGATTATTTAACATTGTTGAAACTTAGATCTTCTTATGGTAAATTAGGAAATCAGATTTCAGCATCTCCTTATGCTACATACAGCTACGGTATCAATTATAATAACAATGCTGGTGCAAGTTACGGAGGTTTTTATAACCCAGGACTTAAATGGGAAACTGTTAAGCCTTTCAACGTAGGAGTTGATATAGGTCTATTAAAAGATCGTGTATCATTAACAGCAGAATACTATAACAAACAAACTGAAGATCTAATCTTTACTGTTCCATTATCCCTTGCTCAAGGTATTTCAGGATATACAGATAATATCGGTACATTGGTTAACAAAGGATTTGAATTCAGTATCAATGCAGATATCTTAAAACCTGAGAATCCAAAAGGTTTTGCTCTTAGCATGGATGCTAACTTATCAACACTTAATAATGAGTTGACTAAAATCTATGGAGGAAAAGATATCATTTCCGGAGCTACAATCTTAAGAGAAGGAGAATCTATCAACAGCTGGTACATGAGAAAATGGGCAGGGGTTGATCCTAATAATGGAGATCCATTGTGGTATGTAAATGGAGTTGATGGTGAGACAACTAACAATTATAATAACGCTCAAAGAGCAGTTCAAGGTAATCGTTTAGCGAAATATTTTGGTGGTGTTGGTATTAAAATGTCTTATCAAAACTTCACAGTATCTGCACAAGGAACATATAGCTTTGGAGGTAAAGTATATGATGACTGGGCAATCTATACTATGAGTGATGGTCAGTACAACTTATTCTATCCTGGATATGAGGATCAACTAGATTATTGGACACCAAACAATACTAATGCATTGAACCCTAAACCTATTTATGGTGGAAATAAACTTTCAAACAGAACATCTACAAGATTCTTATATAAAGCAGATTATTTGAGATTAGCTAACTTAAAAATAGCTTATACTTTTGATTCTAGCTTCTTAAAAGGTTCAAACCTTAATAAAGTAACAGTTTACGTTATGGGTAACAACCTTTGGACACATGCTTATGATAAAAATTTAAGATATGATCCGGATATTGCACTTGCAGGAACTACTAACCTGAACTTGCCTCCTTTGAAATCTTATTTAGTTGGATTTAATGTTGAATTTTAAAAATTGAAAAAAATGAAAAAATACTTAATAGCATTTTCAGTTATTGCCCTTACTTCTACTGCAGTTACTTCGTGTGGTGAAGACTTTGTGGATACTGAATTTTTCCAAAGCAAGCCTCAGGAAGATATTAAAACAATAGAAGAGCTTCAGTCTTTTGTATTCGGAGCTTATGGTACTATGAGAGGTGCTTCTTATTATGGATGTGATTTTGTAACAATTCCTGAATTAAGGAGTGATGGAATGTATTCTAATAACCGTTCAGGATATTATAGTACAGTTTCAAACTATACAATGCTTTCTGGTGATGCTTACGCATCAGGTCCATATACTGCAATGTATACAACAATTGCTAAGACTAACATCATTCTTGGAACTTCAAATAACTTAAGCTGGGGTGAAACAGTTGATCCAAATCAGATTGCTCTGAAAATAAAGCAGCTTAAAGGACAAGCTTATGCAGTAAGAGCGCAGGCTTTGTTTGATGCTTTAAGATTATTTGGGCAGCAGTATTCTGGTGGAACTACTGGAGTTGTTGTTCCTCTTCAGTTTAATCCTTCTGCTAATATGGCTCGTTCAACAGTTCAGCAGACACAAGCTCAAATTGAAGCAGATTTTAATAGTGCATTAACTAACCTTACAGGAAATGCTAATCAGGTTTATAGTGATAAAACTGTATTAAATGAATTCTCAGTTAAGGCTTTGATGTCTAGATATTATCTATACAAAGGAGATTATGCTAAGGTACGTTCATTAGTAAACGATGTTGTAGCATCTGGGAAATATAGTGTAATTCCTCGTGATTCATATTTAACAAGCTGGACACTTAATAATGCATCTTCTAACTCAGTGTTTGAATTAGCTGTTGGACCAATTGCTGCTTTAGGTTCTACAAGTATTAACTCTAAAATTAGCCCAACTAACGGATATCAAAATATGCCAGTTAAAGCTAATCTTGTATCTTCTATCCCAGCTCAAGATATCAGAAGAGATATATTTGCTGCAAGTGGTAATACTTCAGGAACATTTATTGCTGCAAAGTATCCTAATACTAACGGAGAAGATAATATTAGAGTTTCTAGATACGAAGAGGTTATCCTTAATGGTATTGAAGCTGAGCTTAATGGAGGAAGTACTGCTAAAGCTCAGGATTATTGGGAACTAATTTTGAGAAATAGATTAACAAGTTATAAAGATGCTGGTGGGAATACAATAACTGTTGACGCTCAAATTCTAGCAGCTGGAACAGTTGATATGACTAAGCTAAAAGCTGAAAGAAGAAAAGAGCTTGTTGGTGAAGGTTTCAGAATGTGGGATTTACTAAGATGGGGAGGACCTATTCCTAAAAATGCTACTAATGGTAACGTAACAGCTAACATTGCAATTGGAGATAACAAATTGGCATTCCCAATTCCTTTAGCAGAAACTAACGTTGCTGGAACTTTGGTAAAATCAAACCCTGGTTACGATAACTAATTATCAAATCTGATATATAAAAAAGAAGCCACCTTTTAAAGGTGGCTTTTTTATTCACTCAAAATCTTAAAAAAGCCTGTCATACTTACTTATTATAGGATGAGTGTGGTAAATGTTTGTAGACAAGAAGAGAATTTAAAAAGACTGTTTTATTCAAGCTGCTATCATGATAGCAATATGGTACTAATTAGGTATGTTATCATAGCCTCAAAATAGTTACTAAGCCCAGGATACCAATCAAACAGTTTTCATGTCCTTTTATTTCTTATTTTTGCTGTACAATAATGAATAATGAAGTACATCCTTTTCATACTCTTCTCTTTAGGTTTTGTAGCCAAGGCTCAGGTCGTTAATAAAGCAGAAACAAAGCCTCAACCTAAAAAAGAAGATACTCTTGTAATAGATTCAGGGAAAAAAGATTCCCTGAAAATTTTCAAACCTACTATAAATGATTACCAGCATCAGACCCAGTTTTCTGAAAAGAAAGTTTTTGATACAGTAATGACTTTTGATAAAACCTATATCTTTTCACAACAAAATAATAAAGATAACTTCGGAAAAGTACAGCCTGCCAACATTGGTTCAGGATTTAATCCTCTTGTATTTGAAGTTAATGATGAACAAAATCTCTCTTTATTGCCATCCAATAAATCTTACATGATCATTGGAGCCAATGATGTGAAATATTATGACGTAAAAACACCTACAGCTACATTTTTATATCATAATGCCATGCGAAACGGTGCTGCCCTCAAATCTACCTATACTCAGAATATCGGGAAAAGATTCAATTTTGCGCTTGAATATATGGGGCTTCGTTCGCAGGGACTTTACAGAAACTCCTTGTCAGCTAATAACAATACTTTATTTTCTGGACATTATGTTTCAAAAAACGGGAACTATGAGCTTTTTGCCCATTATCTTCACCAGAATGTAAATAATCAGGAAAGTGGAGGGATTACTGAAGATAACCTGTTTCAGAGTGGGGACAGCAATTATAGCAACAGACAAAACGCACAGGTAAATCTGGCTTCTTCAAGCTCGCAGTTTTCTTACAGAAGATATTATCTGAGCCATCAGTTTACTCCATTCAATTCTGATAAATTTCCTTTTAGCATAAGACATATTCTTTCTCATCAGGGAAATAAATATTACTATAATCAAACTGCTTTGGAGCCTTATTGGTATGACGCTCCTACAGATTTAGTGAATGGCTTTCCATTGACCACCAAAAAATATTCTGAGAATTTCAGTAATACCGTAAGCTTGATTTTTAATAATGAAAAATTCAAATTGGATGCTGGGGTACGTTATCAGATCATTAAATTCGGGATAAGAGATGTTGTTGCACTCAACAACGTGCCTTTTCCTGGCGAGCTGAAAGAAAACAGAATCGGAGCTGTAGGAAATTTGCAGGTAAAACTATGGGATAAAATTCAATTGAATTCATTCCTGGAATTTTCAAACGGAAGCCAGTTTAAAAGTTACCTGAAGACAACCAATAACCTGAAGTTCGAGCCTATAAAAGATTATTTCGTTAATGCTAAGGTTAATTTCCAAAGTGCCTATCCTTCATTCAATTATTTATTGAATACTTCTGTTTATAATAATTTCAATTATTATCTTGAAAATGCAAAGAACCAATCGGTAATGGAAGTGGGAGGAAGCATCAATCTGAAATGGTTTAAAACTGAAATTTTCGCCAATTACTTCAGAATCGATAACTATACTTACTTTGACAGCAATGGAAGTCCGAAGCAAAGTGATAATTCTGTCAATATCTCTCAGATCGGAGGAGACGCTACATTCAGCTTCAACAAATTCCATCTGAACACCAGAGTGCATTTCCAGAATACCTTAACGAATAAAGAACTGCTTCCAATGCCAGGATTTATCGGTAGAGCCAATTTCTTCTATCAGACACAGGCCTTCAAAAAAGCAGCAGAAATTCAGGCAGGTGTTAAAGTATACTATTTCTCTAAGTTTGCATCAAGAGATTATTTTCCTGTTCTTAATGAATATATTCTTCCAAGAGCAGATTCATTCTCAATTGGAGGACAGCCTATCGCTGATGTTTATATTAATATGAAGGTTAAAAAAATGTTCTTTTTCATAGAAGGGCAGCAGATAGGAACTGTTATTTCCAATAACAAAGCATATGCATTTCCACATTATCCGGTGTATGATTTCAGATTGAATATCGGAATCGTGTGGTATTTGTTCAACTAAAAACTGTACAGGTTGAAAACAATTAATAAAATATCATTTAACGATATAGAAAGCATTCCTCAGCTGGTAAAAGATTTTTTAAATCAAAAAATTGAGGGTTTTGAAAATAATACATTTTCCCTAGATCATTTCAGACAGCAGATTCATCTGAAGAAAGATTCTTTTACCTCTGAAAAAAGAAACATTTTAGCTGACGTGTTTGAAGGACAGTTAGAAAACCTTTCTCTATCCTCAAAACAGAAAGAAAATCTTGAGAATCTTAAACTGCCCAATACATTTACGATAACAACAGGACATCAGTTGAACCTATTCTCAGGGCCTGTTTTCTTTGTGTATAAAATTCTTCAGACCATCAAGACATGCAGCTATCTGAAAGAAAATTTCCCGGACTTTAACTTTGTTCCGGTTTATTGGATGGCTTCAGAGGATCATGACTTTGCTGAGATCAATCATTTTAAAACCGAAAACAATTATTACGAAACCAACGAGAAATCCGGAGGTCCGGTAGGTCGAATTGAAATCAGTGATACCTATTTTATTTCGGAATTTGAAAAAGAATTCAAAGATTCTATTTTCGGTACAGAGCTGATCTTAATGATGAAGGAAGCTTATAAAGCAGGAAACACTTTAACGGAAGCCATTAAGACTCTTGTCAACCGTCTTTTTTCAGAATTCGGGCTTTTGATTCTGGATGGAGATTCTAAGGAACTTAAAAATCAAATGAAAGCGATTTTTAAAGATGAGCTTCTTCATTTCAGCTTACAGAAAACTTCTGAAGATAAAGTAAAGTTTCTGACAGAGAAATACGGAAAGGTTCAGGTAAATCCTCGTGAAATAAACCTTTTCTACCTTTCTGAAACGAGAGACAGAATAGAATTTAACGGTCAGCAGTATAATATTGTAGATAAACCTATCCAGTTTACAGAAGAAGAAATTCTTGCCGAATTGGAAAATCATCCTGAAAAATTCAGTCCGAATGCATTGATGCGTCCGGTATATCAGGAAAATGTACTTCCCAATCTGGCTTATATTGGAGGTAATGCCGAAATCATGTACTGGCTGGAATTGAAAGATTATTTCTCAAAAATTAATACTCCTTTCCCAATTCTGATTCCAAGAAACTCTATGCTTTTTCTGAAAGAAAAGACTTTGGGAAAAATTGAGAAGCTTGATCTTAAAATTGAAGATTTTTTTCAGAACTTCTCAGTACTTACCAATCAGAAGATTTTAAAAGATAATCCGATTTTACAATTACTCGAAGAAAAAGAAGAATTACTGATCAATAGTTTTTCTATATTGAAAACTTCAGCAGAAACCACTGAGAAATCTTTCGGTAATATGGTGAAAGCAGAAGAAGTGCGACAATTAAAATCATTTAAAAGAATGAAAAAACGTCTGCTTCATGCTGAAAAAATAAAACAGAATGAATTACTGGAACGACTTGAAAATCTGTTTTTAGATGTTCATCCCGCAAAAACATGGCAGGAGAGAGTATATAATTTTAGCGTATTCTTTTCAGATTATGGTTATTCGTGGCTTGAAAATTGTTTGGAAGAAATGGTGGTTCAAGATTCAAAATTAATAATTGTTGCCATTTAATTTTAAAGAAGTATTTTTGTAAATTATAATTATCGAATATGATAAAGAGGTTTTTTATTCTATCCAGTTTATGTATGGTTTTGGGAGTTTCAGCCCAGAAATCACATACGGTTGTGCAAGGTGACAACCCTTACAACATTGCCAAAAAGTATGGAATGACTGTAGATGAATTGCTGAAGCTAAACCCAAAACATAAAGATGGCAAATTGGCGATCGGTGATGTTTTAACTATAAAATCAGATAAAGCAGCCACTGCGGTTGTGACAAAAGCAGTTCCAACAGAAAAAGCAACTTCAACAACAAGTGTTTCTTCTCTTGGGAAAATTGTTTTACTGCCAAAACAAACGATCTATGGCATTACAAAACAATACAGAATTTCTGAAACTGATCTGAGAAAACTGAATCCTGAATTGGATTCTCACATGAAGATCGGAGATGAAATTACCTTACCTCTTGCCAGCATTAAAAAATATGGAGGAGAGCAACAGGCCGTTACCACAGAAAAACATACTGAAACTCCAGTAGAAAAAAAAACAACAACTACCCCTGCAGAAGGAGAATCTTATGTTATCCAGGCTAAAGATAATTATTACAGAATTACAAAGCAGTTTGGCATCAGCCAGCAGGACCTATATGCTTTAAATCCAGGATTGGAAGAAAAAGGACTGAAACCTGGGGATACCATTAAAATAAAAAGAACAAACACGACTGCCAATACTGATACCGTTACAGAAACTGCAAATCCAAAAGCAAAAATGGATTCCGGGAACGAAAAATCAACCGCTGCTTCCAATGTTGCAGTAGGTGATGATTATGTAACCTATACAGTTCAGCAGGGAGATACAGTATTCTCTATCGTTAATAAATTCGGTGTTTCTATTGATGAACTTATCGCTCTTAACCCGGATCTTTCACATGGTTTGAAGACTGGAATGGTTCTAAAAATCAAAAAGCAGGATGCAGCATACGTGAAGAAAAACGGTGATGCTTTAAGTGTTATCTTAATGCTTCCTTTCGGGTACAGTACTAACGAAACCCAATACAGAGGAATGGCGCTTGACTTTTTGACAGGAGCTAAACTTGCTATTGAAAGAAATGCAAGAGGAGGACAGAAACTGGATATCAAAGTTGTAGATTCAGGAAATGAAGCTTCGTTCAAAAATTCTTTAACGCAGATTAATCCTGATAATACAGATCTTATTATTGGACCTTTCTTTAAATCCAATGTAATTGATGTTCTTGATTTTACTAAAAATCAGAAAATCCCGGTTGTAGCACCATTTGCCAACTCTCCGGAACTTTATAACTACAGCAATCTTATTATTGTTGAAACAAACAATCAGACCTATGCTGATAAGATTGTAGAAGAAGTAAAAGGAATTTATTCTGATCAGAAAATATATATAGTGGCAGATGCTAAAAAAGAAGATGCCAATTATATCAAAGCAGGACTTGAAAAAGCGGTGAAAAATCCTAATATTATTATTGTTAATTCCCCGGCAGATATCCAGCCGGATCAGAATATGATGACAGGACAGTCTGCACCGGTTATTGCTATTTTAGCGAATGATGATAATGCTGCAGGAGATGCTTTTGCTAACAGAATGATTGCGATGTCTAAAGAAGTTCAGGGAATAAAAGCCTTCAGTATGTTCTATTCTCCGGTTTTTGAGAAGAGAGTAGACGAACTGAGCCAGGCAAGCCTGGTCTATCTGATGGATAGAAAGATTAATACAGACGGTAATTTTGAAAAAGAAATTCTGGCTGCTTATAAAAGCAAATACTGCAAAACTCCACCAAAATATGCTATCGTAGGTTTTGATGTTGTCAACGACATGTTAACCAGAGAAAATAAAAAAGGAGAGATATTTAAACAGATGAATAAAGTTCAGACTCAGCTTGCTACCAAATTTGAGTTTGTAAAATCTAAAGCTAATGGTGCTTATGTAAATACTGGTTATAGAGTAATCAGGTTAGTACCTTAAATGATTTATAGCTGTTTAAAAGAATATTGTTAACATTATAGTTATATTTGCATAATATTTAATTCAATACATGAAAGCACTTGTATTTCCAGGGCAGGGTTCTCAGTTCGTAGGAATGGGAAAAGAATTGTATGATTCTAGAAAAGATATTAAAGATCTGATGGAATCTGCCAATGAAATTTTAGGTTTCGACATTCTTTCCATTATGTTTAACGGTACGGATGCGGATCTTAAGAAAACAGAGGTTACCCAGCCTTCAATATTTATACATTCAGTAGCAGCATTAAAAGCCGTAAATGGTCTTGGTGCTGAAATGGTAGCAGGACACTCTTTAGGAGAGTTTTCAGCTTTAGTTGCCAACGGAGTTTTATCCTTTGATGACGGTTTGAAATTAGTTTCTGAAAGAGCAAAGGCTATGCAGGAAGCTTGCGATGCCAATCCAAGTTCTATGGCAGCGATCTTAGGATTAGACGATGCTAAGGTTGAAGAAATTTGTGCACAGATCAGCGGTATTGTTGTTCCTGCCAACTATAACTGTCCAGGACAATTGGTAATTTCCGGTGAAACTCCTGCAGTAGAAGAAGCTTGCGCCAAACTGAAAGAAGCAGGTGCTAAAAGAGCATTGCTATTGCCAGTAAATGGAGCTTTCCATTCTCCATTGATGCAGCCTGCACAAGAAAGACTGGCCGCAGCTATCGAAAAAACAAAATTCAGAAAAGCAACCATTCCTGTATACCAGAATATCACGACAACAGCGGTAACCAATCCTGATGAGATCAAACAGAACCTGATCGCTCAGCTTACCGGTCCTGTAAAATGGACACAATCTGTTCAGAATATGATTAAAGACGGTGCCTCTAATTTCGTAGAAGTAGGCCCAGGAAAAACCCTTCAGGGATTGATCAAAAAAATTGACGGATCAGTAGAAGCTACTTCTGCAATCTAAACAAAAAATATGAGCGCGATATTTTCACCGGGCAAGCTTATGCTTACTTCAGAATATTTCGCAATAGACGGAGCTCTTGTCTTAGCGGTACCTACCAAGCTGGGACAAGAGTTTTTCTTTGAAGAAAAAGAAGATGGAAAATCCCTTATTCTTTGGGAAGCCTATCATCAGAATACACTATGGTTGAAGGCTGTCATTGATTATAAAACCTGGCAGATCCTGGAAACCAATATTCCATCAAGTGCTGAATTTATTACCAAAACATTACAAAATGTTCAGCAGCTTTCTAATAGTAAATTCAAAACTGATCTTACTTATCATTTAAAAACCAATCTTCAGTTTCCGGCAGATTACGGACTTGGAAGCAGCTCTACTCTGATGAATAATCTTGCAGAATGGGCCGGAATAGACCCGTTTTATCTTAATACAATCAGTTTAGGAGGCAGTGGATACGATATTGCGGTGGCGAAAGAAAAGGCTGCCGTTCTTTTCCAAAGTAAACCTGAAATAAAATATGAAAAGGTTAATTTCAATCCTTCTTTTAAAAATGAACTGATTTTTATTCACTTAAATCAGAAACAGGATAGCAGAGAAGGAATCAATTTTTACAAGTCAAAAAAGAAGTCTCCGGAATTGGTTAATGAATTTTCTGATCTTACAAAAAAAATATTGTTATGTAATGAATTGGAAAATTTTTCTGAATTAATGATGGTTCATGAACATAAAATTGCTAATTTTCTTGAAATTTCCACAGTTAAAGAGAAACTGTTCTCAGATTGCCCTTCTTTTGTCAAAAGTTTAGGGGCATGGGGCGGAGATTTTGTAATGAGTGCCAAATTTGGGGGCTATAAGAACTATTTTTGGGAGAAAGGTTTTCCTTCGGTTTTTGAATGGGAAAATATAATTGACTTGTAATCAGATTATTACAATCCTGTTTTTTTATTTGCCATTCTGACTTATATCAGTATATTTAAACCACCTTTAACAAATAATTAATATTATTTTTGTTGAAGTCAATAAAGAAATAGAAAATATAAGTAAAATGAAAAACACTAAAATCATCCAGGATTTAGAGAAATTGGGGATTAAAGGAAACTATGAAGTAGTGTATAATCCTTCTTATGAAGAATTATACCAGGCTGAAGTTTCTTCTGAAAATCAGGGATTTGAGAAAGCTGAACTTACGGAATCTGGCGCGGTGTCAGTAAAAACAGGAATTTTCACAGGTCGTTCACCTAAAGACAGATATATTGTTCAGGATGATGTTACAAGAGATACAATTTTCTGGGATGGTAAAGTAAACTTACCTACTACTGCAGAAATTTTCGGTTCTTGTAAAGAACTAGTGCTGAACCAGCTTGCTGAATCTAAAAAGATCTATGTAGTAGATACATTCTGCGGAACGAATGCAGATACGAGACTTAAAGTAAGATTTATCGTTGAAGTAGCATGGCAGGCGCATTTTGTTACTAATATGTTTATCCGCCCTTCTCACTATGAGCTTGAAAACTTTGGAGAGCCTGATTTCACAGTAATCAACGGTTCTAAAACAATAAACCCTAACTGGGAAGCTCAAGGATTGAATTCTGAAAACTTCATCATGTTCAACCTTACTGAAAAACTACAGATCATCGGAGGTACATGGTACGGAGGTGAAATGAAAAAAGGGATGTTCGCCATGATGAACTATTACCTTCCATTAAAAGGTATGGCTTCAATGCACTGTTCTGCTAACGTAGGAGAAAAAGGTGATGTAGCTTTATTTTTTGGTCTTTCAGGTACAGGAAAAACGACTCTGTCTGCAGATCCGAAAAGATATCTTATTGGTGATGACGAACATGGTTGGGATAACAACGGAGTATTTAACTATGAAGGTGGATGCTACGCTAAAGTTATCGACTTATCTGAAGAAAAAGAACCGGATATCTTTGCTGCCATCAAAAGAGATGCACTTCTTGAAAACGTTGTTGTGAACAATGGAGTAGCAGATTATACAGACGGATCAATCACTGAGAATACAAGAGTTTCTTATCCAATTTATCATATCAACAAAATTGTATTGCCTTCTAAAGCAGGTCATGCTAAGAAGATTGTTTATCTTTCAGCAGATGCATTCGGAGTACTTCCTCCGGTTTCCATCTTGAATGAAGATCAGGCTCAATACCACTTCCTTTGCGGTTATACATCAAAACTAGCTGGAACAGAAAGAGGAATTACAGAACCTCAGCCATCTTTCTCACCTGCATTTGGTGAAGCATTCCTTACATTACACCCAACAATGTATTCTAAAACATTGATCGGTAAAATGCAAGAGCACGGAGCTAAAGCATATTTGGTAAATACAGGTTGGAATGGTACTGGAAAGAGAATTTCTCTGAAAGATACAAGAGCAATCATTGATGCAATCATTGACGGATCTATCGATAATGCTCCAAAAACTCAGGTTCCAATCATGAATCTTGAGATTCCTACTGAATTGCCAAACGTTTCTACAGGTATTTTAGATCCTAGAGATACCTATGAAAGCGCTTCAGAATGGGAAGAAAAAGCAAAAGATCTTGCTTCAAGATATATCAAAAACTTTGAGCAGTATTGTGATACTGAAGAAGGTAAGAAATTAGTTGCTTCAGGACCTCAATTACAGGAACAGACCATCTAATAGTTCTCTATAACATAAAAAGCCTCATCACAGATGAGGCTTTTTTATTAATATTTTTTACAGTTTTCAATCAACTCATTCTGTTCATCAAGTTTTAAGACCGTTGATTTGATTGATTCTTCAGTTAAATGTTTTATGATCATAAAATGTTTTGAAGAAAAGTAAGATTCTTCGTCCAATATCTTATCTAAATACTTTGGAGTAGCGAAGGTCATCCAGTATTTTACTTTGTTGGAAAAGGTAATAGTTACTTCTATGGCATCAGATTCAATATTTTCTATTGGATCATCTATGTTAATAGAAATGATTTCCGGTTCATTGTCTGCACTGAAATACAACTTTGAATACCACCTAAGTTTTCCCTCATTATTCCAGACTTTTATATTTTCAACGTTGATTTCTTCGATAATATAAGATTTTCTCTTCGTTAATTGTCCGGAATATGGCCCAATGATTTTACAATAAATCTTATCCTTTATCTTCATCAATTATTTTCTTACTTTCCTTAATTATCTGTAGAAATCTGTAGGAATATTTAAGTTATGAAATTACTTCAGGCTCAATAAAGCCAATCTGTACCCATCCATTCCAAAGCCGGATAAAACAGCATCTGTATTCGCTGCCGTCACAGATTTCTGGCGGAATTCTTCTCTTTTGTATATATTGCTGATATGTACTTCTACTTTTGGCTTGCGGATATTCTTCAAACAATCAGCGATAGCATAAGAATAATGGGTAAATGCTCCCGGGTTAATCACCACTGCATCAAAATTATCCTCCTGAAGTCTGTTGATAAGCTCGCCCTCAATATTGGACTGATAATACTGTATTTCATGAGACTGAAACTCGGATTTTAAATTTTCCAAATAACTTTCCATGGAAACATTTCCATAAATTTCCGGTTCTCTTGTGCCTAACAGATTGAGGTTAGGGCCGTTGATGATCAAAACTTTCATACTATAAAATTAAAAAGTTTTTTCAATTAATAATACAAAAATTAAGGTCTCCTCAAATATTTATTCCATTGAATTATTAATAATGATATTTGTCATGTTTGAATAAATGATAACGACTGCAACTCCTTGTTGTAATGAGTTTTATTAAAATTTTATGTTAATTATTAAAAATTTATCATGAAAAATAAATAAGTCTACTTGTTTTGTAGACTAAAAGTTTTTAGCTTTGCAAACATATTTCGATCGGCTTATAAAGAAAGATGGAGGGAACTGACCCTGTGAAGTCTTAACAACCTACCCATTGGGCAAGGTGTTACGTTCAGCCTTTTAAGGAAAAATAAGCATTTGTTTTATCGTATTTATCGATGCCCTTTGCTGACTTTTCTGCAAAGGGCTAAATTTTAATATATGATAAATAAAATTGATTATGATTAGTAAAAATTTATTTAATTCTAAAGCTTGGATACCTCCCGTTGCTGCTTTTTTTCTGGGAATTATCAGTGTAAATGCACAGAATTCCAAGCCGAAAAAAGATAGCCTTCATGAAAAAGAGATTGATGAAGTAGTAGTGGTAGCTTACGGAAAAGCGAAAAGAAACAGCTATACCGGTTCCGTAGCTACAATTTCCAGTGATAAAATCAATAACAGACCTGTAACGAATATTACGAAAGCATTAGAAGGACAGGTTGCAGGGATTCAGACTACCAGTGCATCAGGCCAGCCAGGTGCTGTTTCTACTATCAGAATCAGAGGAATTGGCTCAATCAGTGCTTCCAGTGATCCTTTATACGTTGTAGACGGAATTCCTTTCGATGGAAACCTGAACTCTATCAGCCCAAGCGATATTGAATCAATCAGTGTTTTGAAAGATGCTACAGCAAGTGCTTTGTATGGTTCAAGGGGAGCAAACGGAATTATTATCATTACTACAAAATCAGGTAAAAAAGGAGAGGCCAGAGTTAATTTTAATATCAGTCAGGGATTCTCCGGAAGAGCCGTAAAAGATTATGAACAGGTAAATACAGATCAGTATTTTCAACTGTACTGGGAAGCATTGAGAAATGGATATCAATCCGGAAAAGTTTCTTCTCAGCAGGCAGCTCAGATGGCAACAGACAACCTTGTTTCTTCACTGGGGATTAATCCATATGGGACAACTTATCCAAAACCGGTAGGTACAGATGGAAAACTATTACCTGGCGCATCACCACTTTGGAATGATGACTGGAGAGATATCTTGCAGAGAGTGGCTTCAAGAAATCAGGTGGATCTTGATATCAGCGGAGGAAGTGAGAAAAGTAATTATTTCTTCTCTCTGGGGTATCTGGATGATAAAGGAATGGCAATTGAATCGGGATATAAAAGATATAATACCCGATTAAAGATCAATTCTGAAGTTAAAAAATGGCTGAATGTTGGGGTGAACTTAAGTTATACAAACAGTATTCAGCAGGCACCTACTTCTTCAGATTCCAAAGCCAGTAACATCATCAATGCGGCAAGATTTATTCCTTCATTCTATCCTTATTATGAAAGAAATGCTGACGGAACTTATATTTTGGATGCTGATGGAAACCCGATTTATGATTTTGGAAAATACAGACCTACGAATGCGCTTCAAAATCAGAATGCTGCTGCAACCTTACCATTAGACAAAAACGAGAATAAAGAAGATAACTTTTCAGGGAAAGGATTCATGGAATTCACTTTCTTACCGGAACTGAAATTCAAGACGAGTTTCTCTGTTGATTTGGTGAATTATAACGGACATTATTATTCAAATCCATTATTGGGGCAAGGTGCTGAAATTGGAGGTTCAGTAACGAAAACCAATACCAGAACATTATCTTATACCACCAGTAATATTCTGACGTATGATAAAAAGTTTGGAAAACATCATGTCAATGCATTGGCAGGACACGAATTCTATAAATATGATTATCAGACAATCTCCGGAACAAGAAGTCAGTTCTCGCTGCCTTATTATTATGAGCCGGATGCCGCTTCTTTACTGGGAAGTTTCAGCGGAAACAGTAATAAATTGAGTTTATTGAGTTTCCTTGGAAAAGTAGAGTATGATTACAACAATACCTATTTCTTATCTGCATCAGGAAGGGCAGACAGCTCTTCAAGATTTGCAAAAGATAACAGATGGGGAAGATTCTGGTCAGTAGGAGGTTCATGGAAGATTTCCAATGAAGAATTTATTAAAAGTTTAAACGTATTCAACCAATTGACATTGCGTGCAAGCTACGGAGGTCAGGGGAATGATAAATTGCTTAGACCCAACGGGCAGCCGCTTTATTATGCTTATCAGGAGTTGTACAGATTTATCAGCCTTGGTGGAGAACCGGGAACAACGCTGGAAAAAACGTCTACCAATAATGTGAAATGGGAAACCAACCTTAATTTAAATGTAGGATTGGAATTCGCAATTCTGAATAACAGAGTTAAAGGAAATATCGAATATTTTAAAAGAAAAAGTCAGGACCTTTTGTTTAATATGCCTGTAGCACCATCATTGGGAATCAGTGATTATCCGGCGAATATCGGAACCATTCAGAATACAGGATTTGAATTTTCATTATTCACAACACCCGTTAAGAATGATAATTTCCAATGGAATGTAGATGTGAATCTGAGTACTTTAAACAATAAGGTAACGAAACTACCCGGAGGTTCTCTTGTAGTAGGAACTAAGCTGTTGACAGTAGGAGGTTCAGTATACGACTTCTTTATTCCGGAGTGGGCTGGAGTTGATCCAAGTAATGGAAAGCCTTTGTGGAAAACAGTTGCTACCGATGCCAGCGGAAATTCAGTAGAAGGAACGACTTCGGAATATTCAAAAGCCACAAAGCTCTTACAAGGTTCAGCTTTGCCTAAACTGACAGGAGGAATCAGTACAAGTATCACCTATAAGAATTTTGATTTTTCAGGATTACTGACATTCAAAATCGGAGGAAAAATTTTAGATACCGATTATACTTCCATCATGCATAACGGAAGTGCAGGAGGACGTGCGTGGAGCGCTGAAATGCTAAACAGATGGACTCTGGAAAATCCTTATACGGATGTTCCTGGATTAAGTACAACAACGAATAACTGGACCTCAACATCTTCAAGATTCCTTTACTCCGGAACATATGCAAGACTTAAAAATGTAAGCTTAGGATATACCCTTCCTGAGGATTATTTTGAGAAAATAGGACTTAAGAAATTCAGAATTTATATCCAGGCAGAAAACCTTCTGACCTTCTATAAACATAAAGGAATGGATCCTGAGCAGGCATTGGACGGAACAACGTATTACAGATATCCTGCCATGAGAACTATCACTTTTGGGCTTCAGGCAACTCTTTAACCTTTTAAAATTGAAACAATGAAAAAATTAAAATACATATCGTTTGCACTTATCGGATTTTTGTCGCTGACAAGCTGTGAAAGTGAACTGGATACTGCTCCGACTGATCAGGCTAGCAGCGTAGAAGTTTTCAAAACAGCTGAAAGTGCAGAAACTGTAGTAAACGGTACGTGGGCAAAATTTAATAATGACGGAACAACATATGCCAATATCGGGTATTCCACAGTTTTAAGAGCCAGTGATGCGATGGGAAGTGATGTGGCTGTATTGACTAATAAATATGGTTTTGCTTCAACCTATGCATTTACTGAAATGGTAAACAGTACAGCAAGCAGACCTTTATTTATCTGGACGATGTTGTATTCCACCATTAATAATATGAACAATGTGATTACAAGAATTGATGGAACAGAAGGAAGTCAGGAGAAAAAGAATCAGGTGAAAGGTCAGGCTAAAGCATTGCGTGCTTTCTGTTATCTGAATCTGGCGAGTTTTTATCAGTTCAGCTACCTTAAAGACAAATCAGCATTGACCGCTCCAATTTATACTGAGCCATCTACAACAACTACAGTAGGGAAGAAGAGAGCAAGTCTTGAAGAAATTTATACTTTGATTAAAAGTGATCTTACTGATGCAGATAACCTGTTGAAAACTTATACTAGAAATAACAAGGATAAAATCAACCGTGCCGTAGTGAATGGGCTTTTGGCCAGAACTTACCTGAATACAGGTGAATGGAGTAAAGCTTTAGCATCTGCGAAGATTGCAAGAGAAGGATTCCCTCTGATGGCTCCTGAAAAATATAAAGATGGCTTTAATGATATCAACAATGCAGAATGGATTTGGGGTCATGGGCAAACGCAGGAACAGTCTGATGCAAGTTATGCTTTCCATTATCTGGATGTATCTTCATCAGGAAGTTATTATTACAGCTTTATGGCGGATCCTTATTTTAAAGATCTTTTTGATGGCAATGATATCAGATCCCAGTTATTTTCATGGGACGGACAAAAAGGAAGGGAAGGACTACTGAGGTATGCTAAGTTTAAATTTAAACCAACCCTTATTGCAGATATCGTTTATATGAGAGCTGCTGAAATGTATCTGATTGAAGCTGAAGCTGAAGCCAGAACTGGAAATGTCTCTCAGGCAGTAGCCGTTCTGAATCAGTTGAAATCTGCCAGAAATGCCAATATTTATAATGGTTCATTATCACAGAATGAGGTTGTAGCAGCAGTCCTGGTCGAAAGAAGAAAAGAATTATTTGGAGAGGGATTTTCCCTTTCAGATATTATCAGAACGCAGGGAGCTGTAGTAAGAAAACCGTTTGTAGATGCTGATGGCAAACCGATAAAAGTTCAGATTACTACACCAGATGGTACGGTGAAAACAGTAGATGGTAGGGGGCATTCTGTTCTCGATTTTCCGGATAAATCTGCTTTCACATCCAATAGTAATTATTATTTATTCAGTATTCCACAAAGAGAATCTGAAAACAACCCGAACTTATAAGAGGACATACTTATAATTAGATTTGATTTTTAGCCACTGCTTTTGCGGTGGTTTTTGTTTTTAAAGTTATTTTCATCAGTCATTGAAAAATAACCTTTCCAAAACCAATTATTCCAATTTGTTGACCTGCTTTATTGATTTACTATTTTATGGGTAAATTTTTTCTTTTCTCAAAAACAGCAACTAAACCTTCATTAAAAATAATTTTATTGTTGTTTATTTTACCTTTAGTTATATATCTTGTATACCAATTTTTTGAATCTGGAGAATTTCCAAATTGTTCAAGTTGAATAGTATTATTTTTTATTCTATATTTTCCTCCATAATAAACAGAGTTTTTTCCTCTATGGATATCAAATTTTCCAAAATACATAAGTGATTCATTCTTAAAAAAAACATTCTTATGAAAAATGATTATCCTTGGATTCTTCATCTCTTCTTTATTATAAGATCTCCCTTCAAACACCTGAACATAATATGCTGTGGTATCTATTGCCTTTAGATCTTCTTCGCTTGGTTCTTCTTTAAATGAATATTGTGCCTTATCATTTAATAAAGGTTCACCATATTTATCTTTTTCAATTTTATATAGTTTTTGTCCGTAACTGCTTAGAAATACCATCGTGCAGAATATTGAAAAAATATATTTAATCATAATCATATATTTTTTATTCATATGCTATAGTAGAAGGTTTCAGTTGTTTCACTTCATTTTTGTTGAAGATAATATCCTGTATAGTTTTGTTAATTCTTTCGAATTTTTTTCCATTATAGCAGAACCATCCTTCTTCAGCATTGTGAATATATTCTACATTAATATTGTTCAGACTCAATCTGTCATAAATTTTAGGATTATATCCCCATATAGAACAATCAATTGTAGAAGGAAGATTTTCAAAGCTATTTTCTGAAAAAGTTTTCAGAATTTTCTCTTTTTCTTCTGTGGTTAAATTGACCTTTATTGTAGCTGAATCGGAATCATAGTTTCGTGTAAACAAACTTGTTTTTGAATCATAGGTATCAGTCAAATCTTTATAAATGAATGATGAATTCTGGTTTATTGTATTTTGCTTATCACATGATATCAGACTAATGATAATCAGCAAATAACAGGTGATAAAAAAGTGATTATTTTTCATATGTGCCCTTTTTGATATTGAGTTATTTTTATTTTCAATGATATGAATTTTATTTTTATCATAAAGGCCTTGGTATGTATTTGTGAATAGGTTTTTACATAAAGAATGTTAGTTAAATACTTAATATGAATAATTCATTTTAGAAAAAATCTCTACCTTTGTAACAATGAACCTCTTAAGATGGATACTTGCATTTTATTTCATGGCGTTATCATTGATGCCATGTGAAGATACGTCCCATCCGTTGAATTCAGGAGATAATAAGATCTCATTAAGTATTCACGGTGTTCATTCTACAGAAAAAGGAGATATCTGTTCTCCACTGTGTGCATGCAGCTGCTGTCAGATGACGGTTTCAGCATTTAAAATGGATCCTTTATTGGAGATTCCTGAGCAGATCCCTGCTTACTTTTCAAAGAAGATCTTATTTCACAAAAACGACTTTGCCTACCAGATCTACAATCCTATCTGGCAGCCTCCTAAAATTTAATTTTTATTGACTTTTAGAAAGTTATGCTTTCTAATACTTAACTGTGCTTGAAACTTTGCAATACCATTGCAGAGGTTTTCAGGATATTTTTGCTGCAGTATTTTATGCTGTGTGCATTCATTTTCAATAAAAATTACCTAAAAATCGTGTTAGATAAAATCATAAAATTCAGTATTAAAAATAAGGTGATCATTGGGTTGATGACTCTGGTACTGATCATCTGGGGAACGTGGAGTGCCACCAGATTGCCAATAGATGCTGTGCCGGATATCACCAACAATCAGGTGCAGATCATTACCGTATGTCCTACATTGGCGGGACAGGAAGTAGAACAGCTGGTTACTTTTCCCATTGAGCAAAGTATTGCCAATGTTCCCGATATTCAGGAGACAAGAAGTATTTCAAGATTCGGGCTCTCTGTGATTACAGTGGTGTTCAAAGAAAATGTAGATGTGTACTTTGCGAGACAGCTCATTAATGAACAACTGAAAAATGCAGTGGAAGAAATTCCAAAAGGAGTAGGAACTCCTGAGCTGGCCCCTGTAAGTACAGGCCTTGGAGAAGTATATCAGTATATTCTTCACCCTAAAAAAGGAAGCGAAAAGAAATACAATGCCAAAGAACTCCGTACCATGCAGGACTGGATCGTTCGAAGACAGCTGAACGGAACGCCGGGAGTGGCAGAAATCAACAGTTTCGGAGGAGAATTAAAACAATATGAAGTGGCCATTGATCCCAATCGTTTAAAAGCAATGGGAACAAGTATTACTGAAATATTTACAGCGCTTGAAAAAAACAATCAGAATACAGGAGGAGCTTATATTGATAAAAAGCCCAATGCTTATTTTATCCGTGGGATAGGGTTAGTAACCTCCCTTGAAGACATCAAAAACATAGCCGTTAAAAATGAAACAGGAAGCGTTCCGATCTTTATCAAAGATGTCGCTGATGTTCGGTTAGGAAGTGCTGTTCGTTACGGTGCATTAACCTATGACGGAAAAGTAGATGCCGTAGGTGGAGTCGTGATGATGCTGAAAGGAGCGAACAGTAATGAAGTGGTAAACAATATCAAAGCAAAAATTCCTACCATTCAGAAATCTCTTCCCAATGATGTTATCATAGAACCGTTTCTGGACAGAACAGATCTTGTAGACAGAGCTATCAATACTGTACAGAAAAACCTTGTTGAAGGAGCACTGATCGTTATTTTCGTACTTGTAATTTTCCTTGGAAACCTTAGGGCAGGGCTTATCGTGGCTTCTGCTATTCCGCTTTCCTTACTGTTTGCGCTGGGAATGATGAATGTTTTTGGAGTAAGTGCCAACCTGATGAGCCTTGGGGCAATAGATTTCGGATTAATTGTGGATGGTGCGGTAATTATTGTAGAAGCCACCTTGCATCATTTAGGAGTAAGGAAATCTGCCCGTGCATTAACGCAGTCTGAGATGGATGAAGAAGTATTTCTTTCTGCCTCAAAGATCAGAAGCAGCGCTGCTTTCGGGGAAATCATTATTCTTATCGTATACATCCCGATTCTTACTTTGGCCGGAGTGGAAGGGAAAATGTTTACTCCAATGGCAAAAACAGTAGGATTTGCCATTTTAGGAGCTTTAATTTTATCCCTGACCTACATTCCAATGATGAGCGCCCTGTTTTTATCTAAGAAAATATCTCATAAAGAAACGTTCTCTGATAAAATGATGAATAGCCTGCAAAAGATTTATCAGCCATTATTGCAGAAATCAATAAAAATGAAATACGCAATTGTTTCAGCAACGGCTGTAGTCTTTCTTATCTCTGCGTTTATTTTTAAAAATATGGGTGGTGAGTTTATTCCTCAGCTGCAGGAAGGAGATTATGCATTTCACTGTATCTTACCGCAGGGAAGCTCATTAAGTCAGAGTATAGAAACCTCCATGCAGGCATCAAGAATTATCAAACAGTTTGATGAGGTCAAAATGGTAGTCGGGAAAACTGGTTCCGCTGAAGTTCCTACAGACCCTATGCCGCCTGAAGCAACCGATATGATTGTGGTATTGAAACCACAAAGCGAATGGAAAACCAAGAAATCTTACGACGAACTGGCAGATGAGATCAGTGAAAAACTGGAAACAATTCCAGGGGTATTCTTTGAGAAAAACCAGCCTATCCAGATGCGTTTCAATGAATTGATGACAGGAATCCGACAGGATGTTGCTGTAAAGATTTTCGGAGAGAATCTTGATTCATTAGCCGTGTATGCAGATAAGGTGGGGAAAATTATTCAGACAGTAGATGGGGCTACTGCGCCTCAGATTGAAAGAGTGAGCGGTCTTCCGCAGATTAATGTTCAATATGACAGAACAAGAATCGCTAATTATGGATTGAATATCGAAGATGTCAATAATGCCGTAAGTACAGCCTTTGCAGGAAAAGCTGCCGGACAGGTTTTTGAAAATGAAAGACGTTTTGATCTCGTAGTCCGTCTGGATAGCCTTCACAGAACCGATATTTCGGATGTGAATAATCTGATGATCACTTCTGCTACCGGAGCTCAGATTCCACTATCGCAGGTAGCAAATATAAGCTACAAATTAGGACCCGCACAGATCAGCCGTGAGCAGGGAAAACGTAGAATAGTTATCGGATTTAATGTAAAAGACCGTGATGTAGAAAGTGTGGTGAAAGATATTCAGGCAAAACTGGATAAAGTGAAACTGCCTTCCGGATATTACTTTACCTATGGTGGACAGTTTGAAAACCTTCAGGAAGCAAGCAAACGTCTGATGATCGCTGTTCCGGTTTCATTGCTTCTTATTTTTATGCTGCTGTATTTTACTTTCCGTTCATTCAAACAAGCTGCATTGATTTTTACTGCGATTCCTATGAGTGCTATTGGTGGAGTATTTGCCCTTTTAATAAGAGATATGCCATTCAGTATCAGTGCCGGAATTGGATTTATTGCCCTTTTTGGAGTGGCAGTACTGAACGGAATTGTTTTGATAGGAACATTCAACCAGTTAGAAAAAGAAGGTGAAACAGATATTCTGAAAAGAGTATTTGAAGGAACAAAAACCAGATTGAGACCTGTATTAATGACCGCTACAGTGGCTTCATTAGGGTTTTTACCAATGGCTATTTCCACCGGAGCCGGAGCCGAAGTACAGAAACCTCTTGCCACAGTAGTAATTGGTGGTTTGGTAACAGCTACTTTCCTTACGCTATTTGTTTTGCCGATGCTGTATATCATTTTTAACACAAAAATTTTGAAAAGAAAAAACAATAATCCGGGAACATTTACAGTAGTTCTTGTCTTAGGATTCATGATGCTGGGACAAACTTTTAAAGCGCAGTCCAGACCGGTTTCTGTAGAACAGGCGGTAGAACAGGCAGTCAATAATAACTTAACCTTACAGTCGAAAGATTTAAGCATTAAATCTGCGGAAGTATTAAGGGCAACTGCGAAAGAGCTTCCTAAATTAAGCTTTGAAGCTCAACTGGGACAATACAACAGTCCGAAGTTTGACCAGTCGTTTGCCATTTCACAGAGCATTCCTTTTCCTACCCTTTTTAAAGCAAGAAAAGATGTAATTAATGAGAATATTAAAAGCAAGCAGATTGATAAAGAAATCACAGCGAATGAACTGATAAAACAGGTTCGTACCTATTATTATCAGATTGAATATCTTCAGTATAATAAAGCCCAACTGACCAGTCTGGATAAATATTATGAGGAATTTATCAGAATTGCAACCGTAAGATTCAAAGCGGGTGATATCAAAAAGATTGAAATTAGTACTGCAGAAACCCAAAAGGGAGAAATTGATCTGCTGCTCAGACAAAATGAAGTCTTTCTGAATAATGCTTATAAGAATTTAAAGACATTGATGAACACTTCAGAAGATTTTGAAGTTCCGTTTAATAAAGATTATGTTCCTTTAAAAGCAGAAAATGTACTTGACAGTGCAGTGGTGGCCAACAACCCGTCTGTAAGAGCTTTTTATCAGGAAATGGAAATTGCTGAGAAAAATAAAAAAGTTGAAAAATCTCTTGGACTCCCTGATTTCAGCTTAGGATATACCAATCAGTCTTTGATAGGCCTTCATACCATCAACGGACAGGAAAATTTTTATAACTCAGGAAAACGTTTTCAGTCGGCAACAGTGGGAGTAGCAATTCCTTTGACCTTTGGAGCAACAAAAGCAAGAATTCAGGCATTGGAATATGACAGACAGGTTGCGGAAACCAATGCCAAAATGCAGAAGAAACAACTTGCTGCTCAATTGGAAAACGCTTTTAGTCAGTACCAGCAGGATATTCAGCAGTATGATTATTATACAAGCCAGACACTGCCCAATGCAGAGAAAATTGTAAAGGCTGCCCAATTAGGATATAAAACAGGGGAAATTTCTTATGTAGAATATCTTTTTGCCCTGCAAACGGCTACCAATATTCAGTTAAAATATCTGGAATCTATCCAGCAGGTGAATCAATCTGTTGTAATCATCAATTCAATCATTAATAAATAATATGAAAGCGCTGTTAACAAAATTTTCTGCCAGACCAATGAAAACGATGGCATACGGCATTAGACAAAATACATTTTTACTTATGAAACTCAAATATAATATCATTCCTTTTATCCTGATTTCACTATTGCTAACCAGTTGTGGAAAAAAAGAAGCTGCAGAAGAAAAAGCTCCTGAAAAAACAGAACAGAAAGAGGCGGCACATGAAGAAGCTCCACAAACGATAGCTTCACTCACGGAAGATCAGATGAAGTCTGTGGGAGTAGCTTTGGGAGTAGTAGAAATGAAAGAGCTTACGTCTACCATCAAAGCAAATGGATTGCTGAGTGTTCCCAATAGTAATAAAGCAACCATCACTTCCCTGTACGGAGGAATCATCAAGACCATCAATATTCAGGTAGGAAGTATTGTAAAAAAAGGACAGGTGATTGCTACCATTGCCAATCCGGAATACATTCAGCTTCAGGAAGATTATCTGACAACCAATAGCAGAATTACTTATGCAGAACAGGAATACAGAAGACAAAGAGAGCTTTTTGATAATGATGCAGGAGCCAAGAAAAACCTTCAAAGTGCTGATGCTGAACTGAAAACATTAAGAACAAAAAGAGCTTCCCTGTTAAAACAGCTTCAGATGATGGGCATAAGCCCTGGGAAAGTAAACAATGGAAATATGAGATCAGGTTTGGTTATCACAGCACCTATCAGTGGTACCATCAGCGGCATCACAGCACAGATTGGAAGCTATGTAGATATTTCTTCTCCTGTTGCAACCGTAATTGATAACGGTTCCATTCATCTCGACCTTCAGGTGTTTGAAAAAGATCTTCCTAAAATGAGAGTAGGGCAGATTGTTCATTTTAAACTCACCAATAATCCGGAAACAGAATATGATGCGAGAATTTACAGCATAGGATCTTCTTTTGAAAATGAAAGCAAAACCATCTCTATGCATTGCGAAGTAATCGGAAATAAATCCGGCCTGATTGATGGAATGAATATCACCGGAATTGTAAGTCTTGATAAAAGTACAACCCCGGCAGTTCCTACAGAGGCCATTGTAGAAGCAGATGGGAAATATTTTGTATTTGTTCAGACTGATAAAAAAGTAGAGGAAGAACATGAAGAAAAAGGGAAACCTCATCCGAAAGCCTTAAACTTCGAGAAAATAGAAGTGGTAAAAGGAGCTTCCGATATGGGATATACCGCGATAACTCCGGTAGGAAATATTCCAGACAATGCAAAAATAGTAGTGAAAGGAGCATTTTTCGTGAATGCGAAACTTGTGAATTCCGGGGAACACGAGCATTAATGAAAGCCGCCGGAACCAGTAAAATGTCGATTTTAATCCTTAAATTAGAGCTGTTTACGTAATTTTTTATTGAATAAAAGCGGCTGGGAAAATAAAGATGATCTCCTTTAATTTTAATAAATAACCCGATTATGTTATTAAACAAAAAAATATCAGTCTGGTATTTCATCCGTGAAATAAAAAGCCAAATTCTGTTTATCGGAATATTCGCTGTAGCCATCGGTCTTTTGGATATGTTGCCATGGTTTCGTAAAATTTCACTGCCTTTGAATATTCCGGCATTGCTGGGAACGGCAGTATCCTTACTATTGGCCTTCCGTACTTCCCAGTCCTACGAAAGATGGTGGGAAGCCAGAACCGTTTGGGGAGCTATTGTAAATGATTCCCGGACTTTTGTGAGGTTAATCATCCAGTTTATGCCGGCGGGAGAAGATAAGACAGTAAAAGATTTTGCCGAAAGACAAATCATCTGGACTTACGCACTGGGAGAAGCTCTCAGAAAATTGCCATTCTCTGAAAAAGTTCAGCAATATCTCGATCAGCATAAGATTAAAGCAGTGAATATTCCCAATGCTATTCTGGATGAACACTCCAGACAGCTGAAAGAAATTGCTGCTTCCAAAGGACTGACCGATTTTCAGCAGATGCAGCTGAATGATATCATTACAAGACTTTGCGACAGTATGGGAAAATGTGAGAGGCTGAAGAATACGGTTTTTCCACGTTCTTATAGTGTTTTAGTCCATATTTTGATTTATGTTTTTGCAGCGATACTTCCGTTTGGACTTGATGATTCACAGCTTGCGGTTGAAATTGCGATTACTTTCCTGGTTCCGGTAACATTCATTGCAATTGAAAAAACATCAATCATCATGCAGGATCCCTTTGAAAATAGCCCTGTAGATACTCCGATGACTTCTCTGGCACAAACCATAGAGATTAATATCAGACAAATGATTGGTGAGCAGAATGTTCCTCCTAAAAAAGAAAATACCTCTTATTATGAAATGTAATTAAACCATACACCCTATGGAAAGTACACCAACACAAACAGTTTCTGCAGGAAGCAGACATAAAAAGAACCTCCTTATCGTACTCTGCCTTAGCGGAACCTATCTCATTGCTGAGGTGATAGGAGGAATTGTTACCAACAGTCTTGCGTTATTGGCAGATGCAGCTCATATGCTGACGGATGTGGTAGGATTGTTGCTGGCATTTATAGCCATCAAAATAGGAGAAAGAAAAGCAGACCCTTCCCGAACTTACGGATATTACCGGACTGAAATACTCGCAGCAGTTATCAATGCTGTTGTATTGCTGGGGATTTCGATCTATGTTTTGTTTGAAGCTTACAAGCGGTTTCAAAATCCGCCGGAAGTACAAAGTAAATCAATGCTGATTGTAGCAGGAATCGGTTTGATCGTCAATATTGTCGGAATGATGATCCTGAGAAAAGACTCAGAAGGCAGTCTCAATATGAAAGGAGCTTATTTTGAAGTCCTTTCAGACATGCTTACTTCAGTAGGAGTAATGATTGCCGGAGTAATTATGCTGACGACAGGCTGGTACTATGCTGATCCGCTGATCTCAGCCGCAATTGGATTGTTGATCTTCCCAAGAACATGGAGACTGTTGAAAGAAGCCATTAATGTCTTGCTTGAAGGAACTCCTAAAGATGTTGATATTCATGAACTTCGTAAATCTCTGGAACAAACTCCGGGAGTGAAAAATATTCATGATCTGCACGTATGGTCACTGACATCAAGCGTCAATGCCATGAGTGCCCATGTGGTAAAAGAAGCGGCATATGCTCAGAATCAATTATTAAAAACATTGACAGACACTACTGTTAATAATTTTAAAATCAGTCATACAACTTTTCAGATAGAAGAGGAAGGCTATGAAGAAAATGAAGTACATCTGTAAAATTTTAAAAGCGTACAATGAAAAAAGATATAGAACACAAACTCATTGATAAAAATACCAAACCCACAAGCATGAGGATTTTGGTCTATGATTTCTTAAGCTCTCAGGAAGCTGCTTTATCCCTTTCTGAGATAGAAAATCATTTTGAAAATGCTGACAGAATCACCATCTACAGAACACTGAAAACCTTTGAAGAAAAAGGAATTGTTCACAGTATTCAGGAGAATACCACCACAAAATACAAGTTATGTGAAGACGATTGTGATGAAAAAACACATAAAGACTGGCATCTCCATTTTTATTGTAAAATTTGCAAGCAGACCACCTGTAAAGAAGATATTTCCTTCCCTGAAAACATACAAACCAACTTCAGGATTGATGAAATAAGATTGTTTGCCAAAGGAATCTGCGAAAATTGTCTCGAAAGTTTGCAATAGCATTGCATCAGTCTCACCTTTACATTTGTATAAAAATATTCAGTTATGGAAAAATGCTGTAGTACAACCCCGGAAAAACCAGATACAAAAGGACACAAACATAATCATGCAGAAGGAGACGGCCATGACCACGACGGCCATGATCATTCTCACGACTCAGGAGATCAGACAGTCTTTCAGATGTTTCTTCCGGCCATTATATCCTTTGTTATCTTATTATTGGGAATCGCCTTTGATAACTATATAAAACCTGCATGGTTCACAGGCTGGGTACGCCTGGTATGGTTTCTGGCAGCTTATATTCCTGTAGGATTCCCGGTATTGAAAGATGCTTATAAAAGTATTATCAAGGGAGATGTGTTTTCAGAATTCTTTTTAATGAGTATCGCGACGATTGGTGCTTTTGCCATCGGGGAATATCCTGAAGGTGTAGCGGTGATGCTGTTCTACGCAGTAGGAGAGGTATTCCAGTCTATGGCGGTTACCAGAGCCAAAGGAAATATAAAAGCCTTATTGGATCAGCGTCCTGATGAGGTCACCATTATAGAAAATAATCAGCCCAAAACGATAAAAGCAAAAGAAGCCAAAATCAGTGATATTATTCAGTTGAAACCCGGTGAAAAACTGGCTCTCGATGGAGAACTGCTTTCCGATTCAGCTTCATTCAATACAGCAGCTTTAACAGGAGAAAGTAAACCCGATACCAAAAATAAAGGTGAAGTTGTTCTTGCAGGGATGATCAATATGAACAGTATTGCCTTAGTAAAAGTAAATACTGCCTATGAAGACAGTAAACTGAGTAAAATTCTTGAACTGGTTCAGAATGCAACAGCTCAAAAAGCCCCTACAGAACTATTCATCAGAAAATTTGCTAAAGTATATACGCCTATCGTTGTATTTCTTGCCATTGGAATCTGCTTACTGCCTTATTTCTTTGTTAGTGATTATCAGTTCAGAGACTGGTTGTACAGAGCATTGATATTCCTTGTGATTTCTTGCCCTTGTGCCTTGGTGATTTCTATTCCGTTAGGATATTTTGGAGGAATTGGTGCCGCTAGCCGAAACGGAATTTTATTCAAAGGAAGTAACTTCCTGGACAGCATTGCAGAAATTCAGAATGTAGTGATGGATAAAACCGGAACAATGACAGAAGGCGTATTCAAAGTTCAGGAAGTAAGTATGGCTCCTGAATTTAATAAAGAGGAAATCCTTCAGATGGTGAATGTTCTTGAGAGTAAAAGTACCCATCCCGTGGCAACAGCTATTCACAATTATGTAGGAGATGTCAACCACAATATTCCATTAGAAAATGTAGAGGAAATTGCAGGACACGGACTCAAAGCTACGATTAACGGAAAAGAACTTCTGGTAGGGAACTTTAAGCTGATGGATAAATTTAATATCAATTATGATCTTAACCATGCCAATATTGTGTACACGGTCATCGCAGTGGCTTATGATAAAAAGTTTGCAGGATATATCACCATTGCGGACAGCATAAAAGAAGATGCCAAAGAAACCGTAGACAATCTGCATAAAATGAATGTAAAAGCTACAATGCTGAGCGGTGATAAAAGTACTGTTGTGAAATATGTAGCAGATCAGTTGGGCATAGACAATGCATTCGGAGACCTTTTGCCTGAAGATAAAGTCAATAAGGTTAAAGAAATTAAAGCCAGAAAACAAACCGTAGCTTTCGTAGGAGACGGAGTGAATGATGCGCCTGTAGTGGCTTTAAGCGATGTAGGAATTGCGATGGGAGGTTTGGGAAGTGACGCCACCATTGAAACTGCAGATGTCGTGATTCAGGATGATAAACCAAGTAAAATCCCGATGGCTATCAATATCGGAAAACAAACTAAAAAGATCGTTTGGCAGAATATTGTCCTTGCCTTTGCTGTAAAAGCCGTGGTTTTAGTTTTGGGTGCCGGAGGACTGGCAACTATGTGGGAAGCTGTTTTTGCCGATGTAGGAGTTGCCTTGCTGGCTATTTTAAATGCGGTAAGAATTCAAAGAATGAAATTTTAAAAAGCAAATAATAAACACAACTAAATTATATTCAATAAAAGCTCTGCTGAATTTCAGCAGGGCTTTTGTTTTAAATTATACCCCATCTCATTCATTCCATTGAAATCCTATACTATTGAGACTCTTACTGAGTGAAGAAGAGAATGCCATTACTTTAGTATAAACCATGACAGACAATTACAACAGATATAAAGATAATACACACACTTTGTCATTCCGTAGGAATCTCTGCAAAAACATTAGAGAGATAAATCAAACCAACATTACACTACACCAAAACTTAATTCAAAAAAGGTAATAGATTTTTTGTTGGAGAAACGCAAAGGAGATAAAAATTGTGTTGTTTTTAAGGACGCAAGAAAATCAAAGATTTTCAGCAAGTTTACTTCTTGATTGAAAATCTTATTCAAAAACATTAAGTATTCGGAAACATTTTTGGCATCTTTTGATTCCCAATACATAAAAAAGCTCTGCCAAAAACATCAGCGGAGCTTTTATCAACAAGATTAAATTGTATAAAGAACTAAATTTTTTTGTTTAGATCTCAAATTTAAATCAAAGTTCGGGATAAAATTATACAGGTGACAGGCACAGTTTTGTAATTTTTGTGGGTAACAGTAAACAACCATCAATGACATTCATCATAAATTATACATAAAACAGTTTTGAAGTAGTATATTTGTGACAGAGAAAAAATCGTTGAGGTTATTTATTTCCATATTCGTCATTTTTACCATTGCATTACGTCCCGTTTTGCCATTGGTAAACTATGCGGTGAACTATGATTATATTGTGAAAAACCTTTGTGAGAACAGAAATGTACCACAATCAACATGTAAGGGAAAATGCTATGTGGAAAAAGAACTGGCAAAAACAGAAAAACAGTCCAATAGCTCTCAAACCATAAAGATTGCAGGATTAGATGCCTTTATCTCTCATGATATCCTTTCCTTCTCTTCACTCCTCAACTCGGAATTGCTTACTGAGATTCCTGATTCAAGTTACTTTAATTCTCATTCTTCAGAATATTTTTCCAGGATTTTCCATCCTCCATTAGCTTAATTTTATTTTAAACTATATTTTTAGTTTATGAATTGGAGGTACTGAAACTTTCAATTAAAAGTCATTACTACACCTTGCATCATTAAATTTGGGGTTTAATTTCCCACAATTTATAACGCTGTGCTTTGTGTTCTAAGTTAATTTATCATTATTAATTTCAACTTAACATTAAAATGAAATCTCCTCTTATTTTGACGGCAATGCTGTCAATATCATTATTGTCGTGTGCCAAGGAAACGCCTCAGGTAAAGCATGCAAGCCACATGGATTCTTCCGGAAAGAAAATAGAAAATGTACAGGTCGTAAATGAAGTAGACCCGATTTGCCACATGAAAACCGCAGGATCTATTAATGATACAGCCGTATATAAAAACAAAACATATGGTTTTTGCAGTGTATCCTGTAAACATGAATTCAAAAAAAGCCCTGAGAAATATGCCCAAAAATAACAAGACCAATAATAAAAGTAAAGTAATCATACCCATTGTGGTTTTTGCATTACTTTTCGTAGGAATCGGTGTCGGAATGGGGTATTTTAAAAAGAGCCTTTATACCGTAATGAAAGTTCCGGATTTTGAACTGACAGATCAGAACAGTAACAAAATCACCAATAAAGATATGTTGGGAAAAGTCTATCTCGTAGAATTTTTCTTCAGTAAATGTCCTACAATATGTCCGGTGATGAATACCAATATGAAGGCTATTCAGAATCAGATCGATGATCCGAATTTCGGTATTATCTCCATCAGCATTGATCCGGAAAATGATACTCCTGCAGCATTGAAAGAACATGCTCAAAGGATAGGAGCAAAGTCTCCAAACTGGCATTTCCTGACCGGAGATCGTACCTATATTGGTGATCTCGCTGATAAATTTAATATCTATGTGGGGGACAAAGAAGATGAAGGAGAAAGCCTGAACCACAGCGGAATGATCGCCCTGGTAGATCAGGACGGAAATATCAGATGCAGATACAATAAAGAAAATATGCCTATTCTGTATTATTCAGGATTGAATTATGAAGATCCGGAAGGTAAAACACCTATGCTGACCGGAAAATATCATCCGGACAGAGAAATTCTGATTGAGGATATTAAGAAATTATTGAAATAAGGAAGAGGGAAGCTGGATGTTTGAAGCTGGAAGTTTGAAGCTGGAAGTGATTCCAGACAATGAAGATCTGGCAGTTTTTGAGATAACTGTAAAAGCAAATAGAAGTTGAAGAAGTTATGTTATGACATTCATTACTTCCAGCCTCCAGCTCCCATCTTCCAGTCTAAAAAGAAAACATTGTTCAACCATAAACAAAAACATTATGAAGATTTTGAAAATAGCTGCTGTAACTGCAGTTTTCGCGGCCCAGTTTACACTGGCTCAGTTTAAGCAGACTCCTTTACCATACGCTTATAATGCTTTGGAAGGGAATATTGATGCCCAAACGATGGAAATTCATTATTCAAAACATGCGGCAGCGTATGTCGCTAACCTGAATAAAGCAATTACAGGAACTCCACAGGAAAAAGAAACGTTGTTTCAGATTCTTTCCAATGTTTCAAAACTGCCCGCTGCAGTAAGAAATAATGCAGGAGGACATTACAATCACGAACTGTTCTGGACGGTTCTTACGCCTCAGAAAAATACACAGCCTTCTGCAAAATTGGTAAAAGCCATCACTGAAACTTTCGGAAGTATGGATGCTTTTAAAGAAAAAATGGCTAAAGCAGGAGCAGACCGTTTCGGATCAGGATGGGCATGGCTTTCTGTGGATAAAAGCGGAAAACTATTTGTTTCTTCTACTCCTAACCAGGACAATCCTTTAATGGATGTGGTGGAAGAGAAGGGAACTCCTATCTTCGGAATTGATGTCTGGGAACATGCATATTATTTGAAATATCAGAATAAAAGAGCAGACTATCTTACCGCGATCTGGAATGTTACCAACTGGAAAGAAATCAGCAGAAGATATGACGAAGCTTTAAGCAAGAAATAATCTGATGAAATTATTTTACAGCATACTTTTTACCTTCTATATGGTGCTAAGACCTTTAGTACCCGTGGTAGAGTATGCTGTAAATTATGATTATATCGTTAAAGTTCTTTGTATTAATAAATCCAGGCCAGAGGTTCACTGTAACGGAAAATGTTACCTGAGTAAAGAACTGGCAAAAGCCAATGATTCGGAATCTTCACCTTTTCAGAAACTCAAAAACTCAGGACAGAAAGTCCTAGATACCTATATTCTGCCTGAAACCACAGAGATCAATACTACTGGAAAACGACCGTTTTTCAATTTCAATTTTACCTACGAAACAGCTTATTCTTTTCTGTTTCTTACCTACATTTTCAAACCACCGGTTTTTTAAGCTAAACTATCACTATTCAACCACAAAAGTCACAAAAGCTTAAGTGTTCTTATTGTGCATAAAACTTACCACTTGATATAACTTAAGTGTAAGAACTTTGGTGCCTTTTGTGGTAAAAAAAGAATGTTTTTGCATTCAAAAATTATAATTCAACTTAAAAAAATCAACAATGAAAATTTATAAATTTTTATCACTATTCTTTATTGCTTTTACTTTATTCTCTTTTGTAGCCTGCGAAAGCAGCAGGGATGATGAAAATCCACAGGATACTACACCCGGAAACCTTCAGATCAAATTTGAAAACGGATTTAATAATGTAGGAGATATCGTTTTGAATCAGACCGTTCAGACATCTTCCAACGGACAAAAACATAATTTTTCTGCTTTGAAATACGTCATCAGTAACATCTCACTGATAGACGAAAACGGAAACGAATTTAAATACAACGAAAATAATCCTGATAAAGGTGCTTTTATCGTAGATCAGGCAGATGCTGTAGCCGGAATTATATACCTTAATCTGGATGGTATTCCTAAAAATAATTATAAGAAAATAAAATTCGGATTGGGAATCAGTCAGAAAGCGTACTTGCTAGGGCAAGACGGGCAAGCTGAATTCTGGACAAAAGCCAAGCAGAAAGGAATGTCGTGGTCATGGGCTGCCGGCTATGTCTTTGTAAAGCTGGAAGGAAAATATGGAACAGATTCTCCATCAAAGGAATTCATGAACCATACAGGAAATATGGGAAATACTACAGAAAATAACACCCCTGATCTTTATCGTGAAATTACTTTGAATCTTCCAACAACAGCCAGAGTGACAGGGAAAATTCGTCCTTCTGTTCATATTCTGGCAGACCTGAACCAATTTTTGAGCGGAGATAAGGCACTTACCCTTACAACGGCCAATGACATGCTGATGGGTTCAAACCAACATCTGGTAGATGTTACCAACAATCTTACGAAAATGTTTAAAGTAGACCACGTTCACAATGATTAATTTTTTTGTCAGAACAGTATTGGTTCTGTTCGTATTGGTATTGAGCTGTGTTTCCTGTTCAGATGAGGTGATACAGCCGCTGGAAAAAGATGAAGCATATAATCTGCAATTTCCTTCTTATTTTCCGGAAATGACTTTTGATAAATCCATCAATCCGGTGACCAAAAACGGAGTGGAACTGGGACGGAAATTATTCTATGAAGGCAGACTTTCAAGGAATAATACCATTTCATGCGGCTTCTGCCATATTCAGGAAAACGCTTTTACCCATCATGGTCATACGGTGAGCCATGGGGTAGACGACAGAATTGGAATCAGAAATGCTCCACCCATTCAGAATATGACCTTTTTGAAAAGATATATGTGGGACGGTGTCATTCATAATCTTAATGAACAGCCCATCAGCCCCATTACAGATATCAATGAAATGGATAGCTCTATACCAGAAGCTATTTCAAAAATAAAAGATGACCAGAAATATAAAAAACTTTTCAGGGAAGCTTATGGAGACGAAACCATTACAGGAGAAAGAATTCTGAAAGCATTGTCGCAGTTTATGGCTTCTTTAATTTCTGCAGATTCAAAGTATGACAGATTCAGACAGGGAAAGGAACAATTGACTTCAACAGAATCTCAAGGAATGGCTTTATTCGGACAGAAATGTGCTTCCTGTCATAGTGGAGAATTATTTACCGATGAAAGCTTCCGCAATACAGGAATGTATTATAACACCGAGTTCAAAGATGCAGGACGTTACAGAGTTACTCTTAATCAGGTAGACTGGATGAAATTCCGTGTTCCGAGTCTGAGAAATGTAGAATATACAGCACCTTATATGCATGACGGAAGATTTTACACCTTAGAGGCGGTACTTAACTTCTATTCAGGTCAGGTAGAAGATAACCCCAATCTGGATTCGCAGCTGAAACAGAATGGGCATATAGGTATTGCTATGAACAGTCAGGAAAAACAGTCGATTATTGCATTCCTGAAAACATTATCAGATAAAAGTTTTATATCCAATCCAAAATTTGCAGAATAAATTATAGAAAACATGAAGAAGATTATAGCGATAGTAAGTTTGATCCTGTTTAGTCAGTATCAGGCAAAAACCATCAGAGACAGTGCTTATAGTGCTCCGGAAACCTTTAGCAGATTCGATTTTGATGATGATTGTGATGCCTGTGGTTGTGCGGCAGGAAACGGATCTTCCGGCTTTGAATCTTTACTGAATCCACAGTTTATCGGAATCAAATACTTTGCCCAGCATTATAAAGCCAAAGAAAACTTATTTGTAAAAGATCTAACACAGGATCAGTATTTCAATACGTTGCAGCTTTGGGGAAAAATTCCACTGACTAAAAAGCTGAGTGTTTACGCAAGTTTGCCATTCCATTTCCATGAGAAGAAAACCATGCAGGGAGATATTAAAATCAATGGGATTGGAGATCTGAACCTGATGGGAATTTACCAACTGATGAGTTCTAAAGATAATTTCCATCATCTGAGTGGAGGTTTGGGTATGAAAATTCCACTGGGAAAGTTTGATGAAAAAGGAGCATCTGGAGTCAATCCAAGTTTTCAGCTGGGAACGGGAAGCTGGGATTATCAGGCAGCTTTGAATTATAAATTTCAGAAAAATAAAGTAGCGGTATTGGTCAATACGGATTACACGATTAAAACTGAGAATAAGAAAAATTATCGTTTTGGTAACCAATGGAATTATGCTGCAACAGGTTTTTATCAGGTTGCGGGGAATGAAAAATCTATTTTTTCTGTAAAAACGGGAGTTCAGGGAGAGGTTTATGCTCAGAATAAACAGTTTAATGAAGCCTTGCCTAATACTGCAGGAAGTGCTTTGTATGGGAAATTGGGTTTTGAAGCTTCTTACAAAAGGCTAAGTTTAGGAAGTGAAATAATGCTTCCCATGTATACTCATCTGGCAGGAGGAGATATTGAAGCCAAATCAAGATTCAGTATTTTCCTGAATATTGGAATTTAAAGTGACACCCTCAATAAAATGACGTTAAAGCTCCTTCGGGAGCTTTAATTGTTTATGAATCATGATTTTAATTGGGGATTAGGAATAATTATTTATCTTTGCCGAAATTTGGTGAGCCCTAAAAAGCTCTTAAAAGGGAATCCGGTGAAAATCCGGAACAGACCCGCTGCTGTAAGCTCCGTACCAAAGTTTTTGAAGAATATATCCACTGTTTTTTAATGGGAAGGATTTCAAAAATGGAGTAAGTCAGAAGACCTGCCAGAAAATAATCGTTTGACGCTTTCGTGGAATAAAGCTTAGGACATCAATGATTCTGTGCAGTAACAGCTGTGCTTTGTCGTTGTATTCTTATATCCATTAGCGTCTTCATTATCCTAAATGAGCTAATGGCGGCAAAACAAACTACTTCTGCAATTCATAAAGCTGTTTTCACAATATTGGTGATCACATCTCAATTTTTATCTTCTCAAACCAAGAAAAAGGACAGTCTTCAGGAAGAGACCATTAAAGGAATCAATCTTTACAAAAAGAATTTTAAAGAAATCCTTCCGGCACAAATTTTACAAGGCGAGCAGCTGGAAAGACTGAACAGCCATTCTGTTGCAGATGCACTGCGGTATTTTTCAGGAGTTCAGATTAAAGATTACGGAGGATTGGGTGGTTTGAAAACTATTAATATCCGAAGCCTGGGAAGTCAGCATGTAGGCGTTTTCTATGATGGAATTCAATTAGGAAATGCCCAAAACGGACTAGTGGATCTGGGACGATATTCCTTGGATGATCTGGAAGAAATATCATTGTATAACGGACAGAAAAGTGAAATTTTTCAACCTGCGAAAGACTTTGGTTCTTCGGGGTCTATTTATTTACAGCCTAAAACACCTGTATTTAAAGGAAATAGAAAAACCAATCTCGTGATAAGAGCAAAAAGTGCTTCCATTGATCTCTTTAATCCTTCATTCCGATTGGAACAGAAGATTTCAGACAGGGTTTCTGCCAGCTTCAGCGGAGAATTTATGCAGAGTGACGGAATTTACAGATTTCGTTATGCCAAGAAATATCCCGATGGGCAACAGGCGTATGATACCATTGCAAAGAGACATGATTCAGATATTCGGGCAAAACGTTTTGAAACTTCTCTCAACGGAACTTTAAATAACGGAAGCTGGAATATCCGTGGTTACGGTTATATTTCAAACCGCGGAATGCCGGCACCTATTGTGAACGGCCGTTTCGGAGGAAGAGGAGCGAGGCTTTCCGATGAGAATTATTTTGTACAGGCCAATCTGAGAAAAAAACTGTTCCCAAAATTGGAAACTCAGCTGAAAGCAAAATTTGCTTACGATTATACCCATTTTATGGATACGGTTCGTTCACAGTCTATTATTTATACCGATAATACCTACATCCAAAGGGAACTTTATCTTTCTTCTTCCAATATTTACTCAATCACTCCCAATTGGGATGTCAGCCTGAGTGGTGACTTTCAGTACAATAATCTGGATGCCAATCTGGATAACTTCTCATATCCTACACGTTATACTACATTGGTAGCATTGGCTACAACCTATCAGTGGAACAGATTCAAAATTCTGGGAAGCCTTTTAGGAACTTTTACTTTTGAAGAAGTAAGAAAAAACAAAAGACCGGGAGATGCCAGAGAATGGACGCCTGCGGTGTTTATGAGCTATCAGCCGGAAAAAATTCCGGAGCTTACCCTCAGAGCTTTCTATAAAAGGATTTTCAGACTTCCTACTTTCAATGATTTATATTATACCAATATCGGAAATACCTACCTGAAGCCGGAATTTACCAATCAGTATGACGTAGGATTTACTTATCAGAAGAATTATACCAACCATTTCTTTAAAACCTTTTATGCTAAAGTAGATGGTTACTACAACAAAGTACAGGATAAAATTGTAGCGGCCCCTAACGGAAGTATGTTCCGTTGGCTGATGATGAATCTTGGAATGGTTGAAATCATTGGAGCGGATGTAAATATTCAGACTGAAATGCAATTAGGAAAGGTAAAGCTAAGACCATTGCTCTCTTACACGTATCAAAGCGCAAGAGATATAAGTGATCCGGAAGACACCTTTTATCGTAATCAGATTCCTTATACCCCATGGCATAGCGGATCATTCAGTTTGATGGCAGATTATAAAGACTGGAGTTTCAATTACAGTGCGATGTATGTAGGAGAAAGATATGATGTGAATCAGGACAATATTCAATACAATTATGTACAGCCCTGGTATACTCACGATCTGTCTGTTCAGAAAAAATTCAACTGGGCGAATCATCAATTTAAAGTAAGCCTTGAGATGAATAATATTTTCAATCAATACTATGATGTTGTCATCAATTATCCGATGCCCGGAAGAAATTTTAAACTTATTCTAAACTTCACCTTATGAGAAAACTAAACTTTTATTTTTTATTTCTTGTCTTAGCTTTTCTTACTTCATGCCGTACAGATGAAATTATTGTCCGTCAGGAAGTGGTAGAAGGGCTTCCTTCAGAAAATACGGCAATAAAAGGCTTCTATATGCTCAATGAAGGAAACATGGGAAGTAATAAATGTACCCTTGATTTTTTTGATTACACCAAAGGAACCTATTACCGGAATATCTATGCTGAAATCAATCCGAATGTGGTAAAAGAGCTGGGAGATGTAGGAAATGATATCAAAGTGTACGGAAGCAAACTTTATATCGTTGTCAATGTTTCCAACAAAATTGAAGTGCTGGATGCTAAAACAGCTAAACGTATTACTTCTATTCCATTGCAAAACTGCAGATATCTGGCCTTCAAAGGAGGGAAAGCTTATGCGAGCAGCTATGCCGGACCTGTAGCCATTAATCCCAAAGCCCCAAAAGGAAAAGTAGTGGAGATTGACACAGCTTCTCTTTCCATTCAGCGTGAAGTGGTGGTAGGATATCAGCCGGAAGAAATGGAAATTGTAGGGAATGCATTATTTGTAGCCAATTCCGGAGGATATAAGGCTCCCGATTATGACAATACTGTTTCTGTAATTGACTTAAATACTTTTACAGAACTCAAAAAAATAAATGTTGCCATCAATCTTCACCATATTAAAAAAGATAATTACGGAGATCTCTATGTAACCTCAAGAGGAGATTATTATAATGTTCCTTCCAGTCTTTATTTATTAGATGCAGCCACGGGAACTGTTAAGAAAAATTTCAATCTCTCCGTGAGTGAAATGACGATCGTTAATGATAAACTGTATTTCTATGGGAACGAATTCAATTACAATACCCACAGTTATAAAAAAACATTTGGAATTATTGATGTAAAAACAGAACAGATCATCGCCAACAGAATTTTTGACAAAGAATATGAAGATGCCATTAAAACACCTTACGGAATTACCGTAAACCCCATCACAGAAGATATCTACATGACAGATGCCAGAAATTATGTATCCATGGGATTTGTGTATTGCTTTGATAAAAACGGACATTTTAAATGGAAAACAGAAGGCGGAAATATCCCTGCCCACTTCGCTTTTTTATACAAATAACCAAACTTTAAGAAATGAACAGAAATAGCTTTACTTATTTGAAAATCGGATTTCTATCCTGCTTCCTTGTAGGAGTGATCGCCTGTAAACATGATGATGAAAATGAATTTACATTTAATGGACTTGATGATTCCTATACCATTGAACGTTTAAAGGTTTTGAGTATTCCTACCAATGCCTCAGGATCGGTTACATGGAGTATTAATGATTCTATTATCTCTCAAAATTCAGAACTTGAATTCATCAGTCCTACTGCAGAAGCTTATCCTTTGACATTAAAGATTAGTAATAAAGGAAACGAGCAGGTTTTTCATTCTAAAATAATTGTTACCAAAGAAAAAACACCTTATAGTAAATACATTTCCAAAGTATTGGAGTTCCGTCCTGCTGTAGGGCAGTTCATGAACGAAATTCCGGAATATTTACCTGGAAATACCGTTGCAAATATGCTTCAGAAAGCAAACGAATCCTTAGTAGGAGGTAATTCTACCATGATCAGTCTCGGAGGATATGGCGGTTATGTTGTTTTCGGTTTTGATCATACAATTCCGAATCTGAATGGAAGAGATTTTAAAGTACTGGGAAATGCATTCTTTGGAAATGATGCAAATGAGCCACGCTCAGGATCCTGTGAACCGGGAATTATTATGGTGGCTTACGACAGAAATAAAAATGGAAAACCAGATAATGATGAATGGTACGAAATTGCAGGCAGCGAATATTTCAAAAATGCTACAGTTAAAGACTACAGCATAACCTATCATAAACCTAACGAAAATAAAGCACCTGTACCCGGAACTGAATTCTGGCAGACAGATGTAGAATATATCAAGTGGAATGACAATCTGGGAAATCAGGGATTCAAAACAAAGAATACTTTCCACGTCCAGAGCTATTATCCTTTATGGTTTACAGATCCTTCTTACAGTTTTTCAGGAACCAGGCTGGCTAATAACTTCTTCGATCAGAGTGGTGACGGTTCTTATTGGGTAGGAAAATCATACGAGTTCGGATATGCAGATAATGCCCCGAATAATGATGATGCCTCCAATATCGATATTTCCTGGGCGGTAGACAGAAGTGGAAAATATGTGAAACTTCCGGGAGTAGACTTTATGAAAATATATACAGGAGTGAATCAGGAAGCCGGTTGGCTGGGAGAAGTTTCTACAGAAGTGGCGGGAGCTTACGATTTACATTTCAAATAATAATACAATCTATTTAAATTAATAAAAAATGAAAAAGTTTTATCTTTTTATGATGCTTTTTCTGTTTGCATGCTTATCAACTGCACAGATAAAAGTTCAAGGTGTACCCAGAAATGATATTTCAGGGATCAGCAAGCTTAATACCACTACCATCAGTTTTTCTGATATTCAGTATTGGGTAGGATCAGGAACCAATCAGGCTGCTTTTGTAGTACAGTGGAACGACAGTAAGAATCCTGATGCCATGGTTTGGGGATTCAAATGGAACGGAAATGCTACCGGAGAAGATATGCTGAAAGCTATTGCTAAGGCAGACCACAGATTATACACTTTGTTGTATCAGGGAACACAGTTCGGTTCAGCAGTTGGAGGGATTGGTTTTGATCTGAACGGTCAAGGAACCAATGCACTGATCAAAAGCGGAAATGCCACTTATCCACTATATCCGGTGAATGGCTTTGTGAATACTACAGCTTATGATTTTGACAGCTACACGATTGTAGATGCGGCTAACGATCACTGGCAGTCCGGATGGACGGTTAACGGGTACTGGTCATATTGGGTAAAGAACCCTGCAGATGCTGATTTCGGGTATTCTAGTGTTGGAGCTTCTTCACGTGTATTGGAAAATGGTTCTTGGGATGTCTGGAATTTTAACGTAGGATTTAATCAAACTCCGGTTTCTTCTACCATCACTCCGGTTTCTCCGTATGTCGCTTCCAATAACTTTACCAATGGATATTTCATGGTGAACGAAGAATGGTTTGGCCATACCAATGGTTCTGTGAACTTCATTGACAATAACGGACAGATCAACTACCGTGTGTACAGCAATGCAAATAATAATCAGGCTTTCGGTGCCACTACGCAATACGGAACAATCTATGGTGATAAATTCTATTTCGTGTCAAAACAAGCTGCTGATGGAGGAGATACTCAATATACACCTGGGGGAAGGTTGGTTGTAGCCAATGCGCAGACCATGCAGAAAATTGCAGGATTTAATAATATAGGAGGTGGTGATGGTAGATCATTTGTGGGAGTAAACGAACATAAAGGATACATCGGGACTTCTACTGGAATTGTTACTTTCAATATTGATAATTTACAGGTAGGTTCTTTAATTACCGGAACAGGTGGAAACGGGCAGATCGGAAACATGATCCGTACTTCACAATATGTTTTTGCGGTGAAGCAGGGGGTAGGAATTTTAGTTATTAATCCTAATACTGATACGGTAGTGAGTACTATTACCGGAGGTTTCTATTCTGTGGCTCAGGCTAAAGACGGAAGTGTTTGGGGAATTCAGGATCAAAAACTGATCAACATTAATCCTACAACTTTTGCAACACAAGTTTACAATATTCCTACAACGAAATATATTGGAGACTGGGGCGCATGGAATGCCGGTAAATTTTCAGCAAGTAATAAAGAGAATGCTTTATATTGGATTAATTCAATCAGCAGCTGGAGCTCAGGAACACAGATTGTAAGATTTGATGTAACAACGAAAACATTCAACGAAAACTTTGCTGCAATTCCTGGACAAACAGGTCAGTTTAAACAAATTCCTTATGGAGCTGCACTTCGTGTAAACCCTATTACCGGAGAATTGGTTCTGAATACCACAGAAAGCGGATACGGTGCACACTACCAGAAAAACTGGATTCATACCTATGATATGACCGGTGCACTTATTAATACAAAAACATTGAATGACTATTATTGGTTCCCTTCATTGACAGTATTTACCAATAATTCAGCTCCTGTTGTAAGTAACGTTTTACCTTCACAGGTTACAGCAGGAAATACAACTGCAATTGATCTGAAATCAATCGTTTCTGATGCTGATAATTTGGCTGTGTCAGTAGTAAAGTCAATCAAATCAAACAGTAATCCTACAACCGTTTCTGCTGTGATTAATGAGAATGATGAATTGGTTCTTACACCACTTGTTTCAGGGACGTCTGATATTGTGATCAGTTTTAACTCAAACGGTAAACTTGTAGAAAAAACACTTACAGTAAACACTACTGCTTCCACTTTGGCAACCGCTGAGGTGAAGAAACTTGAATTTGGTATTTATCCGAATCCGGTTACCGATATTCTTACTCTTAAAACTCAGGAGAAAATCCAGAATATTTCTATGTATGATGCTTCAGGCAGAGTAGTGAATGCACAACTGAATAACGGACAGATCAATGTAAGCTCACTTCCAAAAGGTATTTATATTTTGAAAGCCGTGACAGATAAAGCTGTATATCAGCAAAAAGTAATCAAAAACTAATAGTATTTTAGTTCGTAATCTTGTTAATAAAACCCCTGATTAGTTTTGATCAGGGGTTTTTATTTATCATTCAACATCATTATGAACCGGATATGATTCTAGATTGGATATAAAAAAACCGGTAAGCTTGAAAAGCTTGCCGGGTTCGGTTTGTTATGTATCTTTTTTATTTGATAATCACTTTTTTAGAGTATGTTTTTCCTTCTTTTGTCTGAAGTTTCATAATATATACTCCTTGTGGTTGTTTGGTTTCAAAAGAATTTGATGTCAGTTTAGAACGGAATACTTCTTTTCCTGAAGTATTGGTAAGAGTAACCTCTGAACCTTCAGCAGAAACATTTTTATCAAGAGTAAACTGTCCATCCTTGCTGTGAGCCATGAAATTGATGAAAGGATCTTTGTATTGGTAAGCATAATATACTCTAAGCTCTCCGCCAATATTCAATAACCCTGAATTTACATTGATTTTAATACGGTCAAAAGGAATGTTCATGGTCATCTCAATTTCACCTTTGCTTGGATCACCTGCTCCAAGGTTGATCAGTTTTGTAGCAAGACTTGTGTAATCGTTATTGGAAACATCTCCATTAAACGTTTCAATAGATGCGCCACCCAATACCTGAGCAGATAGAGGAGTTCCGTTGGAACCAATAGCAATAACAAGTTTGTTGGTATTGTTCGCGATATTGGTAGTAGGGAAGATCAATGTCTGTTCCGTTCTTGCAAGAAGACCTACTGAAACCTGCAAAGTAGAATAGTCATTCTCGTTGCTTCCTACAGCATTTTGAGGATTCAATACACCACAACCCAGGCATACTCCAAGAACCTGATTGGTTTGGCTGCTTGCATAAGTTTTTACAATTTGTGCAGTAGACATTGCGCTCGTTAAAAATAGGAATGATGCCAGGATTGCAGCTTTCATCGTGCGTTGGCCAAATAATAAATAAGTTTTCATATATAGAAAAAATTTTGGGTTTTAGCTTTTTTGTAAATTTATAAATAAAATGATTATGTTGCTTATTTTATTTCATAATTATGTGATTTGTTAATGATTTATTGATATTTGTAATTATGAATTTATTTTTATTTAATAACTATACGGTTGTATTGATCTGATAATGAATGAAAAAAAATACGGTAGCTTTAAAAGTCTACCGCATTTATCGTATCGCTTACTGAATTATTTAATTAAAATTTTTCTGGAATACGTTTTCCCTTCTTTGGTTTTTACATTCATGATATAAACACCCTCCGGTTGTTTTGACTCAAATGTATTTGATCTCAATGTAGAACGGAATACTTCTTTTCCTGAAGTATTGAATAAAATAACTTCTGAACCTTCTACAGGAACATTTCCGCCAAGAGTAATCTGGCCGTTTTGACTGTGAGCCATAATATTCATCAAGGGATCCTGGTAAGCATAATAAATTCTGAAACCACCACCGAGGCTGAGAACGCCACCTGTTAATCCGATTCTTATCCCATCATAAGGTTTTGTAGGTTTAAATTCTACCGTACCTCTGTTAGGAGTTGCACCTAGTTTAAGAAGGCTTACATCAATTGTTCTTCGGTCGTCATTAGATGTACCGCCATTCATGGTTTCAAGCGTTACTCCGCTTAATAACTGTACAGATAATGGGATATTGTCTGTTCCGATTCCTACTACCAGCTTAGTATCTGATCTCAGGTCTGGGAAAATCAGCGTTTGCTGGATTCCTCCCAATAGCACTGTGCCCAATACCATTGTTGAATAGTCGTCTTCATTGTCTCCTACAGCATTAAGCGGATTATCTATGCGACATCCAAGGCAGGCTACTCCGAATACTCCAGAGCTTTGTGCATGAGCATAAATTCTGTTTTGTGCCATTGACATGGTGCTGGCAGAAAATAAAAATAAAGCCATCAATCCGGCTTTTAAAGAAGTTGGGCTTCCCGAAAATAAATTGAATTTCATGTTATATATTTTAGAATGAATAGTTTTATTCAAATTTAAGGATTAATGGTAGAAGTATGAAATAATATTTCCATTATTGGTGATATTTTTAATGAAATTTAATATGACTTCACAGGCTGTGATGAAAATAACATAAGAAGTTTTGTCGGTGAGATATGTTGACTGAAAAAATCCCGTTTTCTCTCGATAGAGTAGGTATAATAACTATAGAAAGCTTAAACCTGTTGATGCTTTTAGGAAGAAATTATTGAAATATTATTATATATAGAAACGAAAAAAGGACTTTCGAAAAAGTCCTTTTGTAGCCCGTAGGGGAATCGAACCCCTCTTACCAGAATGAAAATCTGAGGTCCTAACCGATAGACGAACGGGCCCTCTATCTTCCATTACCGAAGTAATGTGTTAGTTTTTGTTTTTATAAGTGTCAACTCTTATTGTAGCCCGTAGGGGAATCGAACCCCTCTTACCAGAATGAAAATCTGAGGTCCTAACCGATAGACGAACGGGCCGGTTAGATTTATTTAAATATAGCTTTTTCTACGGCGATCTTTATAAAACCACCGTTGTTACAGTGGTCTTATAAGATGTAAGTAGCCCGTAGGGGAATCGAACCCCTCTTACCAGAATGAAAATCTGAGGTCCTAACCGATAGACGAACGGGCCAGCTATATTGTTACGCTAATTTATTAACGTGCTTTGTTAATTTGCTTTTCAAGTTAGCCGCTTTGTTCTTGTGGATAATATTTTTCTTAGCTAATTTATCCAATAAAGCGATAACTTTTGGCAATTGTTCTGTAGCAGCAGCTTTGTTCTCTTCATTTCTTAAGGCTTTTAAAGCTGTTCTAGCAGTCTTGTGGTAATATCTGTTACGAAGTCTTCTAGTTTCGTTTTGTCTGATTCTCTTTAGTGCTGATTTATGATTTGCCATATCGTTTAAATGTGAGTGCAAAACTATAAACTTTTTTTTAAACTACCAAATTTATTTTTAAAAATTTTAATTTTCTTCTGATAGGTACTTTCTCAGTTTATTTATTGCTTGTTCTATTTTTAAATTTTCTTGTTCTTTCTCTATTTTTTTGATCGTATTTCCCAGCATGATCAGTGCATTATTCCATTCTCCAGTGGTATTGGTGAAAGTAAGTTCGTCAATTGTTACTTCAAAAGCAACCCTTTCTCCAGTCCTGTAAAGTCTGAAACTGATTTTATCATCTCTGCCTGTAATCCCGCCTTCATTGATTTGTAAATCATAACTTTTTGGGTTAGAGTGGATTTTCTTAAAAAGCAATTTCGCTTCTTGTATTTTTAAATCCGGCATGATATAAAATTTGATAGTCTGTAGAAAACTACAAACAATGATTTATCAATAATATTTTTCATCGGTGTTTCCATATTTGTGTGACCAAGTATGGTAAAATTTTTGCAAATATAATGCTTTTGTGACATATAACATACGTGGAATGCTTTTTTCAAATAAAAGTTCCTATCTTTTCAGTATAATGGCAGGAATTATCAGGCTGTCAGTGTTCTAAAATTTTGTGTTCCTTCATGGATATAAAATCTCAAAATTTGAAAAGTTTTTCATCGCTATTAATGATTAAAAATATTTCTGAACGAGGGATTGGTATTGAAAATCAATAGTCTGTAATTTATTTTAAATAATAAAGAAGGACAATTAATTGCCCTTCTTTATTGTTCTCAAGAAAAGTTTGATGTTCTATATTTTCAGATTAAAAGTAACTTTTTAAGTAATCCAGGGAGTTTATAATTTTATATCATCTTTCCCTGTAATTTCAATAAGTTGTAGAGTCTCGCGCAGATCAAATCTGTTTAAAGGATCGAATTCATTGTAATCATTAAAAGCAATACCTGTAAGATCTGCAATTTTTTGTAATGGAACCTGATAAGTCTTAAATTGCCCAAAACCATCTTCTCTGATTCCTTCTTTATTCCTAAAATCTTCAATGTTGTCTGGTTGTTTTAACATATAGCCGCTTACCGAAGGTGTTCCATCTGCTTTTATCATCACGGCCACTTTCCAAAATTGTAATGGCAGCAAAACACCTCTGTATGGAATGTCATCTTCACTAAATACAGGACCTGTAAAAACAGAAACTTTAATATCTTCCCGTCCCGCACTATCCAATATATAGTTTTCAAGACTTAACCAGGTCTTTTGGTTCAGGTCTTTATGTTGCGGAGTAGAATTTGAAAAATGAAAGGTATCATCATTTGCAGCAGCTGCATTTGGCCCCCAAACAGGATCCAATCTCCTAACCATATGTCCGCGATCCAGATCATTATCTGCATACACGGCTGGACCTGTTTGATATTTCTCGTCCATTCTTGGATCAATTATCCATTTTGTATTTTCTCTTTTTATAGGATCAAGCCTATTCCCATCAATATTGACTGCTGTCATAATACACAGCTTTCGGCTTTTATGGATGGCTATCGAAAAATTAAAATAATGCAGAAAGCTTTTGTTGGTCTCTGTAGGGTTTAATAATGGCGCTAAATTTTTACTTTGAGATTTTAATAAGTCCTCAATTTCAATTTTGAAATTATCTGAGCTTACAAAGTTTGCGTCATATCCGTTTCTGCCCTTGTAATTTGGGTTTTTTGCTTTTTCTATGAAGAAAGATTGCTCCTTAGTATCTCGGTTAGTGGAAATGCTGTCTGTTGTATTTTGTAAAACCGAGTTGTCTGTAAGGCCTATACCTATTGTGATTTCAACAGGTACGTTAAATGTAATTTTGTTGCTCATTTCGTTTAATTTTTTATTGTCAGATGGAGGTTGATGGAGAGTTTGTTCTGTTAAGATTTGTACATCGGAAATTGAATTTGAATTATTGAATATTTCCTCAACCAAATTATTGGGAAATTTTGCCCGTATACTGTTTATGTTGCTTTTAACATTTTGCAGAATGGAACTAATTCTGACGCCTTCATTGGCAATCCAGTCTATAAGATTCTCATCCATGTTTTCTTGAAATACGGTTCCGTCCTTACATAAATAATTACCTTGTTCATCCTTTCGGGGGACTCCGCTACTATGCAGTGCAACAACCTGCCACTGATCATTATAAACAGGTGAGCCGGAAGAGCCCTGTGCAGTGTCTGTAGAATAGGTTATAAAGTCCTCTGTTTTAGCAATTAACTGGTTTTCCCTAATAGCAATCTGTTTATATTGTCCTGAAGGATGTTGTATAATTGACACGTATTCTGAAACGAGTGCTTTATTCGGGTCTTCAGTAAGCTTTAAAAATCCAAAATGATAGAGCGGTTTAATCTTGCTTTTAGAATCGGGGTTTACATAGACAATTGTAAAGTCTAATCTTTCATTTGTATAAAAGAATTTACCCGCATTAAAAGTAAATATATGGCTTACTGTAGGCTCGCCAAACTGGTCGTATTGAAAATTGAATTCAGCCAGACTATTTTGGGCGTCATCCTCATTTGCAAATACATGATTGTTTGTGAGCAAGAGATTGGGAGAGATTAAAAAACCAGTTCCAAAACCTACGTTACCACCACTTATATTCTTTACGTGAATTCTGCATACAGGATTTGAGGCTAAAAAACCCAATTGTAAATAATTTATACTCATTAAATCATTTTTATTCCAGATTCTTTCCCTTGCAAGATTGAAAGGTTCAAAGCGATTTGAAACAAGGTGATCTAATCTTTCGTTAATAATAACTTTCTCACTTAACCATGTTGGTGATTCAATTGCTGCTTTAGCATGAGGAAGACTCAATTTTGAAAATCTTTTTTCAGTCTCTGCTATGAATTTTAGATTGGATAGTTTCATATGTTTTTAATTAGTTTTTACGACTGTATATAAGAATGTCAGTTCTCTACTCCTATACTTTAATTTGATGCTCAGTTTTTTACAACGGTGTTCAGTTTGTACAATACTTAGATTATGCATGAGTACAAATTTCAGTTATAATCAGAATCATTTCAATTACCCTTTTTCGTGATTTTGAGATTGAGTTTTATTTGCTCAAAATGGTTTTTGAAATGAGAAATGTAATATGGGGCCATCAAAGTTTGCTTTTGTGGATATTGAAAAAAAATGAAACTATTGCCCTAAAGAATCTTTGAAAGAGATGAAGAAAGATTATGAAATTCACCCTGTACAAAGCATGTACAAGAGTCCTTTTAAAATTCGTGGAGATTCCGTTGAATTTTGGAATAAAAAATCCCTGAACCTATGATATTTTTTTTAACTGATATTGTTAAGGTTTAGGAGTTTGCGTGTATTATTAATACTAAAGAAATTGATGCTGATGAATTTCAGGACAGAATGTAAAGGAAATGTTTTTAGAGCCGCAAAGAGGTATAAATGATCTTAATGTGAAATTTTCCGACAAATAATGTTGTTTTAGTTTTTTTAATTTAGTAGACTGATTTTCTTCAAAAGATATAGGGAGTTTTTCCATATATTTAAATGTAGCTGTTATTTAATGTTTCTTTTATTAAAATACTTTTTAAGTCTCCATGTCTGTAAGATGTTTTATAAAATATAGAAAATAATAATCGCAAACAATGTGGTTGAATACCTTTCTCGTATAGTACTACAGGATAAATTCATAAAAAAAGCCGTTTTCACGAATTGTGAGACGGCTTCTTTAATTGTGCGGATTTTTGATTTGTTGATTTATGATGCTATTCCATTTTTTTATACATAATGTAATATTCAAATTCCGTTCGATCTGTTGGACTATTGATACCATAATAATAGTACAGTCCTGTCTTTTTCGATTTTTTGAATCCTAATAAATAGATAGTAGCATTATTAACATCCAAATTAGGAGAAAGAGCAATTTGATCTTTATTAATGGTTAATTTTCCATTCAGATTATCAGTATGCTCTCCCTGATTGAAATAAAACTTATTAAATAAATAAGTTGAATCTTTCTTGATTTCTAAAAATAATGTGTCTCCTTTATTCAGATTAAAATATTTATAATCATCTCTAAAATCGTCTTTAATTGGGATAAAATAATATTTCCCAATTGCTTCATTTAGCGTTGGATTGTAATCTGGTAAATCTAAAGGGTTTTCTTCCTCTTCTTTTTCTTTATTACCAAAACAATTCATTAGTGTACAAATAGCTACACCTATGAATAGGAATTTTAAAAATTTATAGTCTCTGTCCATGTAAAAACATTTGTTATTGTACCGCCAAAGTGAAGGCCACTCCCCACTGGTTTATTAGGAATAACTCCTTCATTACCTTTTCCTGGTTGTCCTTTAATAAATCTTGTTCCAGATTCCCAACCTAAATCATTATTAATTGTAAATTTTACCACAGCACTATTAGTTGTTTTGGATAAAATATATGCAGTAATCGGAAAAGAACCCAACATTTGAATTCCTAGATTTGCATTAGAGAGAGTAGAGTAAAAAGCATTTACATCGTATGTGAAATAACCTGATTTGATTCCTCCTTGTGGTAAACCATTTGCTAGATCGGTACAAATGTTAAGTACTTTATTCCCATTTCCTCTAGGGAAATCTTTAACAGCATTTGTTATTGGATTATAAATATTATTTCCATTTACAATATTAGACACTCCTGTAAAATTTATAGTGTTGTTTGTATAATGATTTGGAGTAAGTTCAAAAAGCCAGATGTTAAACAGGTCACCCCATCCCATAGTATCTTCATTAAAGTTCACTAATGGAGCAACCGCTTCTATTCTAATCTTATCAATTGCTTTGTTAGACTAATATACAGATGAAGGGTAGTATAAATGATCGATTATTCAATAATGTATATAATGAAAAACCAATCAAAGACAATAAAAAAAACAGGCTTGTTTGAGCTTGTTTCTAATTTTTAGATGTAATAGCTACAATTAAAGCATTCTTTAATATTCTAATTCCTTTCTTCTTTTAACTTTATTTTATAATATTTTTGAGTTATTTTATTGAGTTCTTTACTCTCATAAAAACTTAAACAAGTAGAAATAATGAAATTTTTACCCTTTATTTCATTCTCATTTTCATTAAGTATATATACAGGAGGAAGATTAGATATTATTTTCTTTGCTAGGCTATCTTGTATTCTATCTTCAATAATAAATGGCTCATCAGAAGGAGTAAATAAATCTTTATCTGCCATTAATTTTCCTATTTTAAAATTAGTATCCTCCCCATATCCATGTTGTAAACATTTATAAAAGACAGCATCTCTAAATCTTTTGGTATAAAATTCCTTTTCATTGTTTTTTTGTTTTCTATCACTTCGATATCTGAATTGTGGTCTTTCATTTATTGAACATGAATAAATTAATAAAAAGGAAATGATAGGTATGATAAATTTTATTTTAGGCATAAATTTATATTTCGTCATTAATTTATAAATATTTATTGTAATATCCAAACATCTATGTAATCTATTGGGGCATCAAAAAAATGACATCCATTAATACAGGTACCATTAGGTTGTAATATATCACCATGTCCCGAGGCCCATGCAGAATTACTAGAAACTAAAGAATAAATTCCTTTTTTATCCTTTAATATAGCTGGCAGATTAACACCATTTACTCCCGCTTGGTTTCCTGTTATATGAATGTGATTTGAATTATATGGAGTAGTAGAAGTTGCTGGATTGGTTCCAAAAGTTTTTCTCATCCATGCATTCAATTTCTTTGCACTTAAAAAATAATATTTTCCATCTCCTCCTTTAAATGTATGGTTGGGTATATTAGGAATTTTAACCCCTGAATAATTTAATGCTATTGAAACTCTTAAAGCACATGCATTATCGTAATCATGGTCATTATTGGGGTTTGAATCATTTAAAACGTCATCTCTCAATGCTTTTGGAGTGCCCTTGACAATTTCATATATAGCAGGTCCTGAAAGTCCTTTTCCATTCACATCTTTAGGAAATGCATTATAATAGTTTTGCCAACTAGGTAATGACTGAGGGGGAAAGGTGAGGGTGGGATTGTCCCAATATGCTGTATCGTAATATTCATCAGCTTTTCCTTCAGAAGTCCCTAAAAACCCATTTTCAAACTGTTCCCAAGAAGTGTTGGGATTATTTGCAAAAAATTGCTGAGCAAAATTTAGCTTTGATTCAAATTCTTTCCATATAGTATTTGTGTTTGTTCCTAAATTTCCCAAACTATTAAAATAGCTAATACCCCAATGTAACAATTGTGTATTATTCTGATTTAAATTATTATAGAAATAAGAAAGTAACTGCCCACCAATATACTGATTGTTTTGGATATAAGTATATTCTTCCGCAGATAGTTCTGGAAATCCAGCTTCGTTCAACATATAATTAAAGCTGTCCTGGATAGACATTTCATTAGATGTACTGCTACCACCACTGTCACCACCACCATCATAAAATCCCATATTTGGAAATCCCTTAGGTGGCTGCCCTCCACTTGGACAAACCTCTGTAATTTCTACAACATAATAAGGTTTTTGATTTGCTGTACATTGGGCTATTTGGCTCGGATTGTGATGTTCACCATTGCATTCTACCTCAATAAGTCTGATGCTAAAGGAGCAATCACCTGCTTTATTCATGGAATTCTTTGATGCGGTTACCTTATCAGGAAGTGGTGTTCCGTTAGAGAGTTCTTTCATCCCCATTGGTTTACCATCCATTGCTGTAAATTCTACAGTTCCCGTAAAGTTATCAATCTGATAGTTCTTAGTTCTGTCTTCAGGAGTGTATTTTGCAGTAAATCCAATGCTTTTATTTTTATTATCAATACTATACACTAAAATATCTGAAGATTTGTCTAAATGTCTGATTACGGTACTGTAAGAGGTGATATTATTCTGTACAATAACAGTTACTGTACTTTCATCAGATAAGGCAGAAAAGAAATCTACATTTTTACTGTAAGCTTGTGAAGACTTGCTTTTAGTTTCAGTAAGATAGTTTTTGAAAGCTAAAGCTTCTTTAAGTTTAACTGTTTTTCTGTAATCAGATTGGGAAATATTGGAGTCAAGATTATCAGAAAGTTCTGTTCTACATCCAAACAGAAAGAATGTTAATGCCAGTAGCATTAAGAATTTAAATTTTCTCATCATAATATGTTTTTTAGTTTGTGAATTTATATTTTTTATTTCTTTTGGAAAATAGGAAAATCCCTATTTTATATCCGTGTTTTTACGGAGAGGGGTAATTATAGTATAGATGGGGGTCACGTATTTTCATAGCTTGTCATTATTAAATCTTATGTTTTATAAAGCAAAGCTATTATGACCCAGCGACAAAGCCTGTCGCATTATTTAGAAAATACCTGTTAAGGATTATATAAATGCAAAAGGCACGAAACAGAGGTCAATCCTTATTAGAGGTACCGCGAAGAAGCCAACAAACCAGAAAGATCCCGTCCATGACAATTATAGGTACATAGGCGTAAGCCCGTCATTTTAAGGTTTGTTTGGAAAATTCTCGGTTTCTAATACCTAAATAACAGCTTACGCTTTAAATCATTAAAATTGTGAATGCTAATACATAAATATTTTTAAAATCTCATCCAAAAGATTAATAATTACGAATCGAAAAAATTATTCAGGTAATTTGCAGGGAAGCTTTAAAAGACAAATAATTAATATGAGATGATAATGAATACAGGTCTTTTTTAATAAAACCATACAATCTGAAATTTATGCGAAGATTTTAATTGCAAATGAGAAAATAAAACTGCCTATAAAAAAACCTTTAACTGAGTAGTTAAAGGTTTATATTTTTTGGTAGCCTATAGGGGAATCGAACCCCTGTTGCAAGAATGAAAATCTTGAGTCCTGACCACTAGACGAATAGGCCGAATTTTGAGGTTGCAAAAGTAGGAATTAACTTTTAAACTTCAAAATTATTTTTTTTGATTTATTTGTAGACCTTTTGTATCACGGTATTTTTGATACCTTTAGCTTCAAGTTCCTTTTGAAGTTTTACAGCATCTTCCAATGTGTATACTTTTCCGTAGGTGTAGTAAAATACACCATTGTCCTTATTTCGTTCCACATCTTTTAAATTCTGAAGGATATAAGAATTACCATTCAGTTTATCACCTGCATATACTTCGATAGTATAATATCCCATGCTGATTCTCTGATTCGGCATAAATCCTACAGCAAATGCATTTCTGAAACCTGCATCTTTCGCTGTTTTAAGATTAATATCTTTTACCGAAGCCATATTGGTTACAGCATAGTAATATTTGTACTGCCCGTTTTCTTTAAGCGTAAGAATATAGTTCAGGCCTTTCAGGGCAGGATCATTTTCATTGTATTTCGTAGGAGAACTCATTAATAGAATTCTGAAATCATTTTTCAAAGGAACCTCTGCAGGTTTTTCTGGCTCTGGCTTTCTTGTTGCAATAGAACCGCCGGATTTTCTGTCAATCGCCTTTTTATAATCAATAATAGCATTGTAGATACTTTCTGCAATTTCAGTCTGTCCCTTGTCTGAGGCGATGTAGTGGCTTTCCTCAGGATGATTGATGAACCCTGTTTCTATCAGTACAGATGGCATGGCATTCATACGGAGAACGTGAAGGTTTTTCTGAAATACACCTCTTGATGATCTTTTATCTTTATTCACAAAATTATCTTCTACCAATCCTCCCAAAAGAAGACTTGATTCCAGATATTTACTTTGCTGAAGTTTCAGGGCAATTAAGGATTCCGGAGAATCAGGATTATAAGAACCAAAGGTTTGCTTATCTTTTTCATCAAGGAAGATTACATCATTTTCCCTTTTGGCTACTTCAAGGTTTTCGTTATTCTGGTTAGGTCCTTGTACATAAGTTTCGGTACCGTAGGCTGTAGGTCTTTGGGAAGAATTACAGTGAATGGATACAAAAAGATCTGCTTTGCTCCTGTTAGCCAGATTGGTTCTGTCAGACAGAGAAGGGTATTCGTCAATTTTACGGGTATATATTACTTTGAAATCTCTGTTTTTCTCCAACATGGCACCTACTTTTAACGTAATGGCAAGTGTAATGTCTTTTTCTGCGACTCTTCCAATGTCGGAATAGGTCCTGTTGGCTCCATGATCACTTCCTCCGTGTCCCGCATCCAGAACGATAGTAAACTTCTTTTGAGAGAAAATAAAGTTGCTGGTTAGAATAAGGAGAAATGATAAAATTATTTTAAAATTTTGTTTGTGCATCTTACAGTTATAAAAATTATATTAATTTTGGGCCTTAATTATATAGTATAAAATTGGCCAAAACCGTCTTCAAAAATATATTACAAATTTTAATTATCCTAATTTTTAACAATTTTTTAGCACAGAAAACTCCTGAAAAATTGCCTAAAAATGCGGTTAATGATACTATTTCCAAAAAGGATACCATAGTTGTAAAAAAAGAACCTTTAAATGATGTTCTTCGTACAAAAGCAGATGATCAGAGAAGAGATGTCCCTAAAAAGATGACATTCCTGAACAAAAATGCTCAGGTAAAATATCAGGATATGCAGATTGATGCAGATTATATCTCTATTGATGATAATAAAAATCTGATCTATGCGCGAGGAAAACAGGACTCTTTAGGGAAAATTGTAGAACCTGTAATTACGACGCAGGCCGGGAAAAAATACGAAACCAATGAGTTCAGCTATAATACAAAAACAAAACAGGCTATTGCCTTCAATGCAAGAACAGAAGAAAGTGAAGGGGTAATTATAGCTCAGAAGACTAAAAAATATAATGATTCCGTATTTGCAATGAGAAAAGCGGATTATACAACGGATGATTATTTCATTAAGAAAAAAGATACGGCAGCGGATTATTTTATGAGAGCTTATAATATTAAGCTGATTAAAACCAAAACAAAATCCCAGATTGTTACAGGTCCTATTCAGATGTTTATTGAGCAGGTGCCTACGCCGCTTTACCTTCCGTTTGCCATTTTACCGTTTTCAGATAAAAGAGCAGCAGGTATTCTGATCCCAAGTTTTGGGGAAAGAGAAGATGTAGGTTTCTTCCTGAACGGAATTGGATATTATCAACCCATTGGAGAACACTTCGATCTTAAAGTTTTAGCAGATATTTATACGAAAGGAAGCTGGAACTTACGTCCTCAGGTGAATTACCAGAAGAAATACCGCTATTCAGGAAACTTTACAGCAGATATTGGTACTATGGTAAGAGGGATTAAAGGTTTGGATGATTATACTAAAAACAGTACCTATAGAATCAACTGGACACACTCACAGGATTCTAAGGCCAATCCTTTCCTGACATTCAGTGCTTCTGTGGATATTGTAAGTACCAAGTTCTATAATAACCCGCTCAACAACAACTATATTTTCAACCAGAATGTATTGAATACTCAGCAGAACTCTACGGTAACCCTTACCAAAAGATTCCTGAAACTTCCGATGACTATTACAGGAACTGCTTCATATTCTCAGAACTTTGCAACAGGATTGGCAGACCTTCGTCTTCCACAGATGAACGTAGCCATCAACCAGTTCTATCTATTTAAATCAAGAACAGGGATCAGACAGGGACTTCTTGAAAATATTACGGTAAATACCGGGTTCAACCTTACCAATTTCGTAAATACTCAGGAGAACGAGTTATTTAAAAAAGAAATGTGGGATAAAATGCAGACTGGGCTTAAAAACAATATCGCATTGGCTACCAATACAACGTTGGCAAAATATTTCACGTTCAGCTTAAGTGCGAATATTGATAATGCTTTAACTACAAAAACGCTGAACAGATATTATGATCCGGTAAAAAATGTAACGGTTGACGAGATTAATAAAAACTTTACAGGATACTCTACTTTTTCCACTTCTGCCAGTCTTCAGACAACACTTTTTGGAATGATGAAATTCAAAAAAGGATCTACAGTGGAAGCGGTAAGACATATGATGACTCCAAGTTTGAGTTTTACCTACTCACCGGATTTCTCAAGTCCTAACTTCGGATATTACAGAAACTATTATAATGCAAACGGAGCGCTGACGCCCTATTCTATCTTTGAAAAAGGAATTATCGGAAGTCCGTCAAGTGGTATGCAGGGAGCTTTAGGTTTCAATATCGGTAACAATATTGAGATGAAAGTAAAGTCTAAGAGTGACTCTACGGGAGTGAAGAAAATCAAAATTTTTGAATCTTTAAACCTTGCTGGAAGCTACAACTTTGCAGCTAAAGATCATCCGTGGTCTGTATTCTCCATCAACGGACAGTCTTCATTTTTCAATAATAAACTTACTGTAAATACCAGTCTTGCATTAGAACCTTATAAAATTGAGTTCTTACCGGGACAGGATACAGGAATAAGAACAGAACAGTTCGGTCATTTTAGTGTACAGGGATTCAACGTTCAGTTGTCGTATCCGTTAAGCAGTGAGATTTTTGGACAGAAAACAGATTATGCCAAGAAATATTCTTCGAAAGGAGAAGTCCGAAATGAAAATTATTATTTTGATGATGATCATTATGCTCACTTTGATCAGGCGTGGACTTTAAATATCAGTGCCAATTATGCTTACTCTAAAGGATTGAGCAGATTGGGTAATAAAATTGCATCTTTAGGTTTAGACGGTAGCATCAAACTGACTCCTTACTGGAATATCAATGGAAGTACGCATTATGACATGGTGACTAAAGAATTGGCATATACAAGGATTGGTTTTTCAAGAGATCAGCGAAGTTTTACGATCAATTTCAACTGGGTTCCTTTCGGACAATATAAAGTATATGACTTCTTTATCGGTATCAAAGCCAATATCTTAAGTGATGCATTGAAGTACAAAGACAGAAGCTTTACCCAACCTAATGCACCTTTCTAATATCAGATTGGCATTTGACAATATAAATTTTATATTTGCAAGAAGAATAAATTCTAATAAATTCACTGTTGACAGAATTTGCAGATCAGCGAATAAAACAGATAGTGATGGCTTATAACCTTAAGGAAAATTAAATATCCGCATATGAAACAAGTAATCAACACAGTTAATGCACCTGCAGCTATCGGGCCTTATTCGCAAGCTAATATGGCCAACGGAGTTTTGTATATCTCCGGACAGATTCCTGTAGATCCTGCAACTGGTAAATTGGTAGAAGGCATTGAAAAGGAAACGCACCAGGTAATGAAAAACCTTGAAGCAATCCTTACTGAAGCCGGCATGACTTTCAAAAATGTTGTAAAAGCTACCATCTTCCTTAAGAGTATGGATGATTTTGCTGTAATGAATGATATCTATGCATCTTACTTGGATTCAGAAAGCTATCCAGCTCGCGAAACAGTACAGGTTTCATGTTTGCCTAAAAATGTGGATATCGAAATTTCTATGATTGCACATCAGGATTAATGAACTTTATAAGAAATACAATTGCGGTTCTGATAGGTCTTGGTATTGCAGGCCTTATTATTACTCTTGGTATAAGGGCTTTTCCGCAATGGGTAACTTTTGAGGCTTTTGCTCCGTTTGAGCACTGGCAAAGGTTTCTTTTCAGCATGAAAGATGATAAGGCATTTTTCGGCTTCCTTTTGTTTATTTCCGGATTAGGAACTACTATCGGGGGAGTGGCTACTGCCATTATCGTTAAATATGCTAAAGTAGCCTATGCTATTCTGATTGGCTTTATTATGCTTTTTATTGCCATGTTGGATGTTATTATTTTTCCTTACCATCCTACATTTTATAAGATCTCGATCTTCCTTACATTCTTTCCGTTTTCCTGGATCGGAGGGAAGATTGTAGAAGTGATCTACGAGCGGAATAAGAAGAAAAGTATCGCTGATAAAATGAACAAGTCTAAATAAATAATAAAAAAACGCTGCAGATCTCTGCAGCGTTTTTTGTTGATATGAAAAACATTAATAGATTTCCGTATTAAACATATTTCAAAAAATAAAGAGGATAGTCCAATTCAAAGGTTTCATGGAAAATTGTAAATCCATTTTGTTGATAAAAGGTTCTGTTTTCTAATGTTGTTGTTTCAACATATATGAGTTCGTTCTCATATTTACTCATAGATTCCTTTAAAAGTTTTGTTCCAATTCCTTTTCCCTGTTCACTGGGAACTACAGCCATTAACCATAAATGAACAAATTTTTCTTTCGGATGAAACTTTGCTAAGAGTTTTTCTCGTTGTAAAACTTTAAAGATATTTTCAATTCCAATACTATTGAACAGTAATTTTATTTCAAGCCAGATTTTTTTTAAACTGAATTGGAATTTATCTAAGTATAAAATACATCCTTTGTGATCATCACTAAGAAATATACTTCCATTCAGTATTGATAAATCGAATTGAAACTCCATTAATGCTTTCAATCTTTTATATCTGTTGCCAGAATTCTTTATGACAAAATTGATAGAATTGGGGATGAGAACATTTATGAAAGCCTGACATAAAATAGTAACGACTTTTTCTCTATCCTTATGGGTTGCTTTTTTCATGCATTTTTGTTTTTTCAAATATATAAAAAATAGAAGTGTGTTAATCAGAGTTTTATATGGTTTGTGTTAGTTTCTGCATTGGGCTTAGTTAACTTATTTTTTTCATAAAAAAACCATTCTTAAGCAAGAATGGTTAAATTTTTAATGTGAAATCAAAAAAATCAATTAAGGCATTTTGAATCCTTTAGTATAAATTCTTCCGTAGTCATCCACGAATTTCACCTGTACATTCCCCTGATATTTCTCAAGGATCTTTTCAACATCTTTCTGTGAATTAACCGGCTTGCCATTGACTTCAATGATGATATAGTTATCTACGATTCCGATTTTAGCCATTTCGCTGCCCTCAGATACGTTTTTAGCCACTACGCCACTGTTCAGTCCGTATTCTGTTTTAAAACGTTCTGTAAGAGGGTCAAATTCAGCTCCTATTTTTTCCGTTACGCTAAGGTCTGCTTTCGTTCTGGTAGAAGTTCCTCCTTTCTGGTCTCTAAGTGTTACAGTAGTAGTCCCTTCTTTACCATTTCTGGAATAGGTTACCTGTACTTTATCACCAGGGCGTTTGCTTCCGATAGACATAGAAAGATCAGCAAAATCTGTGATATCGTAGTTGTCTACCTTAGTGATTACATCTCCTTTTTTCAATCCTGCATCTTCAGCGCCACTGTTTTCACCAAATCCTGTAACGTAAATTCCTGAACCTACTTTCAGATTTGTTTTGAACTGTTTGTTGTAAGAAGTCACCAATTGATCATTCGAAAGGTCTAAAGATTGAACGCCAAGGAATCCTCTCTGTACAATTCCGAATTTCTTGATATCCTCAACAATTTTTCTTGCTAAGTTAGAAGGAACCGCAAATCCATATCCCTGGTAATATCCTGTAGTAGACTGAATCGCGGAGTTGATCCCGATAAGTTCTCCATTTGTATTTACCAAAGCACCTCCTGAGTTACCCGGGTTAATAGCAGCATCCGTCTGAATGAAACTTTCAATAGGATTGGTTGCTTTTCCCTGGCTTCCTAAGATTCCGATACCTCTTCCTTTTGCAGAAACAATACCTGCTGTTACCGTAGAGTTTAATCCTAATGGATTTCCTACTGCAAGAACCCATTGTCCCACATCAATATTGTCAGAATTTGCAAAATTCAGATAAGGAAGGCCTTTTTCTTCAATCTTCAATAGAGAGATGTCCGTATTAGGGTCTGTTCCTATCAGAGTTGCAATATATGATTTCTTGTTACTTAATACGACTTCCAGCTTATTAGCACCTGCTACCACGTGGTTGTTTGAAATGATATAACCGTCCGGAGAGATGATTACACCGGAACCCATTCCCGATGGCATATTATCAGGAGCCTGCTGCTGCTTTTGTCTCTGCTGGCCTCTTCCTCCGAAAGGATCTCCGAAGAAAAAGTCAAACAAATCCTGCTCTGAAGCTCTGCTTGCTGTTCTGCTTTGGTAATTTTTAATGGTAACTACAGCCGGAACTGTTGTTTTAGCCGCTTTTACAAAATCATCACCTACCGCTCCCGTATTCATTCCCGCAAAGGAAGTGTTGGGGGCTGCTGTTGTGAAATAAGATTGATCTCCATTGTTGGAGCTGTGTCCGAAATATTGTAAAGCTCCAACGGTAGTAGCTCCGGAAATGACTCCAACTACTGCAAATGGTAATAGTTTTTTTAAAGTACTCTTCATTGTATATCTTTCTTGTTTATTAATTAATTTTTCTTTTTATGTTTTTGAGTAAACAAATTTAATGTTAAATAAGTAAGCAATTAGCATGCTATGTTTCAATTTTAACTAAAATTTAACGGCTATTATATCATTTTATACCTTATGTCATAATTGTTGATGCCATAGTTAACAAAACTTAAAAAAAAATTAAAGAAAATATGGCAGACTTATGATACAAAGTCATCTGATTTTCATTGCAGACAGGTCATGACTTATTGTCCGTGATTTGTATCATAAAGATACTTAATTCAAAAATTATTATCTTTGCAAAAATTTTATTCTCACTTAAAACGTTTATAGCATGCAACTGTATAACACCTTAAGCGCAGAAGAAAGAGCTCAACTTATTGATGAAGCCGGTAAAGACCGTCTTACTTTGTCTTTCTATGCGTATGCCAAAATCGAAGACCCCAAAAAATTTCGCGACGAATTATTTATAGCCTGGAATGCACTGGATGCCCTTGGCCGTATTTATGTTGCTACAGAAGGAATCAATGCTCAGATGAGTGTTCCTGCAGATCAGTTTGAGGCTTTTCGTGATACGCTGGAAGTGTATGACTTCATGAAAGGAATCCGTTTGAACGTTGCGGTAGACCAGGACAATTACTCTTTTTTAAAATTAACCATAAAAGTCCGAAACAAAATTGTTGCTGATGGTTTGAATGACGAAACTTTTGATGTGACCAATAAAGGAATTCACTTAAAAGCTCAGGAATTCAATAATTTATTAGAAGATCCCAATACGATTGTTGTAGATTTCAGAAATCACTACGAAAGTGAAGTAGGGCATTTCGAAGGTGCTATTACTCCGGATGTAGAAAACTTCAGAGAAAGTTTACCCATTATCAACGAACAGTTACAGGATTTCAAGGAAGATAAAAACCTTTTGATGTACTGTACCGGAGGAATCCGTTGTGAAAAAGCAAGCGCTTACTTCAAACATCAGGGTTTCAAAAATGTTTATCAATTGGAAGGTGGTATTATCGAATATACGCGCCAGATCAAAGAAGAAGGAATAAAGAGTAAGTTTATTGGTAAAAACTTTGTATTCGACCACCGTTTAGGGGAGAGAATTACAGACGATATTATTTCACAGTGCCACCAGTGTGGAAAACCTTGTGATAACCATACCAATTGTGCAAACGATGCCTGTCATCTATTGTTTATCCAATGTGATGATTGTAAAGCGGCAATGGAAAACTGCTGTTCTACGGAATGTCTGGATACCATTCATTTGCCTTGGGACGAACAGGTGAAATTGAGAAAAGGACTTCAGGTTGGAAATAAAGTCTTCAGAAAAGGAAAATCTGATGCTTTGAAATTCAAAAACTCTGGAGATTTATCAGATAAGCCTTTAGCAAAAGCTGAAACTAAAAATATACGTCAAAAGATTGCTGTTAAAAAAGAATTGATTGGTAAAGCAGAGCATTACTTTTCAAAATCAAAAATTGCACAGTTTTTAATTGAGTATAAAAATCTGTCAGTTGGAGATCAGGTAATAATTTCAGGTCCTACAACAGGAGAGCAGGAAGTAACCATTACTGAAATCTATGCCAACGGAGGTCCTTGTGAAACTGCCAATGTTGGAGATCAGATTACTTTTGAACTTCCATTCAGAGTTCGTTTATCTGATAAACTGTATAGAATTGTGCAAAACGCATAATCCATAATAAACTTCAAAAGCCTGTAGGTAACAATTATTTCAGTTAAAAAACAACTTAATAATTATGCTAAAAGCTGAGCTTAGAAAAAAATATACCCAAAAAAGAAAAGCCTTGTCTTCTGATGAGGCTTTCTTGTTATCTGAGAAGATTTTTGAAAATTTTATTCAATATTTTAAGCCAAAAGAATCGGATAAAGTACATGTTTTTATTCCAATTCCGGCAAGAAAAGAAATTGATACCCAAATCTTCATTCAATACTTTTTAGCACAGAATATCCGTGTTTATGTACCTAAAATTGTAGGTGATGAACTTATTAATATTGAAATCTTTGACGACACCATTTTTGAAACCAATAGTTGGGGGATTTCAGAACCGGTTTCCAATCTGGATTCTGGTGAAAAATACTTTCATTATGTGATTACCCCTTTATTGTATTGTGATAAAAAAGGGAATCGTGTAGGATATGGTAAAGGTTTCTATGACGGATTGTTTCAAAATATTTCCGAAGAGACCAAAAAAATCGGAGTCAATTATTTTGACCCCGATGAATATGTGGATGATGTCTGGGAAAATGATATTCCCCTGGACTACTTGGTTACTCCTACAGAAGTACTGTCTTTCTTAAGCGGCTTGGAGTAAAAATCTAAAAAGTAGAATTTGAACTCTTTTTTAAGCTTGGAAGTAGAAAGTAATATATATTGTGCATTCTTTTCAAAGCTTCCCAGCGACTTGTTTTTATTATCAAAATACTCCACGTTGAACTTGGCGTAGTCTAATGTATCTTTTTTATAAAACTCTTTATATACATTCAGGTTGCTTACTTTCGCTGTTTTTGCTTTCATGCTGTCCAGCTCTTTTAGCAATGTTTTAAATGTCAGAGAATCCGGTTTGTGAAAATAACTTTCCATTTGTGAATAAATCACGGTATCTATTTCTGTATTCCTGTTTCCACTAAGGTATAGGGTAGACAGGTCAAGAAGTTCCTGAACTTTTTGTTTGGTGATGGAATTAATCGCCTGCATACTATCCATTTGTACGGCAGGATAGCTTTTTTCATTGTTGCTGTTTCGTAGTTTATCGAGGTCGCTCACCTCTGATGTTTTATTATTACATGCAATAAATAAAGTCAGAAGCACGGTGAAAATTAAAAAATTACTTATTCTTTTCATCTGTGGTAGCAATTTTAAATTTGATGGATACAATTTTACCTTTGGTATCCTTTTTCATTTCTATTACATTCAGGTTTTTCAGAGAGGTCGTTGGAGTCGTTACCAGCGTGATATACTTCTGCTTATCCAGTCTTTCAATGCCATAAGTATCATTATCATATACCTGATAAATTACTGCATTGTTGCTGATCAGGTTTTCAAGCTGATTTCTTTTTTGCTTGATAAGAGCAACCTGCTCATCCGGATTTCCTCCTTTGATGTCTTTTATAGAGAAATAATAAACCGCCATCTTATAATCATCCGGCTTTAGTTCTATTTTTTCTTCTTCAGGGGCATTTTCAAGATTTCTGTTCACTTCCAGAGGCTCATAGAAAGGAGCACTGATTCGCATTTTTAAATTTTTATCCTTGGTAGAATAATAAAAACATTCGCCTGGTTTTATTTTATACATCAACGGAGATTCATTTTCCTTCACTACCATTATTTCTAAAGTATTGATCACAGAAACACCTCTGTCCTTATCAATGAAACAATATTTATAAGTTTTTGAAAAAAGTACATCTTTAAAACCTAAAAGACCGGTAATCGTAATCAAAACTGAAGTAACAAGTGCCCAGGCATTCTTTTTGAAGAAATTTTTCTTAGGCGGAACATCTGAAATTTCTATCTCATTTGTTATTGATTTGTTTTGTGTAATTTGTTGATTTTCAGTATTCGATTTTTGTAAATCAGTATTTTCTGGGGTCCTGATTTCAACTTTTTTAGGTTGAAGTTCAATTTTTGGAAGTTCAGGAGCTTCAGAAACTGTTTTTTCAAGTTCTTCGAGATCTTCGTCTTCAAAATTTTCATTTTCCTGAAGTAATTCACCCGCAAAAAGATGCTGTTTCTTGAAATCGTACCATGAGTTGTAACCCGCATAAATGCTCAATAAATTGAGCATGTCTATTCTTGGTAGTTTAGTAACCGGTGAAGTTTTAAAATAAGTGTAAAATGACTTTTCACTGATGTTTCCTTTCGCTTTTTTTCGAAGGTCTTCCTGAAAATATATAATATCTATACCCTTCCACTTGGATATGTCATCCTGCGAAGGGGTATATTCTTTTAAGTATTGACCCTGAACATCCTTTTTTAGCTGTTCAAAGTGTAATAGATCTAAATCTGTCAATTTTTCAAAAAATAATTAAATTGTTGATTATCAGCTATGTTTTTTTGTAAAACTATTTTACAAAGGTATTACAATTATTTTTCATAGACAAATTTTCTAACTGCTCTACCTTTGTCTTGTTCAAATAACAGAACAGAAGAAAATTTTATAAAACAATATTAACAAAATTAAATTTAATTTATTATGAAAAAGTCATTATTCGTAGCTGCTATCGCTGCAATCTCTCTAGTTGCTTGTAAAAAAACTGAAGCTACTGCTACTGAAGGTACAACTGATTCTGCTGCTGCTACTGTAGCTGATTCTGCTGCTGTAGTTTCTGATTCAGCTGCTAAAGTTGTTGATTCTGCTGCAACTACTGCTGTAGAAGCTACTAAAGATGCTGCTGCTGCTACTACTGCTGCTGGTGCTGAAGTTGCTAAAGATGCTGCTAAAGGTGCTGCTGACGCTGCTAAAGGAGCTGCTGATGCTGCTAAAGGAGCTGCTGATGCTGCTAAAGATGCTGCTAAGAAATAATTCTAGCATACGCTTAACAATAAAAAAACCGTTTCACCCAGTGAAACGGTTTTTTTATGCTTAGTCATTGCGAGCCGTAGGCGAAGCAATCTCTTTACTATAAAAATGAGACTAATAGTTTAGCCTTTCTTCTGTCTTAAAGATTCGTAGCAGGTAATAGCAACAGCATTGCTTAAGTTCAAAGAATCAATACTTCCAGCCATAGGGATCAATGTGTTTTTTCCTTTTCCAATCCAGAAATCACTTAATCCGGAATGTTCCGTACCGAATAATACCGCAGAACGTTGTCTGAAATCTCTCTTGTAAAGATCTTCGGCACTTTCGTCCATAAGGGTAGTGTAGATATTGAAGCTGTTTTTCTGCAGGAATTCCAATGTTTCTTCATTTTCAGCCTGGTAGACTTCCATCCCGAAAAGACATCCTACGCTGGATCTGATCACATTAGGATTGTAGAAATCAGTTTTTCCGTCAGCAACAATCAGTGCATCGATGCCAAAAGCTTCACAACTTCTTAATATAGCGCCAAGATTTCCTGGTTTTTCAACTCCTTCAACAATGATTACTGTAGAATTGTCTTTAGGAACAAATGATGAAAGTAAAGTTTCTTTTGCATGATAGACGCCGATAATTCCTTCAGAACTACCTCTGTAAGCTATTTTTTCATACACTTTTTCACTTACGTAATGAATTTTTCCTTCGGGAAGAGTTCCTTTAAAGATATTTTCACAGATAAAGAACTCCAGCGGTTCAAAATCATACTGCATGGCTCTTTCATTTTCTTGCTGGCCTTCTACTACAAAAACTTTTGATTTTTTACGAAATCTATTGTCAGTAAGGAGCTTAGTGACATTTTTTATTTTATCGTTTTGGAAACTTTCTATCAACATGCTGCAAAATTATGCAAAATTTATGATTGAACTTCTCTGGTTTTGACAAAAAGGCTTTTCTGCCTAATTTTAAAGAGAACTTTATTGGTAATATGAGTTTGTTCAGCGGATTCTGAGAATTTTAGCTTTCTGAGGGTTCAATAAAATTTCCGTTGTCGATAAGACTTTGAGGCAGGTCTTTTTTATTTTTGATTCCTAATGATTTCAATTTCTGCGTCTGGATCACTAGATTGTCATTTCCGGTATGAAGCTGTTTGTAAGCATCATTGAATACATTTTTCGCCTGATCCAGATTTCGGCCTACTTTTTCCAGATTTTCTACAAAACCTACGAACTTATCATAGAGTCTGGCTCCGCGATCAGCAATTTCTATAGAATTCCGGTTCTGATATTCCCGTTTCCAAAGATCGGCAATCAGTTTAAGAGAAGTGATCAGATTGCTTGGATTAAGCAAAAGAATTCTTCTTTCATAGGCATAGTTCCAAAGGTTTTGGTCTGCCTGCATTGCCGCAATATAAGCCGGTTCACTCGGAATAAACATCATCACGAAATCCAATGATTTTCCATAGTCATCGTATGCTTTTTGACTGAGTTGATTAATATGGTTTTTGATAGATCCAAGATGCTGGCTTAGTTTTATAGCGTAGACATCTGCATCGGTTTCATCTACCAATTCTGTAAAAGCAGTCAGAGATACTTTTGAATCAATAATAACATTCCTTTCGTCAGGGTATTTTACAACAGCATCAGGACGCATTTTCTTTCCTGAGAATTCTGAGAATAAAGCTTTATTGTCTTCATCACGCAATTCATGCTCAAGGAAATATTCTCTTCCTTTCATCAAACCTGATTTTTCAAGAATACTTTCCAGAATCATCTCGCCCCAGTTCCCCTGGGTTTTGCTTTCTCCTTTCAGGGCACGGGTCAGTTTTTTGGCATCATCGGAAATCTGCTGGTTCAGTTCCGCCAATTCTTTTACTTTTTCTGCAAGGGAGAAACGTTCTTTATTTTCCTTTTCGTAGGCTTCGTTGACTTTGTTTTTTAAATCCGCGATTTTTTCCTGAAAAGGTTCAAGGATATTTTTTAAGTTATTTTGATTTAAGGCAGTAAACTTTTCAGTTTTTTCTTCTAAAATTTTATTGGCAAGGTTTTCAAACTGAAGTTTAGAATCTTCCTGAATTTTAACAATTTCTTCTTTCTGGGTGTCAAGAGATTGTTGAAGACCTTCATTTTTGGCAGATAGTTCAGAGTTTTTAGCAAAAAGAGTCTGCTTTTCAAGAATGTGAGTTTCTATCTGAGAAGTCTGTCTCTGATGGGTTTGTTTCAATTCCTGAAACTGAAGATTTAGCGATGAATATTCGGCAGATATTTTAGAAAATTCAGTTTTCAGGTCATCCAATAGGTCCTGCTGCAGCATATTGGCTTCTTTTTCTTTACTGATATTCTGAGTAAGCTCCTGAATTTTCAGATTTGAATTTTCAAGATCAGATTGGTTTTTTATAGATAAAGTGTTCAGTGCATCATAAGAACTTCTTGAAACCATTGATGACTTCAATGCAAAATATAATATAACAGCGCCTAGTACACCACCGGCAATCAATCCAATAATTAAATATATCATCTCCATCTTCCAAAATTATGAAAAAAGGTCGGAAGCTGGAAGCGGGATGTAGGAAGTTCCTTTTGGACAGATAAGAACTGATTGTTTTCTTACAATTAAATTCAATATTTTTTAAAAGATAATAAAATGGAAACAATTGCTTTATAAAATTCCATTACATCTCTCTTCCAGCCTCCAGCTTCCTTTCTGAATTAGAATACTTATATTTATGGGAAATTTCAGAGACTTATGAATATTTTGTTGGTAGAAGATGATCAAAGAATCAGCAATTTTCTGATAAAAGGCCTTTCCGAGGCCGGCTATAATACGACCCTTGCAGATTCCGGTGAAAAGGCGCGTGAGCTTCTTCATACCTATGATTTTGATATTATTTTAATGGACATCATGCTTCCCGGATTGGACGGAATGCAGCTTACACAGATTATCAGATTTAAAGGAAACTATACCCCGATTTTGGTTTTAAGTGCCCTGAACAGTCCTGATGATAAGATCAAAATGCTTGATATGGGCGCTGATGATTATTTATCCAAACCCTTCCATTTTGAGGAACTGATGTCAAGGATTAAAGCTTTAACCAGAAGAAATAAACTGAGCTATCAGAAAGAAGATCAATATTTATCATGCGGAAACATTGTTATTGATACTGATCTTCATAAAGTAACTCAGAATGATAAGGAAATAGAATTTTCCCCAACGGAATACAAATTGTTTACTTTCCTGATGGAGAATAAAAATAAAGTATTGAGCAGAACCCAGATTTTACATAAGGTATGGGGAATTGATTTTGATAATACAACGAATTTAGTGGATGTTTATATTTCCTATGTCCGTAACAAGATTGATGAGACAGAACAGAAGATTATTCATACGGTAAAAGGAACCGGATATTTGATCAAAGACTGAAAATGACGCTCAGAAACAGATTTACCCTTATTTCAAGCCTGTCATTCGGCATTGTTTCTATCATCACATCTGCGGTGATATTCTTTGCCTATTATGACAGTACCAAGATTTTTTATTTTGAAAAGCTAAGAAATACGGCTCTGATCTCTGCTATTTATTATCTCGAAAAGGATGAACTCCCGAAAGACCGTCATGCCCAGATTAAAAAAGAATACAATCACCTGATTCAGAATAACAGGGTAGCGGTTTACAATCAGAATAATGAAGTGACTTTTGGGCATAACCTGAATGATAAGAATATCAAACTTTCCCATTTGCAGGCTGTACGAAACAATAAAGGAATACAGTTCATGTCTGATAATCAGTTCTACTACGGAATTTTTTATCCGGATAATCAGGGAGATTTTGTGGTTTTTGTGAAATCTTCCAACGATTCTTTCCAATCGCAGATCCTGAGATTGGCTATTATCATGCTTTCAGTATTGCTGATTGGGCTTCTGGCAATCTATTTTCTGAGCAGATATCTTTCTAAAGTGGTTTATAAACCAATCTCCAAGGTAGTAGAACGGATCAATAAAGTAGAGTATAATAACATTTCTACGGCAATTATTACTTCTACTAATACCAATGATGAGATTGAAGATCTTATTAAATCATATAATAAACTGTTGGGCAGAATTTCAGAAAATGTGCTCTTACAGCAGAACTTCATCAATTATGTTTCCCATGAATTTAAAACACCTTTAGCTGCGATTTCCGGAAACCTGGAAGTCTTTGCCCAAAAAGACCGTACACCGGAAGAATATAAAGAAGTAGCCAAAGAGTCATTGGAAAACGTATATGAGATTGAAAATATTCTCAACAATCTTTTGCTGATGTCCGGAATGACCAAACTGGAATCTTCTCACAAACCTATGAGAGTAGATGAGCTGATCTGGAAGATTTATGAAAAACTGGAGTCCAAAGCGAAAGAAAACCATTCATCCATTAAAATACAACTTCAAGTAACGAAACCTGCTTTGCTGGAATTTCCAGGAAATGAAACGTTATTATATCTCGCATTGTACAATATTGTAGAAAATGCGATCAAATATTCCTATGATAAACCTGTAGTGATTATATTATCAGAAAAAGGCAACCAGTTGTATATCGAGGTCAGAGATGAAGGAAGAGGAATTCCGGCTGATGATCTTGTGAAGATATCTGAAACTTTTTACAGAGGAAAAAATGTAGATACAGTGAAAGGAAGTGGAATTGGTTTGTCCCTTTCAAAAAGTATCTTTGATCATCATCATATTGTGATGAAAATTGATTCTGTGGTCAATGTGGGAACCAATGTCCTTCTTGAATTTCCTGCTCATTCCTGATTTTTTTTCTCGCAGATTTTGCGGATTGAGCAGATTCATAATCTTAGATTAATTTAAAATCTTATTAAGAACATATTCATAATAACGAAGTCTGCGTCATCTGCAAAATCTGAGAGAGAGTAAAAATATTCAATAGAAGCGGGTTTTAACCTGCTTGCAAAATACAATCAAAATCCTTCTGCTTTAGCCAAAATATACCAATTCAAACACAATTCTCAGGAATTTAAAAAGTTCTAATCAAACTCTAATGTTGAACTAACCGAATTTTAATTTTCTTTACAATTCCTTCTAATATTAGGCAAATAGCTTTGTGGTCTTAAAATAAGAGACTTTGAAAAAGCTATTTTTTACACTATTTTATATTCATTGTTTCAGTTTCTTTTCAGCACAGATTTCAGATACCCTGAACATTGGCAGAAAGGAAGCTGAAACTATTTTTCTGGCTAAAAACTTAGACCTCATTGCACAGAAGCTTGAAATTTCACAAGCCGAGGCAAGAGCTGTTCAGGCTAAATACTGGCCTAATCCTACATTAAGTATCAGCGAAGTGAATCTATGGAGAACCTATGACATAGAAGAACAGCCTGCATTGATCGGAAACTGGGGAAAGAATACCCAAATTTCTGCGGAGATAGAGCAGGTGATTCAGACTGCCGGAAAGAGAAGGAAAAATATTGAGCTTCAGAAAATTGAAGTGGAAGGTGAGAAATATGAGTTGCAGGAAGTTCTGCGTGAGCTTAAAAAAACACTCAGAAATACCATTACCGAAATTCTTTACAATCAGGAACAGCAGAAAATTTATCAGGGACAAATTGCTTCCATTGAGAAATTAACAAAATCCTATAATAATCAATTAAACCTTGGAAATATCAGTAAAGCTGAATATGTCCGCTTAAAAGCCCAGGAGATTGAATTCAAAAAGAAACTGATTTCATTAAAACAGGAAATTGAAGATCAGCAGGTTGAGCTCAAAGCATTATTGATGCTGCCTTCGCAATCTTATGTGGTGATAACAGATTCATTTGTGATGCCTGAAAAACAACTTTCTGAGCTGGAAGTAAATCAATGGATAGACAAGGCAAAAGAAAACCGCCCTGATATTATGATCTCGAAAAATAAAGAGAAACATGCTGCCAAAAACCTGGAAATTCAAAATGCAATGAAAACTCCTGATGTAGCTGTTTCTATAGGATATGACCGCGGAGGAAATATTATGAAAGATTTTATAGGATTAGGTGTTTCTATGGATCTTCCCATTTTCGACCGTAATAAAGGGAATATCCAGGAAGCAAGGCTTGAGATTGAGAAAAGCAAACTGGAAACCCGCAAAAACATGTTGAAGTCTGAGAATGAAATTGTCTCTGTTTTCAGAAACTATATCCGTACCCAACAGGTTTCAGAAGAGATTGATGATAATTATGAATCTACTCTGGACGGTTTACTGGTAAGCCATGAGAAAAACTTCAGACTAAGGAATATCAGCATGCTGGAGTACATGGATTTTCTGGATACCTACATCGGAAATAAAATGATCATCCTGGATACTAAAAAAGAATTGAATCAATACTACGAAAACCTGCAGTATGTTGTAGGACAAGATTTATAAGATATGAACAAAAATATTACTAAATACACTGCTGCAGCTTATCTGTCTGCCCTCATCATTTTTACAGGTTGTGCCGGAAAACAGGAAAATAAAGAAGCCCCAAAAGGCTACTGCATCAGCAAAGAACTTAAGAAAGATATTAAACTGGCCAAAACAGAACTGCTTCCCATAGAAGAAAGTATTACGCTTACCGGAGAAGTGGAAAGCAATTCTGATAAAACGGTTCCTTTTGTGAGTCTTGTGGACGGAGTCGTGATGGATACCTATTTCTCACTTGGTGATTATGTGAAAAAAGGACAAACGTTGGCAAGCGTAAAGAGTACAGCTGTGAATGAAATGCAGGATGACACCCAGACCTTGCAGGCTCAGCTGGCAGTTGCGAAAAGAAAGTTGTCTTCTGTAGAAGCCATGTATAAAGATGACATTGCCTCTCAGAAAGATTTACAGGAAGCCCGTTCGGAAGTTGCCATTTTGCAATCTAATATTTCCAAAACACAGAAAAATATGCAGCTGTATTCAGCAGGAGGAAATACCATTCAGATAAAAGCCCCGGCAGACGGATATGTAATTTCAAAGAATATTTCTAAAGGAATGCCTGTGACTGCAGGAGGAGATCAACTGTTTACCATTTCCAATCTGGATAAAGTCTGGGTAATGGCCAATGTATATGCTACCAATATGAGACATGTCTATGTAGATCAGCCGGTAGTAGTAAAAACGCTTGCTTATCCGGATGATAGTTTTTCAGGGAAAATCAACAATATTTCTCAGGTTTTTAATGAAAATGAAAGAGTATTGAAGGCCAAAATCATTATGGATAATAACGGAATGAAGCTGAGACCGGGAATGTCTGCAGATGTTGTATTGCCCGTGAATTCACAAAATAAAAGCGCATTGGCTATTCCTGCGAAAGCCTTAATCTTTGATAACAACCAAAGCTATGTAGTGGTGTATAAAAAAGATTGTGAACTTGAGATCAGACCCGTAACAGAAATTGCTTCCAACAGCCAGTATATTTATGTAGAAGGCAATTTAAAATCAGGTGAAAATGTCATTGCTTCCAACGGGCTATTGATTTATGAAAACCTGAAAAACCAATTAAATAATTCTACGAAGTAATGCGAAAATTTGTACAGAATATAGTTTCCTTCTCTTTAAAAAACTCACTGATTGTTCTTTTAGGGACTTTTCTTTTGCTGGCCGGAGGAATCTATTCCTATATGCATACGCCGATTGAAGCATTTCCGGATGTTACCAATACAAGGGTGAGAGTCATTACCCAATGGCCGGGAAGAAGTGCTGAAGAAATAGAAAAGTTCGTCACCTTACCCATTTCCAAAGAAATGAATGCCATCCCGAACAAAACTTCGGTGCGTTCTATTTCCTTATTCGGATTGTCTGTGGTGACGGTGATTTTTGATGATCATGTGAATGATTTTTATGCCCAGCAATATGCTTCCAATAAACTCGGAAATGTGGAGCTGCCTGCCGGAGCAGAATACAGTATTGAACCTCCTTCTGGAGCTACAGGTGAAATTTACAGATATATAATCAAGAGTAAACTTCCCATCAAAGAAGTAACCGCTATTCAGGATTGGGTAGTGGAAAGAGAATTGCTTGCTGTTCCCGGCGTAGCAGATGTGGTAAGCTTTGGTGGAGAAGAGAAAACATATGAAATAAAAATTAATCCTACGGAATTACACAATTATGACCTTTCCCCCCTGGATGTGTATGAAGCGGTTTCGAAGAGTAATATCAATGTAGGAGGAGATGTAGTGGCAAAAGGTGATCAGGCTTATGTAGTGCGGGGGATTGGTCTTTTGGAGAAAAAAGAAGATATTGAGAATATTCAGATCGAGGTAAAAGGTTCTACGCCTATTCTGGTGAAACATGTAGCAGAAGTAAAAGTTTCTGCGAAACCGAGATTGGGACAGGTAGGCTACAATAAAGAAAATGATGTTGTAGAAGGAATTGTGATCATGCTTCGAGGTGAAAATCCAAGTGAAGTCATTGCAAGACTGAAAGACAGAATAGAAGAACTGAATGGGGGAGAACTTCCCGGTGACGTACAGATTGTTCCGATCATCGACCGTACAGAACTTGTGAACACAACGGTTCATACTGTTTCCAAAAACCTTATTGAAGGAGTCATTCTGGTTTCCATTATTGTGTTTATTTTCCTTTACAACTGGAGAACAACTTTTATTGTTGCGTCAGTAATTCCTTTGGCTTTCCTGTTTGCTATTATTATGCTGAAAATTCAGGGATTGCCGGCCAACCTGATTTCTATGGGAGCACTTGACTTTGGGTTGCTTCTGGAAGGAACATTGGTGATTGTAGAACATGTCTTTGTCGCTCTTGAGCTTAAAGCGAAAAAGATTGGACTACGGAGATTCAATAAAATTTCAAAACTGGGGATCATCAAGAAAAGCGCAGGAAGTGTGGCAAGTTATATTTTCTTTGCCCTATTGATTCTGATCGTTGCTCTGATGCCGATTTTCTCTTTCCAGAAAGTAGAAGGAAAAATGTTCTCACCATTAGCATTTACACTAGGGTATGCATTATTAGGATCATTGATCTTAAGTTTGACTTATGTTCCAGCAATGTGTAAACTTTTGTTGACAAAAAATATTGAAGAAAAAGAAAACTTTATTTCAAGATTCTTCAGAGTTAATATCTACAGAATTTACGAATTCAGTGACCGTCATAAAAAAGGATTTATCATTGGTTTCATTGCTTTGCTTGCTGTTTGCGGATGGAGATTTTCCAATTACGGATCTGAATTCTTACCGAAACTGAACGAAGGTGCGATCTACGTAAGAGCAACCCTGCCAAACAGTGTGAACCTGGATGAATCTGTACGATTGACCAAAGAGATGAAGGAGATTCTCATGAAGTATGATGAAGTGAAATTTGTGATGACCCAAACAGGTCGTCCGAATGACGGAACCGATCCCACCGGATTTTTTAATATCGAATTTAATATACAGCTGAAGCCGGAAAATGAATGGAAGAAAAACATTTCCAAAGAAGAACTCCTTGAAGAAATGAGAATTTCCCTTGAAAAATTTCCGGGTATCAATTTTGGATTCAGCCAGCCGATACAGGATAATGTGGAAGAGTATGTGGCAGGAGTGAAAGCTCCGTTGGTGATTAAGATTTTTGGAAATGATCTTTTCGAACTTGAAAATTATGCTAATAAAGTAGCCAACTCTATCAGAACAGTTCCGGGAATATCGGATGTGAATGTTTTCAAAAATATCGGACTTCCGGAGTTGAGAATACAGCTTCACGATTCCAAAATGGCAAAATATGGTGTTTCTACAGCAGATGCACAGGCGGTCATCGAAATGACAATCGGAGGACAGGCTGCCACCAAATTTTACGAAGAAGAAAGAATGTTTGACGTAATGCTTAGGTTTGAAAAAGATTACAGAGATACCCCTGAAAAGATGGGAAATATTCTGATCCCGACTCAGGATAATAAAAAAGTCCCTTTGAAAGAAATTGCAACCATTGATTATCATACCGGACCATCATTTATTTACCGTGAAGGAAACAGCAGATACATTGGTGTCGGATTCAATATTGAAGGACGTGATTTAGGAAGTACGATTCAGGAGGCTAAAATGAAAGTAGATAAGGAAGTAAAACTTCCTAAAAATCATAAAATGACATGGGCCGGAGAATTTGAAAGTAAAGAAAGAGCCGCAAAACAGCTGGCAATGGTTGTGCCGATTTCTTTAGTTCTTATTTTGATGCTGTTGTATTTCAATTTTGGAAATATAAAAGACACGCTCATTTCGTCTATTACATTAGCATTCGCGTTTATCGGAGGATTCTTATCCCTTTGGTTTACGGGAACGATCTTCGGAATTTCAGCGGGAATCGGTTTCATTATCCTTTTCGGAGTGGCAACCATAGACGGTATCGTTCTGATTGGAGTCATGAAAGAAAACCTACAAAACAGGATGTCACTTAAAGAATCCATAGCACAGGGAGTAAAAAGCAGAATCCGTCCTGTGGTGATGATTGCCCTTATGGGATCTATGGGACTTCTTCCGGCAGCCATGTCCAACGGAATGGGCTCTGAAATTCAGAAACCTTTAGCCATTATGATTGTAGGCGGGCTGATTGTCTGTATGCTGCTGTCATTTACAATACTACCTATCATTTTCCATTATGCCTACTGTAAAAAGCATAAGGAAGCAATATAGTTTCTTTTATTTTGTTCATTATGAGGCCGGGATCCGTGAGGAAGATCCCGGCCTTTTTATTATGCTTTTTTTGTAGCTTCTAAAATTTCAATATTCTTCACCACATCGCTGCTTTCACATTTTTTAAGCTCTTTTAGAAGAGCAGGAGTTAGGATCTTCGGGTTCAGAATTTGGGTTGCAACTTTAGCGGCGGCGTAATCTACAATCCCAATCACAGATTCTCTCAGGAAATTCGGAGTATTGGAGGCGATGATTGCTGTTGCCCAGGAAGTGTCTCTTGCTTTGGATATGGCGAAATCAAGTACAGCATTATCCTTTCCGTTGGAGAGTTTGTCAACAAGATCCACCGGATAGCAGATTTTGTTTAAAGAATCCTGTACGTTCTGATTAATGGAAGCAATGACATTATTAATGTTCTCAAAATCTTTTTTCAGAGGATTTATTTTCCGGTAAGGCATAATAGAAGCAGCAGAAACACCGAGGTCCAGGTTGATGTGAGCATTCATACCAAGAAATATATGCTGTAATATTAAAATATTCTTGTTTTTAGTGGCTTCAAAAGCAGTATACCATGAGTTGGTACATCTTTCTCCTTTGCTATAGCTTTCCCATGCCTGAAGATATCTTTGTGCAAAAGCAATATCAAGCAATGTCATTCTGGGATTATCTTCAAATTTTTTCTGCTGAATTCCTTTCAGAACCTGGGCGGTCATGATTCTGTAGGTACAGGCAAAATATCCCGCAGGGCTTTTGTTTTCCTTGCACCAGATAATTATCTCATCCAGTTTTTTAAGAACTTCTTCAATGGTTTTCATGATGGTTTTGTTTACTTAAAGATAATAAAAAAGTGAGCCGGAAAGCTCACTTTATGTATTGTTCATTCTGATTATGGAGTGATGATTATCGGATCAGGAAAAGGTTCAAGAACCAGTGGCTTGCACATGGCTGCCGGTTGGCAGGTTCCTCCCATGCATATAAAGTTAGTCATTGTGGTAGTACCGTCAGGACATCTGATCATGCCTTCACCATGGCATCCTCCCGGACATTCTGCCGGATAGAGTGTTCCACCAAATACATCTTTCAGTTCTGTTCTCGAAAGTTTTGTAATGTTTAATTTTTTCATGAGTTTAATTTTTAATTATGGTATTGGTTTGTTGTAACCCGCTCATCATTAATAAGTGAGTTGAGTTGCTATAAGCTAAAATAATTAAATTAATTCATTGATAAAAGAAATATGTTTTGAATTTTTAATTCAATTTGTGTGTAACATTTTGAAATAAAACTGGTTGTGTGTTTGAATGTGTGTTTATTTCCATTCAAAGAGAGATAAATTATTGTGATTTTCTATTGCTAACGATCTATTAATTCCCTTATTTATGATTTATGTCATTCTGGTTTTGAATGCAAAGAATTAAGTTTGTGTACTTAAAATAAAAATATGAAAAAACTAAGTTTCTTTTTTACCAGTATTGTTTTGCTGTTTTTAACATCTTGCTCTACTGAAGAATTTGAAAATTCTAACCAAAATGAAAACTCAAAAAAAAGCTCAGGGAGAAATTTTGCTAAATTTGCTGGTGATGGCGCTTATGACATCTTAGGATATGGTTATAACGCAACCGGAGAATATGCAAATTCAAACTCCTCAGGATATCAGGTAATTGATCTTGAAAAGTTCAAAAACGAACAGGCCGGAAGATTGATTACTGATAATGTATTTTCTCAGGAATATCTTGAAGAATATGGTGAAAATGCAGAAGCGTATTCAAAAATGGTATCTACGAAGGTAGGGGCAACAGCTGGATTTTCTTTATTTAAAAAGCTCATTTCTGTTACTTTTAGTTCTTCGGTGAGTAACACTACAACCAATAAATTTGATGCTAAATATATTTATGGAAGCTATAATCTTTTAATTAAACAAAGAAGATTCAGGTTTAATGCTACTCCTGTTTTATTATCAGATTATTTGACTCCGGAGTTTACGAGTGATCTACAGAACAACAGCCCTGCGCAGATTGTAAACGATTATGGAACCCATGTTGCGGTAGATATTTATACCGGTGCCAAGCTAGATGTAATGTTTCAATCTGAAACAACGAATCAAAGCCGTGAAAAGGCAGCCAGAGTGGGTGTTAAAGTGGGTGTAAAAAGTATTTTTGATGCCAATGTTGATAACGACGTAGATACTTCAGAATCCAATAAAAACTTTTCCAGAAAACTATCCTTTAAAACAAGAGGAGGAGATCCGTCTAAGAGTTTGGTAGGTGAGCTGAACCTTGATCAGGCGAACCCTAAAATTAATATTTCCAGTTGGCAGAACAGTTCAACACCAACGAATGCGGTATTGGTAGAGTTTGGAAGCAATGGTTTGGTTCCTCTTTATGAGCTCATTAAAGATCCTGTGAAGAAAGCTCAATTGAAAGCTTATATCGATCAATATTTAATTGATAATCAGGTGAGATTAGATTATACCAATACGGCAAATCTTGTCAATGGTAATTTTGTTAGAAATCCTGCGACCAACCAAATCTTTTTTATGTTTGAAAACAAATTGAGATATATCCAAAGCCCTATGACACTTTATGGATTATTTAATATTACCAGTGGTGAAATTGCTACTGTGAGCCCAAGCAATTTATCAACAGTAGAACGTGGAGCAGACTTGACACCTGATAATGATCTTAAACAGGATAATTATACCAATAAGATTTATATGAGGGAAGGTAATATTTTAAGATATATTCCAAATATTGGTATTTATAATAAATATAGATTTAATAATAATGCAGTTAAAAAAATAAATGGTACAAATGGCTATACAATAGGCAGCGATATTTTTTAATTTAAAATAATAACTGTAAAAAGAGACTGTCACAAAAGACAGTCTCTTTTTTATTTCTCAAATTTCAACATATAATTGTTTGAAATGTAGTGTATTAAAAAATAAATTGTATATTTATTTCCAGGTAAAGAGAAATAATAAAGAGGAATCCGAAAATCTTAAAGAGTAGGAAATCAAATTAAACTAAATTAATCATGAAAAATTTAAAAAGCTTAAACAGAAAAGAGTTAAAAACTGTTTTAGGTGGTGCAGCATTGGCTTGTGAAACACCTGTAGATGGAGGCTGTCCGGCAGGATATACATTCTGCAGCAATCCTTATTGCTGTTATCCACCAAGAAAACCATATATCTGTTTTGATTAAGAAAAAAATCCCTCAACTGAGGGATTTTTTATTTATTAAGGATTTTCTTTTTAAAGTTACTGCTTAACGTAAGAATTCAGGTTTAATAGGACACTAAATAATCAGAACCCACTTTTTTCATAAATTTCACGAGGTGACTTTATGAAAACATCTTTCCAGGAGTCTTTGCCATTCTTTAATATATATTGTTCAATAATTTTGTAGCCGATGTAATATCCTATTGCACCGGGAAGTTTTTCATTAAGTTTTGTCTCTCTGCTCCTGAAGATATCTATAATGTTGGCATCTTCTGAAAATTTACTTTTCTCAAAAAATGATTTAATCAGTTCCATGTTTTTTTCGCATAGCTTTAATTCTTGATCTGTATAGCCAAGATGTTGTGCAAGTGTATATTTTTTCTTCCAGTATTTTTGATTAATCCAAACGGCAAAACCTTCTCCGATTATAGGTTCCAGTGCAGTTCTGTCATCATGCTTGTTTGTTTTCATCATAATTTGATGGGTAATTTCATGAGGTAAAATTTGCTCAATACTTTCTAAAGACTTATTGTTTTCGTGAGATAAATCTATCACCATCGCGTATCTGCCCAGTCCTCCTAAATCAGTCCACGCGGGACCAAATAATATATACCAGTCTCCCTTGACATCGTAACCGGTCAGAGTTTTCATGTCTTTAGAAAACTTTTGAAGAGATTGGGTGATTTGTTTTCCATTCACATATTTGCTTTTCTCAATCCAGTTATCTGTTTGAGACTGATTGTCGTTGAGCCATTGTACCACTTTGTCAGAATTTCCCAGATATCCATTCCATAGCTTTTGATACGGAGTGTAAATAGAATCTGCATATACTTTATTCCTTTGAATAGAATCCGAATTTTTGTAGTGCTTCAATATTCTGATTTGTACAGTAGAAACATCAATAGTATTGATGTCCTTTTGGGCAAAAAGGCCCTGGAAGAAAATTATAAGGAAGATAGAAATATATTTTTTCACAGTAAAAAACTTTAAGGATTTTCTTTTGAGATTTCATCGTGATGCTTTAGATACAAAGGTAACGCTGCTGAACCATACCAAGGGAAAATTTCATAGCTGAAAACACCAGCCTGAACCGCAGGATCGGTTTTTACCCATTGTTCAGCTTCTTCCTTAGATTTAGTATTGAAAATAAACATACCGCGGTAGTTTTCCTTATTCTTTTCAAGGAAAGGTCCGGCAACAACAATTTTGCCCTCATCTGCCAGTTTGCCGATATTGGTCATGTGGCCTTTCATGAGTTCTCCCATTTTGGCTTTGTCTTCAATTTTAGCAGAACCTGATGTCAGCATGACAATCGTATAAGGTTTCATTCCATATTTGTCAGCTCCTAAAGAAGTGGCCAGATCCTGATTATATTTAGGCTTTTCTGCTTTCTTTTCCTGAGCAAAGGAAAAAGCTGATATGAGAAGACCTGCAAGGAGTAATGTTCTTGATTTCATCTTGTTTTATTTTGATAAATATAATAAATCCTTTTAGATTTTTGAAAACTGAATTTTAAGTGATGATAAAAACAAAAAACCTCGATGACTTCGAGGTTTATATCTAATTGTTCTGATGAGGTTATTAATCTTTAATTCGTAAAAATTCTTTTGCCAATTCAATCATCTTTGGATCTCCGGTATATTTACCATGTTCATCTGAAAGTTTTACCGTAGGAATCCATTCTTTATTGGGAGCTTGTACACCGATGAGTTTCATTACGATATTCATTGGTTTCAATCCTACATCATTGGTAAGGTTGGTTCCGATTCCGAATGAGATGCCAATTTTTCCTCTGCAGTAATTGGTGATTTCCTCTACTTTTTCAAGATTTAAAGCATCGGAAAAAATAATATATTTAAACATCGGATTAATCCCGTTTCTTTGATAGTGGGCAATGGTTTTATCTGCAAATTCTAAAGCATCACCACTGTCATGACGAACCCCATCGAAAAGCTTCGCAAATTTTTTGTCGAACTGTTGGAAGAAAACATCGGTAGTATAAGTATCAGACAAGGCCACTCCAAGATCGCCTCTATAGACGTCTACCCAGTGTTCCAGTGCCATTTCATTGGCCATTTTGAATCCATATTCGGCTGCGTGGAACATAAACCATTCATGAGCATGCGTTCCGATTGGTTTTACGCCGTACTTCATTGCAAAATGAACGTTTGAACTTCCGATAAATGTAGATTCTTTTTTCTGAGTTAAAGCTTCCATTACCAGATTCTGAACCTTATAAGAATGTCTTCTTCTCGTTCCGAATTCTGCAAATGTTACTCCAAGTCTACCCAATGAGTCAGCCTTTTCGATTGTTTTGCTCATCACCACTTCGTTGGAATCTCTTTCCATGTGGTTCATCTCGTAATGCAGCTCACTGATTAATGCAAGTAGTGGAACTTCCCAAAGAATGGTTCTGTACCAAAGTCCTTCCACAATAACGGAAAGATCGCCTCCTTCCTGATGAATTTTTACTTCAGATGGGTCATAATGGTAGCCTTCTAAAAAATCAAGATAGGGTAGATCTATATAAGGACATGTTCTTGCCATGAATTTTTTTTCATCCTTCGTAAGCTTAAGTTCAGCCATTTTATTCACAGCTTCTCTTAAAGCAGCATCAAACCCTTCCGGGAAGTGGTGCTTCCCTCTGTTGATAAATTCATATTTTACAATAGAACCCGGAAATAGCTTTACCACAGCATTCTGCATGGTTATTTTATAGAAATCATTATCAAGGATAGAGTTTAATCTGACGTCGTTCATAATATGTGTAATTTTAACGCAAATATAAAAATAAAAAATAAAATCCCCTAAATGTAAGGCGATTTTTTTGAAATATTTCCATGCTTTTTGATGGAGTTACTTTCCAAGATAAGAATTGTGCACCAGACTTCTTTCTCCTGTTCGGTAATATAGTCGCTCATTTGAGAGTTTGGCCTATATATATAATTTTACAACAGTATTCTGCATGGTAATGTTATGAAAATTGTTGTCGGGTATTGAATTAAAGGGTAATGCAGATTTTTTTGTAATAAAATTTAATAATTTAATTTTGTTTTCTATATTTATTTAGGCAGTAAAATGAAAAAATACGGATTTATAAGTGTTTTTGTTTTTCTATTAGGCTATTTTTTTTACTTAGTTTCGGAGATTCTTTCTTTGCCAAAAGGTGTAGGCTATTTTTATCCTGTTGATGATGTTTATATTCATTTGGAGGTAGCAAAAAATATAGCTGATAAGTTTTTATTTTCTATCAACTCCAATTCATTTGATCCGGCATCTTCATCTATATTATATAGTTTATTTTTGAGCCTTTTAATAAAAGTTTTTGGGGATTCATCTTATTATCCTTTGTTTATTAATCTTACGTTTGGAGTTTTAACAAGTTTTTACGCAGCCAATTTTGTTGCCCTTCAATATGGAAAGAAGTTTGCTCTGTTTTTTATTTTTCTGTTGCAGCCATTAGCAATGATTTATCTTTCCTCTATATTAGGAATGGAGCATACTATTCATATATTCCTCATAGTTCTGTTTTTTATTTTTTATAATAAATTAGCTTCAGGAGATGTGAAGGCTTTCTCACATTTATTAATAGTCGTTTTTTTTCTCGGAGCAGTAAGATTTGAAAGTGTGTTCTTCATTTCTGCCGTTATTTTTGTTTTTGTAGGTCAGAAAAAATTTAGACAGGGCTTATTGATGGGTTTTGTCGGGTTTTTCCCTATAATTATGTATGGATTATATTCTCTTCTTATGGGAGGGCTGTTTTTCCCAAATTCAGTACTTGTCAAAAGTAATTTTCATGTTTCAGATGTGGAAAGCTTTATAAAAATATTGAAAAGCAAGTTTTTGATTGTGGATTATATTAAGTATTTGTTTCCTTTCAGTATATTTTATTTAATGTATGCTTTTTCCAGATATAGACATGCAAAATTTCAAAAAGTTCTTGAAATGGAAGCATTGCCAATCATAATTTTGCTTACTTCTTATGGGCAGCTCATTTTTGGAATAATGACATTTAGATATGAAAATTATTTGATGATTGCCTATCTTTTTATTGGAGTTAAAATTTGTGATTTTTATTTTAAAACTTCAGGTTTCTCTATTCCTAAGCTTTTTGCTTTTTTATTTGTAGGCTACTCGGTAGTTTTTGGACTATTCAAAATGTATTGGTATCATCCGGTTTTATATACTGATTCTAAAAATCTTTACTACAACCAATATAAGCTCGCACAGTTTTTAAAAAAGTATTATTATTCTGAAACAATTGTAGCAAATGATATTGGCGCAATCACTTATTTTACGAATATTGAAGTTTTAGATATGTATGGATTGGGAAGTACAGATGTTGCAAAATACAAATATAAAAACCCTGATGGGAATGATTTTTCATATTTTATGGAAGAATTAAGTTGCCGTAAAAATGCGCGAATTGCTGTAATATACCCAGAATGGTTTGTAAGTCAAATTCCCCAAAATTGGGTTTTGGTTGGAAAATGGAAAATGAGTGATTTTAGAAATCCTCATATAAGGTATGTCAATTTTTATGCTGTTACAAAAAATGACATACCTTATTTAAGGAAAAGTTTAAAAGAGTTTAAATATAATTACTTCCCAAGATAAGAGTTATACATCCAAACTTCTTTCTCCTGCTCGGTAATATAGTCGCTCATTTGCGAGTTGGTACCTTCATCTCCAGCTTCATCTGTGATATCTAAAAGTTCTCTCTGCAAATCAATCACCACTTTGAATGAGCTTAGAATCTGTTCAACACTTTTGGTGCCGTCAGTTACTTCTTTGCTTTCCTTAATGGTTGCTACCTTTAAGTAATCTGAATAGTTATGTGCAGGGGTAGCTCCTAACGTAAGGATTCTTTCTGCAATTTCGTCAATCTTTAATACAAGGCTGTTGTACAATTCCTCAAACTTCGGATGAAGGGTGAAAAACTGTTCTCCTTTAATATTCCAGTGAGAACCTCTGGTATTCTGATAGAATACAGAATAGTTAGCCAATAAAACGTTTAATTTTTCTGAAATCTTTTTGCAATCGGCTTCTTTAAGGCCAATGATACTAGCATTTTTCATATGTATATATTTATTTTTTTAAGGTTAGATACAATCACTGCTTCCATTAAGTATGGGAGGAAGCTTTTTTGATGTGATTGATAGTTTATCATTTTGTATATCTCAAATTTACGAAATATCGTGCCGAACTCCACTGATTATTAATAGATCATAACTATAAGAAAGTTTTTAAATATAGTTTGGAAGTATTAATATTGTGCTTATTTAAAACAGACTTCAGAAATTATATACTCTTATGCTTTTTGACACCCCTATCAATATACCTGAAAATAAAGGAAGATCACTGGTTAAATATTTCAGTATTGGAATTGTACTGATTTATATTGGTGTTTTTATTGCGTTATATCTGAAAGCTGAAGAGCCATTTTCAGCCTGGACAATTTCTGATTGGCTGATCAATTATACTGATGGCGGTTTCAAAAGAAGAGGTCTTTTGGGAGATATGTTTTTTTATATACAGGATGTAACGGGATTGAATTTACAATTTCAAATCTTTATTCTTCAGATCGTGGGGTTGTCAGGGATTTTGTACGGGATGCTTTTATACCTAAAGAAATATAAGGTTGATCTTTTTTATCTGAGCATCATGGCCTCACCTTATATTCTTTTATTTCCTGCATTGACTGTGAGAAATGCCGGGAGAAGAGAAATCATCTTAATTCTTATAATGCTTTGGTATTCTTTTGTGAAAAAATCTAAGCTTAATGATGCGTTATTATGGATTTTTTATATCATTTTTCTTTTCATACACGAGGCCGGATTTTTTTTTCTTCCCTTTTTATTATGGATTAATTATTCCAAGTGGCAAAAAATTAATATTAAATACATGCTGTCTATAGCAGTAGCTGCGTTTGCCAATATTGGTATTATCTATTTTTTGGGTGGAAATGTGAACGAAGGAGAAAGTTTATCGATCCTGAAAAGCAGAGGAGTGGTTTTTCAGAAAGAGAATATTTTTGATCTGGAATATTATTTTGATTTTAACTATGTTCTTCAGTACAAATTATCGTTTCTGGTTCATGCTATTGAGCTCCTTATCATGATATTTCAAATGGGACTTTATATTTATTTGTTTAAAAAAGAATCATTCTATAGCTATCTTTTCTGCAATGTGATCTGCCTTCTTTGGGTAACTCCTTTATATTATCTTGGAATTGATTGGATGAGATGGAATTATATTTATTCTACATTATTATTTATTGTTTTTACATCACTTTTAAAAACAAATGATTCCGGAGAGATCTCATTCAATAATAACCCGATAAAATCTTCATATCTTATTTTTTCTGGTATTTTTTATATACTGATTCTCTTGCATCTTCAACATGATACCATGATTGAATGGATTCAAAACTACCTTATATTGATCTTGAGTTAAAATTAAAGCAGTAAATCCGGAATCTATTTTGAAGAAAAAAATATTAAAAATCAGAAACAGATAAATTTCATAATTATTTAATATTCATTTTTTAGACTGTAAAATCTATTTTTCCTGCTTGTTTTCCGCATGTATATTGTACTTCTATAATGATACTCATGAAATGTGTTTCATTTCGGATGTAAGTATTTGATTTTAATTTTTATATAAGAGTTTGCAGATTAAAAAAATATTACTATTTTTGCACCCTAAAATAAAAAGCAATTAAATGCCTACTATTCAACAATTAGTAAGAAAAGGAAGAGCCACGCTTGCCAAGAAGAGCAAATCGGCTGCCCTAGATTCTTGTCCACAAAGACGTGGTGTATGTACGAGAGTATATACAACTACACCTAAGAAACCTAACTCTGCACTTAGAAAAGTAGCAAGGGTAAGACTTTCTAACGGTAAAGAAGTTAACGCCTATATCCCGGGCGAAGGACACAATCTTCAGGAGCACTCGATAGTATTGGTTAGAGGCGGAAGGGTGAAAGACCTACCGGGAGTACGTTACCACATCGTAAGAGGTGCATTAGACACCGCTGGTGTAAATGGAAGAACTCAGAGAAGATCTAAGTACGGAGCTAAGAGACCTAAACCAGGACAAGCAGCTGCTGCTCCTGCAAAAGGAAAGAAAAAATAATCATTAAATAAGGTACAAAAGCAATGAGAAAGACAAAAGCGAAAAAAAGACCGTTGTTACCAGATCCTAAATTTAATGATCAATTGGTAACGAGATTCGTAAACAACTTAATGCTTGACGGTAAGAAGTCAATCGCATTTAAAATTTTCTATGATGCATTAGAGATCGTAGAAACTAAAAAAGGAGATAACGAAAAAACTGCACTTGAAATCTGGAAAGATGCACTTACAAATGTAATGCCTCACGTAGAAGTACGTTCTAGAAGAGTAGGTGGAGCTAACTTCCAAATCCCTATGCCAATCAGAGCTGATAGAAAAATTTCTATGGCAATGAAATGGTTAATCAAATATTCTAAAGCTAGAAATGATAAGTCTATGGCTTTGAAATTAGCTAACGAAGTTGTAGCTGCTTCAAGAGAAGAAGGTGCTGCTTTCAAAAAGAAATCTGATACTCACAAAATGGCGGAAGCTAACAAAGCTTTCTCACACTTCAAATTCTAATCTGAAATGGGAAGAGATCTTAAATTTACAAGAAATATTGGTATCGCTGCTCACATTGATGCAGGTAAGACTACCACTACAGAAAGGATTCTATTCTATACAGGGGTAAACCACAAAATTGGTGAAGTTCACGATGGTGCTTCTACAATGGACTGGATGGAGCAGGAAGCAGAAAGAGGTATTACTATTACTTCTGCAGCGACCACTTGTTCTTGGAACTTTCCAACAGATCAAGGAAAACCTCTAGCTGATACTAAGCCTTACCACTTCAACATCATTGATACACCGGGACACGTTGACTTCACAGTAGAGGTAAACAGATCTTTAAGAGTATTGGATGGATTGGTATTCTTATTCTCTGCAGTAGATGGAGTAGAGCCTCAGTCTGAAACAAACTGGAGACTTGCTGACAACTACAAAGTTGCAAGAATGGGATTCGTAAACAAAATGGACAGACAAGGTGCTGACTTCCTTAACGTGGTAAACCAGGTTAAAGAAATGTTAGGATCTAACGCAGTTCCAATCGTTTTACCAATCGGTGCTGAAGAAGATTTCAAAGGTGTTGTTGACTTAATTAAAAACAGAGCGATCATCTGGGATGAAGCAGGACAAGGAGCTACTTTCGAAGTAGTGCCAATTCCTGAAGATATGAAAGATGAAGTTCTTGAATATAGAGAGAAACTAGTAGAAGCTGTTTCTGAATATGACGAAACTTTGATGGAGAAATTCTTCGAAGATCCGGATTCAATTACAGAAGAAGAAATCAATGCTGCATTGAGAGCTGCTACTATTGATTTATCTATTATCCCAATGACTTGTGGTTCTTCATTCAAGAATAAAGGAGTACAGTTTATGTTGGATGCAGTATGTAAATACCTTCCTTCTCCATTGGATAAAGATGATATCAAAGGTACTGACCCAAGAACAGATGCTGAAATTACAAGAAAGCCATCTGTAGATGAGCCTTTCTCTGCTCTAGCATTTAAGATTGCTACTGACCCGTTCGTGGGAAGATTAGCATTCTTCAGAGCATACTCTGGAAGACTGGATGCTGGTTCTTATATCTTGAACACTCGTTCAGGAGATAAAGAAAGAATCTCTAGAATCTATCAGATGCACGCTAACAAGCAAAACCCAGTAGAATATATTGAAGCTGGTGATATTGGTGCAGCAGTAGGATTCAAGTCTATCAAAACTGGTGATACAATGTGTGACGAGAAAAACCCAATCGTTCTTGAATCGATGGTTTTCCCTGATCCGGTAATTGGTATCGCTGTTGAGCCTAAAACTAAAGCTGACCAGGATAAAATGGGTAACGCTTTAGCAAAATTGGCTGAAGAAGATCCAACGTTTACGGTTAGAACTGACGAAGCTTCTGGACAAACGATTATCTCTGGTATGGGTGAGCTTCACTTAGATATCATTGTTGACCGTATGAAGAGAGAGTTCAAAGTTGAAGTAAACCAAGGACAACCTCAGGTAGAGTACAAAGAAAACTTAACAAAAGTTGCTCAACACAGAGAAGTTTACAAAAAACAATCTGGTGGTAAAGGTAAATTTGCTGACATTGTATTTGAACTAGGACCTGCAGACGAAGGTAAAGTTGGTTTAGAATTCATCAATGAGATCAAAGGTGGTAACGTTCCTAGAGAATTTGTTCCTGCAATTGAAAAAGGATTTAAAGCTGCAATGAAGAACGGTCCTTTGGCTGGTTTCGAAGTTGAAGGTATTAAAGTTACTCTTAAAGATGGATCTTTCCACGCGGTGGATTCTGATGCTCTTTCATTTGAAATGGCTGCTAAATTAGGATTTAAAGAAGCGGGACGTGCTGCTAAGCCAGTAATTATGGAGCCTATTATGAAGCTGGAAGTTGTAACTCCGGAAGAATATATGGGTAACATCATTGGTGACCTTAACAAAAGAAGAGGTACTATCAGTGGTCAGGAAGAGAAAAATGGAGCTGTTGTAATCAAAGGTTCTGTTCCACTTTCTGAAATGTTTGGATATGTAACTACTCTAAGAACACTTTCATCAGGAAGAGCTACTTCTTCTATGGAATTAGAGAAGTACCAAGCTACTCCACAAAACGTTGCTGAAGAAATCATAGCTAAAGCAAAAGGTTAATTTTTAAATTAAAGAAATGTCACAAAGAATCAGAATAAAACTAAAATCTTACGATTACAACTTGGTAGACAAGTCTGCTGAGAAAATCGTAAAAACGGTAAAGGCTACTGGTGCTGTTGTAAACGGTCCAATTCCATTGCCAACGAATAAGAGAATCTTCACAGTATTGAGATCTCCGCACGTAAACAAGAAAGCAAGAGAGCAGTTCCAACTTTCAGCTCACAAGAGACTAATGGATATCTACTCTTCTTCTTCTAAAACTGTTGATGCTCTAATGAAATTAGAACTTCCTTCAGGTGTAGACGTTGAAATTAAAGTGTGATAAATGCATACTTTGCAATGATTATACAATCCGTTCCTTTTTAGGGACGGATTTTTTTAGGGATTGCTTTACGGAATCAAAACGATCAAAAGCAGATTTGAAAACTATCAAATCTGCTTTTTTTTGCATTGTACTTTCTATAATCATAAAAAGTGTTAAGGAGATTACCCTTAATGATAGAGTGGATCTGTTCAGGGATTTTAAAGAGTCCTGCTGAAGGATTAATGATCTGATATTAATACTTCTTTTTCAGGTGACATATGTCACTGTTGTTTATTTATTTAGAATTAATAAAAATAATAATTTTGCAAAAAATTATCAGATGAATAAAGTAGTATCCTTTTCTCTGCTTGTATTAGGTGGGGTTTTTGTAAATGCACAGAAAGTTAATGATTCTATTAAAAAGTCGAAGGAAATTGACGAAGTAGAATTATTCGGTGAAAGAAAAAAGCAGCCGCAAGGTTTGGAGACAATCACAAGATTGCCATTAAAAACCAGAGATCAGATTCAGAGTATTTCAGTAATCTCCCATAAAGTAATTGAGGATCTAGGAGGGTTAACGGTTACAGACGTTGCAAAGAATGTTCCTGGAGTAACTCAATTCGGTAGCTACGGTGGAACCAGAGAAAGTATGTCCATCAGAGGATATAGGGGAGTTCCGGTTTTAAAGAACGGAGTTCAGATGGATTCTGATTTCCGTACTGCAGGAATGCTTACCGATATGCAGGGAATAGAAAGTATTCAGATAATTAAAGGATCTGCTGCTGTAACACAGGGAATAGGTGACGGTTTAGGTTCTGCAGGTGGAGTGATTAATGTGGTTACTAAAGTTCCTAAATTTATCAATCAGACGAATGTTGGTTTCAGATATGGAAGCTGGGATTTCTATAGACCAACAGTTGACTTTCAGAGAGTATTAGATTCTCAGGGGAAAGTTGCTGTCAGACTCAATGCAGCTTACCAAAATAATAATAGCTTCAGAAGATTTATTAATACAGAGCGTATTTACGTAAATCCATCCATTGCCATCCGCCCGGACGATAAAACTGAGATTGTGGTGGAAATGGATTATATGCATAACAATACAACACCGGATAGAGGAACTGTAAACCTTGCCAAAGGAGATACTGAGGCAATATACAAAATGCCGGGAAGAAAATTCCTTGGATTTTCTACAGATAATGCAAAGACCGAAACATTCAACTTCTCAACAACAGTTACAAGAAAGCTAACTGAGAAATTGAGATTAAGAGCGGCTTATATGAGCTCATCTTATCAGACTGAAATTGTAGGTGCAGCACTCGCTCCTTTAAAGAGAGATAACCCGACAGAGTTCCGTAACAGAACATTAACCCGATCTGATAGAGAGGATTTAAATAAAGTATTTCAATTCGATTTTATTGGAGCTGATGTCATGACAGGATTCATGAAACATACTTTTCAGGTAGGTTTTGACTGGAAAGAATCTAATGTTACAACGACTTCATATAAAGCAAAAGATGTTGACCAGATCAATGTCCTGAATGAAATTAACAATATTCTTCCTGCAGGAGTTAATATAGACTTATCAACAGCTAACGCTATTAATACAGTAGCACCTACAATGGGGTTAATGGCACAGGATGTCATTACTTTTAATAAGTATGTTAAAGCTCATTTAGGAGTTCGTTACAGCAGACTCATTGGCTCAGATAAAGAAAAAGACTACGCATGGAATCCTTCATTGGGGATTATGATTTCTCCGATTGAAAATATGAACATATTTGGTTCCTATACAAGCACTACAGCGCTGAGAAGTTCCAATAATGTATTGTTCAGCGGAGGAACTGTAGGAGCATCTACTACAAAACAATGGGAGGCTGGAATTAAATCAGACTGGTTGAATGAAAGATTAAGATTTAATGTAACGCTTTTTGATATCAAGACAGATAATTTATCATATGAACTTCTTGATGGCGGAAATCCTACCGGAAAATATGCCCTTGCCGGTAACTTAAAAAGACAGGGTGTTGAAGTTGAATTGATAGGTAAAATTCTTCCAAACCTACAAGTGATGACAGGATGGGCTTATGTGGATGCGCAATATGAAGACAGCCCTTCATTTGTGAATGGTTCAGCACCTATTAATACCCCTAAACATTCTGCTAATGCGTGGTTGAATTATAAATTCGATACAGGCATGTTAACAGGTCTTGACGTAGGAGCCGGAATCTATTTTGTTGGACAAAGACCAGTGGATGACTATAAACAACAATATACCAATACAGAAAATGGCCATGTGAATGGAACTCAGCCAGGAGAAAAACCTTTCTTCATGCCGCAATATACTACGGTAGATGCCCAGATAGGATATTCCTTCAAAAATGGATTAGGATTAAGAGGGTTCTTCAATAATATCTTTGATTCAGTAGGATATAATTCTTATTTCAGAGGAGGGTACATTGATCAGATTCAGCCGAGAAACTTTGCTGTACAGGTAAACTATAAATTCTAACTCAAAAAATATTATGAAAATTACCAGAACAGTATTCTTATCATTGATTGCCGTAGCTGGTTTAGTTTCATGTTCCGAAGAGCATTTGTCTGATGAAGAACTGAAAACAGCCAGAGAAAATATTGAAAAAAGTTACAATAATCCTAAAAGCATATACTCTTGGGGGAATATTTCTCCCTGGAAGGATCATGGGAATAACACATTTTATCCAAAACCTTTTTCATCTGCTCAAATCGGAAAGAGTATGATAGCAGAAGAAAAACAAAACCTTGAAAACCGTTTTTCAGGAAAAATCAAATAATATATTTCACACATTCATATCAATTTTAATTAGAAAACATTAAGACAATACTCTGTCTTAATGTTTTTTGTTTGTGTTTATTATTCCTGATTCCTGTTAATTTTATACATTTATTATTTTAAAAACAAAAGCTATGAGTCATAAAGATCATCATATTTTTGAGAAATTTTCAAACTGGGCTGTGAAATTTACAGGAAGTCCGTATGCTTTTATAGGAGCTTTTCTTATTGTAGTAGTATGGGCAGTTTCAGGACCTTTTTTTGACTATTCCGAAACCTGGCAGTTAGTAATCAATACAGGCACTACAATCATTACTTTTCTGATGGTTTTCCTGATTCAGAAAGCTCAGAACAAAGATTCCAAAGCCATACAGATCAAACTCAATGAGCTTATTGCGGCTCATGAAAAAGCAAGCAACCGTATTGTGGATATTGAAGATCTTACGGAAGCAGAATTGGACCAGCTTCACATCTATTATGAAAAACTGGGGCAGCTTGCCAAAAAAGATGCTGATATTCATACTTCTCATTCCATTGATGCAGCACAAAGAAATCAGGATTATAAGTATGAATTCTTTAAAAGAAAACATGAAGAATGGATGCAGAAACAGGAACATAAAAAGCAGAATTAAAAATTTTCTAAATATTTTTGAATATTATGATTTTTTTTAATTCTCTTATTGGTGTTATTATGGATTTTAGTGTTTATTTTTAATTTTTAATCTTGTTTTTAGTGTTTGTTTCAATAAATATTTACTTTTATTGAAAAAAACATATGAAAGCAAAATTATTTTGTTTGCCGATATTTCTGTTAGCAATATCCGCAAATGCACAATGGAGCAGAGGATTGCCTCAACAGAAAATAATAAAAAAGAGTGATCATTCTGTTTACTACAAGCTTGATATTGACCAGATAAGAACACAGCTGCTAAGAGCTCCTAAAATGGGTGAAGGTTCTCCCATTACTATCAATATTCCTACTCTTGAAGGGAAAATAGAAAAATTTACCGTCAACAGTTTTCCGGTTATGGATGAAACTTTGGCTAATAAATACCAGTTGGGCTCTTATGTAGGGATTGGAACTGATGATCCAACCAAATACATCCGTTTCAGCGTTGCTCCCAATGATTTCCAGTCTATGATTATTGGTGCCGACGGGCAATATGAATTTATAGAACCTGCAACATCTGATAAGTCTTATTATTCCGTACATGGGAAGACTAATAAGAACGGACATGCATTTGTGTGTAATACAAAAGAAGATAAAGAAGCTGTTGCTAGAATGCAGAAGCTTATGAACTCCGGATCTACAGCCAAATCAAATAATAAAACATTCCATACCCTTAGACTGGCAATGTCTGTAACAGGGGAATATACTGCTTTCTTTGGAGGGGCAGCAGGTGCTCTTACCCAAATAAATGCTACTTTATCAAGAGTGAATGGTGTACTTGAAAAAGAATTTAATGTACATGTTAATGCGATTAATGCTCCCAACCTAATATTTACGGATGCTGCCAATGATCCTTATAGCGAATCCAGTCTTATGTGTAAATGGAATAATGAATTGATGAATACATTACATGGAGGAGCATACGGTGTTACAGATGCAGATTTTGATATAGGACATTTATTTGGAGCAACAGGGGGCGGTGGAAGTGCCGGTTGTATCGGTTGTATCGGAAGTAATGATACCTCTACAAGTATTGATCCTAGTTGTCAAAACTCACCTTCTCCAGGCAATTATAAAGGAAGTGGATATACTTCCCCTGGAATTGATTATTACGCTGGTGGAACATGGAACCAAAACAGTACTGCTCAATTACCACCAAGTGGAGACGCTTTTGATATTGATTTTGTAGCACATGAGATCGGGCACCAATTGGGAGATTCCCATACATATAGTTTCTACGAAAATTTTCTGAATCAGGAAGTAGAACCAGGTTCAGGATCTACCATCATGGGATATGCAGGAATTACAGGTCCGAATACAGATGTACAAAAGCATTCCGATGTATATTTTCATAATGTAAGTATTGAGCAGGTACAGACCAATCTTGCTTCTGTAACAGCAGATATTGAAACTCCGATTACCAATAATCCACCTGTGGTTACAGCAATGCCTACTACTTATACCATTCCGAAATCTACAGCATTTGTGTTGACGGCATCAGCTACAGATCCGGATGGAGATGCACTGACCTATTGCTGGGAACAGGTAAATCCGAGCAGTTTAGGCAATGGAGTAACCAAAAATAATATCGGAAATACAAGTTCAGGAGCGAATTTCAGATCCTGGGCACCTACTGCAAGTCCTACAAGATATTTTCCTAAACTGGCTACAGTGCTTGGCGGTGCTGTAAAAAATACAACAGATTTTGAAGCTGCAAGTACAGTAGCAAGAACAACAAACTTCCGTGTAACGGTAAGAGATAATAAACCGGGAGGACAGGCTCAGACTGCTCATACTACACAGACTGTAGTTGTAGGGAATGCGGCTGCGTTTACCGTTAATACAACATCACTGACTCCTAATGCGAACTCTGCTATTGCATGGACGGTTTCCGGAACTACAGCTTCTCCATATAATGTAGCGAATGTTAAAATTGATTATACAGAAGATGGTGGAGTAACCTGGAATGATCTGACGGCATCAGTACCCAATAACGGATCGGCAAGTGTTTTCGTTCCTGCATCTTTAGCCGGAAAAACAATTCACCTGAGAGTTTCTGCTATCGGAAATGTTTTCTACGCAGCGAAACAGGCTACCGTATCCAGCCTATTGGCCGTTTCTGAAGCTGGAAGTGCCAAATCGGTTAAGATTTATCCGAACCCGGTAGAAGATGTATTGAATGTCATGAATGTTTCTTCAAACGCTTCTTATGAAATTTTCAATGCTCCGGGACAGGTGATTGCAAAAGGAACCATAGGAGAGGGTAAAATTAATGTAAGAACACTTGTGAAAGGAATCTACTTTATTACAATCAATAATAAAGAAGAGAAGAGCACCACTAAATTTGTGAAAAAATAATACGGTAAAAATACCAAAATAAAAACCTCTGATCACTCAGAGGTTTTTTTATGGAAGATATTATCTCATGAAATAACTGAAATAACTACAGCTGCCCATCAGGCTTTTCGTTGTTTCAGTGTCAGAATACTGAGCTTTCAGCTGAGCAAAGTAGGTTCTGTATTTCTGGTTTTTAAGTTGGTCCATTTCCTTTTGGCGGGCCTCTTCTTTTTCAGACCATTTCGGATCTGAATAATCAAAATCTTTTGGAGCTTTCGCTTCATATTGGTAATATTTACCCTGTTCGGCACTTGCCATCTGGAATAAGATTCTTGCTTTTTCTTCTTTATTACTGGAAAGCTTAAGCGCTTTTTGATAATAATTGATAGACAGATCAAAATTGTCAGGTTCAATATAAGAGGTATCAAGGAAGTTTTTATAATAATACTTATAAGGGTTCTTTCTGTCCGTATTCCAGAAGTCGTATTTACCTCCGTTGCTGTTATCAATATCCATAACAAACAATTGACGGTAATAACCTAAAATGGAGGTGTTGTACAATAAGTTTCCGATAAGCTGGTTGGCTTTTGCTGCTTTTTCATCCGTTCCGTTTCCAATCTTTTTAAGTTGAATCAGTGCGTCTGCCAGTTCAAGTTTATCCATACTTGTTTTGATGAAAGGGAAATCTGTATAGTTTTCGGCTTTCATACTTTCAGCATCAGGACTTCCGAAACTTTCCCAAACATTATGTCCGAATACCAGATTTGAAATGTTTTTAAATCCGTCATACTCTGCAGGTGCATATTGTTTTGGAGTGATGGTCTGGCCATTCTTTTCTGTCCATTCATAATTCTGTCTTGGAATACCGGCAAAGCTTTTTGCTTTTCCATAATAAGCTTTTGCCTTTTCAAAATCGGCAAGCCTCATGGCTCTGTCTCCATAAATGGTACTGAAGAAGGCATCAATATTGCCTACGCTGTCCATGTTTTTGGCAATGATCTGTTGTTCAAACTGAGTTTTATTTGGCTTCCTGTAAAACTCTTCCACACTTTTCACTAAGTTGGAATTTGGATTGTACTGGAGATCAGAAAGCTTATTGTTCATCAGGAAAGATTTTCCATCTTCTCCCTGAAGGAAATAACGGTTAGCAATAACATCTTTAAGGAAATCTACAGTAGAAGGCACTTCACCATAATAATCGAAATTATCTGTAGCAGCGGTGTCTTTTTTTACTTTTTTCTCTACGAAATATTCCGCATAATCTTTCATCAGGTGATCTTCATATTCTGCATCAATTTTAGGCTGAGAAACAATATCATTCAGAACTTTCATTCTTTTGATTTCCTCCAGATATTCAGGGTTAGCTGTTTTGATGTCGTCCAGAATTTCAGAACTTCCTTTGTAATCTTTCTTTAAAAATTTGAGATAAGCATCGGCAATCTGCCAGTATTCATCTTTAGATTTTTCTTTTGTTTTATCAGTGAATTTCTCCAGATCATCAAGGAAATCCTGTGTTTTTTCATCGTAATAATAACCCGTTCTGTTATAGAATGGAATTCGGTCAGGATTACTGAATAACTCATCATCACTTTGATCAGCTTTAGCACTATCACCTGTTTTTTCAGATTTGGAACCGCCGAAAAGATTTTTAAAGAACCTTACAATTTTCTGCCAGAAAGAAAGTTTTTCTTCCTTTACTTCAGGTTTCGTTTGAGCTGTAGAATTGTTTTTTGCAGCGTTGTCCGTAGAGTTTTCTTTTGCCGATACCTTTTGAGCCTCCGAAGTATAGTAATACGTAGGCAGATAGCTTCTTTCAAGTTCATTGATACTTCTTGCAGCCATTACCTTCAGAATCTCGGAATCAGGATTGATCTCATACATCTTTTCCATCATTGGAATAGGATTGTTGAAGTCTTCATATCCTAACAGAAAATAAGCCATATTCTTTTCCTCATTCGTATTGGCTCTTTTCATGATATTGCTGAAAGAGGCAGTATCTGAAAGCTTCATAGAAACAAATGCAGATTCTTTACGGTCTTTGCTATTCATGAATACCTGGAAAAAATTCCAGTTAGCATCACTGTTCATTTCCAATCCTCTTTGTGCTCCTGCCAATTGGTCCAGAGACATGAAATAGACTGTTCCTTTTAGTTTGATGGGAGCAACATATGTTTTGAAAGCCTGTACCGCAGAATCATAATTTCTTGTATAATGATTCAGACGTACCAGCTGATATCCGTAACGTTGTTTGATTTCAGGATTTCTCGCTGCGTTGTATAAAGAGGTCAAAGCTGCGATCGTTTTATTGTAATCAAGAGCAGTAGCATTTTTTCTGTTGGCATCTCTGTCATAATAGAATGAGTTTTCACTTTCTATATAATTGATGCTCATATAAGGCTCAAGATATTTGGCTTCAATCAAATAATCAATGCCTTCCTTGTATTTTTGGTAAAATCCTGTACCTAGTTTTTGTAAAATAGGGTTGGTTGGATTTCCGCTCTTTAAAGCATTCAGGTCGTTCATACTGATTTTATACACCAGATTCTGGGTTTCAGAATAGCTGAGCTGATTGTTGAAGAACCTTTTCCATGTTTCCACATTGTCATCAGGAATCAATGCTGAGTTATATCCTCCATAAAATCTGCTTGAATAATTGTGCAGAAAAGGAAGATAAGCCTTGTCCTTGATGATGGTTTGTGTAAAAAGGTTGAAGTAATCATAATCAGGATCTGACCACGCACACGCGTCAGATTGTGTATAGAAAAGTGATACAACCGCAAGTGAAAGAATGTACTTTTTCATAGGGTGTGTAGTGTTTTTTTAGTTTTAATATTGTATGATGGTAGTGTTCTGGTAAGTATGCCTCTATCTTTAAAAGATTAAAATTTCCGGTCTAACACAAATTTACTATCTAATTGATAATAAATGATATTAAAATGCGGGATTTTTTTCTGTAAAAAGGCAATGACATCGTCAAGCTGTTCTTCGGAGATTTCTTCTACCTTTATTTTGAAGCCTTTATTTAAATAGCTTCCAAAGTAGAATCCGTCTTTCATGACTTCAACTTCATGATCTGAAATCTTTTTGAAATTGGAGTTTTCCAGATCTCTTTTCGATAAGGCATTAATAAGTTTGTGTTTTCCTAAATGATTGGTAACAATCCCCCACGAATAAATAGGAAGTGCCACTTCAATATTTTTGATAGGATACTCTTCTATTTTCGAAAGATAACTTTTCAGAATATTCACATCCAGGATAGAATTCTTATCAGAGTTCTCGAGAGGTGATGAAGTAGAGTAGCACATCAGGTATACTTTTTCTACCGGAGGAATTCCGGTCTGCTTTTTATCTTTCACCTGATGAAGACGGAGCGTGCAGGTAATTTCTTTTCCGGAAACTCTTTTGAGTTCTTTCAGAAATTTAAAATAATCATTCCGTGTTCCGGCGGTCCAGTCACAATCAATTTGAATTTCAGGATAAGTTTTCAGTTGATATACTTCTGTTTTCTTTTGAACCAATAGATGAATGCTTTCTGCCAGGAATTTGATCTCTTCTGCAGAAATACCCAGTAATGTCTGATTGGTAATGAAAACCGTAGGAACAATCTGCTTGTCTGTCTGAAAACTTTGGTCTTTGGTGATAACAGCAACGGGCTGAAATTTTCCGTTCACCTTATCTACATCAAAGAATCTGGTATATAAATAAGGAACAGTTGCCTGATCCAATGCTTTTTTCTCTTCTTGATCAAGCTTTAGTTTGGTTTTCCAGTAATAAAATGTGTAAGAATGATGTTCTTTCCTGCTGCATGATACAATAAGAAAAAAGATGAGTAGAAATAAGATTTTAAAATGTTTCATTGGTGTAAATCACCCTTCAAAAGTAAAGATATTTTGGCAGAATATAAACCGTAAAATCCCGGTGATTAAAGGTAGGAAGCAAAAGAATATTGTATTTACTTATTATGACTTGTTCAAATGCAGTAGATTGTATAACTATTCCCCTCCTCCGGAGGGGTGGCAAATTTATAATTTGACGGGGTGGTTTCTCACAACAAGAAAACCATCCCGGATGGAATGGCTTTCTCTATATATCATTTTACTACTTGAAAAATTCGCTTTCGCATGTACAGGTTTCTTTTTTGATGCTGTCAGAAGATGAGCAGCAGCCTTCAAGATTCTTAACATTTCCTTGTTCATCGGTAAGGTAAATTTTCTCTTTATCGAATTTCACGAAAAACGTTTCTTCAAATTTTTTAAAAACCACTTTCATTACCTTATTAGGTGCGTATTTACCAGCATTGATTTCTTCTGTTGTTTCTTCTCCGCTGGCTTGATTCACCTGGACATATCCAAAATGTACATCGCCATTATTTTTGAGATCCAGATAATAATGAGGAGTACCTGTGCCACTATATCCTTTCATAATATCAAAAGCTCTGTATCCAATAAAAGGAAGCTCTGTCTGCTGTGCCCACGTAAAAATACTAATACACAGAATCATTACACTGAAAAACTTTTTCATAGATATTTTTTTCAAAAGTAAAGATTTTTAAGCAAAACAGCTACCGTAAAAAAACGGTTATTGTATTTTAGAATAACTGTTATATTGCAAAATAGATTACCTTTTAATTGTAGCAATCATGACAAAGCCACCCCGAAAGGAGTGGCTTCTCTATAATTGAATTAAAGTTGGATTAAAAAACAGTTGCTGCAAGCTGAATCCTTGCAAACTTATTCGATGGGTTCCACATCGCCATTATGGTTACAGGAAGACTGTAATGATCGGTAATCTTAACAATTTTTCCGGCCTTTAGGCCTACATTTACAATGTCAAAGCTGTTTTTTCCATTGCCATATAAAAAGGTTTTGTCATTAAGGGCAAATCCGGCTCCTACAAATGCATCCAGATTGACTTTCTGTCCCTTAATAACAGGATAGCTTGCCTGTACATAAGTAGAATATCTGTTCTTTTTATAACTTCCATCAGCTTCCAGAATTACTTCTCCTGCATTGGCTCCTCCATAAAGCATGATATCAGCCTCAATATTGATCGGGAATGATGGCCCGAAAGTATAGTTCGTTCTTAAATCAATTATATGAGCCGTTCTTCTTTGTGAATAGCTGAAGATATCATCAGCAGCTACTGCAGTATTGATGTTTCGGGAGTTGTAAAGATCCCATAGCCCAATATAAAAACGTCCGTCAGAATATTGAATGTAATAATTGATTTCTTTATAGTGAGTATTATCCTTATCATCTGCTAATGCAGAAGCTCCCCAGATTCCTACCTTCCATTTTTTCTCAGCATCCAAGGCATACGACAGATTTCCCATTACCACAGGCTTATCGGTGATAATAAGTCCTCTCCATAAGTGATTATTCTGAATATTGGCTGTAAAATCAAGTCTTCCTTCTTTGGATTCCTTGACTTCAGTAGTTTCCTGTGAAAATAGCTTTCCTGCTCCTAAAACAAGAAAGAAGATCCCTTTTAAGATTTTTCTCATCATGTGCCTTATTTTAAAAATCCATATAAAACAGCTGCGATAATAGCTCCTGTTATAGGACCTACTACAGGAATCCACGCATAACTCCAGTCACTGCTCCCTTTTACCGGTAAAATAGCGTGCATAATTCTTGGTGCTAGATCTCTTGCGGGGTTAATGGCATAGCCTGTAGTTCCTCCAAGAGATAGGCCTATTGCCCACACTACAAACGTAACAGGAATTGCTCCAATAGAACCTAATCCTACTTTGGCTGTTGGATCTGCCTGTAAAGAAATACTTGGATCTGCAAAATAGAAGACGCAGAATACCAGTACAAACGTCCCGATAATCTCACTGATAAGATTGGAAGATGTTTTTCTGATAGCCGGACCTGTACTGAAACAAGCCAGTTTTGCTCCTTCATCTTCCGTAATGGCAAAATGATCTTTATGAAACAGCCATACTAAAAATGCACCCAGCATTCCTCCAATCATTTGGGCTGCAATATAAGAAGGAACCAGATCCCATGAAAATTTTCCTGCTGTCGCAAGACCAATGGTTACAGCCGGATTCAGATGGGCCCCACTTATTGGCCCTGCAACGGTTACTCCCACAAATACGGCCAATGCCCATGCGGTAGTAATAACAATCCATCCGGAATTATTTCCTTTCGTATCTTTCAAGACAACATTGGCTACAACACCGTTGCCTAACAATATAAGAAGCATCGTTCCGATAACTTCTGCAATAAATGGGGTCATATAAGTTTTTTTTGATGAGTAAGTTAATCTTCAATCCAGCTTTGAGCGCTTTTTACAGCTTTCTTCCAGAAGTGAGTCATTTTATCCACTTGTTCTCTGTTTAATTGGGGGTGGAAGTCTTTATCTACAATCCATTGCTCCTGGATTTCGTCTATGCTTTTCCAGTATCCTACTGCAAGTCCTGCAAGGTAGGCTGCTCCAAGAGCGGTAGTTTCCAATGTCTTTGGTCTTGTTATTTTAAATCCAAATAAGTCAGACTGGATCTGCATCAGAAGATCACTTGCAGAAGCACCACCGTCTACTCTTAATTCAAGACTTGCTCTTCCGGAATCAGCTTCCATAGCTTTTACAATATCATAAACCTGAAATGCAATTCCTTCCAGGGTTGCTCTTGCGATGTGTGCATCAGTAGTTCCACGTGTAATTCCTACAATTGTTCCACGGGCATATTGATCCCAGTATGGAGCACCAAGACCAGTTAATGCAGGAACAAAATAAACGCCTCCATTATCTTCTACAGAAGCGGCCAATTCATTCACCTGATCAGAAGAATGAATAAGCTTAAGACCATCTCTTAGCCACTGAATAGCGGCACCTCCTACGAATACACTTCCTTCAAGAGCGTAATTCACTTCTCCATTGATTTTCCAGGCTACTGTTGTAAGAAGGTTGTTCTTAGAAGAAACAGCTTCTGTTCCTGTGTTCATTAATAAGAAGCATCCTGTGCCGTAAGTGTTTTTTACCATTCCCGGAGTGGTACACATCTGTCCGAATAAAGCAGCTTGCTGGTCACCAGCAATACCCGCGATTGGAATTTTGGTAGAGAATAGGGTAGTAGCCGTTTCTCCGTATATTTCACTGCTTTGTTTAACTTCAGGAAGAATGTTTTTAGGAATGTCAAATAATTCTAATAAATCATTATCCCATTCTAAAGTATGAATATTAAGAAGCATTGTTCTACTGGCGTTGGAAACATCAGTGATAAACATTTTTCCGCGGGTCAGTTTCCATACAAGCCATGTATCAACAGTTCCGAAACATAATTTTCCTTCTTCGGCTTTCTGTCTTGCTCCTTCTACGTTATCAAGAATCCATTTCAGCTTAGTTGCTGAAAAGTACGCATCCAGAACAAGTCCTGTTTTTTCTTTGATCGTTTCTGCATGTCCCTGATCTTTCAGTTCGTCGCAGTATTTTGAAGTTCTTCGGTCCTGCCATACAATAGCATTGTAGATAGGTTCACCGGTTTCCTTATCCCAAACAATGGTAGTTTCACGTTGGTTGGTAATTCCGATAGCGGCAACTTCCAATCCGGAGATTCCTGCCTTTGCTATAATTTCTGCTGCTACGGAGATCTGTGAAGACCAGATTTCGTTTGGATCGTGCTCTACCCAGCCTGGGGTAGGGAATATTTGTCTGAAATCTTTTTGAGATACATATTCTATTTCTCCACTATGGTTGAAGAGAATCGCTCTGGAGGAAGTTGTTCCCTGATCTAGAGCGAGGATAAGCTTTTCATTCATGTATATAGTGCTAATTTAGGTTGATAACTTTAGGTGAGTAAGGCGTTAATAAATACCCTCTTGCTAATTCAATGAATTCATTTTCCTGTTGCTGAGCCCATTCTTCAGAATATCCTTTTTCTTCAGCGATGATTCTTGCTACGTTATGCGCGCTGTCTATAGCAGCCCTGGCATCCAGAAATAATAAACGTACTCTTCTTGCCAGAATATCTTCTATGGTTTCTGCCATTTCAGCTCTTACAGCCCATACTACTTCTGCTATAGTGAAAGGGTGATCCGGATGGATCTTCTGAGCGTAACGAGGATTGCTTTGTTGCAAGGCTTTGATAGCAGGAATATCAGATCCGTAAACGTATAGGTGGTTGGTTCTGTCTACCTGTTCGGGTTTTACATTTCCATGGATAGAAAGGTGTTCCGTTTTAGATAGACTATTTCCCAACCTGTGAACTTTCATTGCTTCGTCTACGGTGTCTTCTGCCATTTTACGGTAGGTGGTCCATTTTCCTCCGATAATAGAAACTAATCCGGTTTCTGAAGTAATAACTTTATGGCTTCGGGAAACCTCTTTGGTGCTTTTGCTTCCATCTTTAGGAGCGGCAAGCGGACGAAGACCTGCGAAAACTGATTTTACATCTTCACGCGTTGGCTTTTTAGCCAAATATTGTCTTGCTGTATTTAAAACAAAGCTGATCTCTTCTTCCAGTGCACGAGGCTCAAAGCTTTCGTCCTTCAAAAGAGTATCGGTAGTTCCTACCAAGGCTCTGTCATGCCATGGCACAACAAATAAAACTCTTCCGTCTGATGTTTTAGGAATCATGATGGCATCATCGCTTTTCAGGAAGGATTTATCCAGAACAAGGTGAATTCCCTGGCTTGGTACCACAAGTTTACCATGCTTAGGGTTGTTCATATTAAGAATATCATTCGTAAATACACCAGTTGCGTTGATCACTACTTTACCCTGTATCTGATATTGTTGTTTGGAAAACTGGTCTTCTGCAACTACACCTATTACTTTATCAGAATCATCTTTCAAAAGATTGATCACTTTCACATAGTTAACAGCACTTCCCCCTTTTTCAATGATCGTTTGGGTAAGGTTAATGGCAAGTCTGGCATCGTCAAACTGTCCATCCTGGTAAACAACACCACTCATTAAATGATTTTGTTCAATAGTAGGAAGCTTTTCAACTGTTTTCGATTTGCTGATGTATTTCGTTTTACCCAGGCTTAGTTTTCCCGCAAGGAAATCATAAACAGATAAACCTATCTTATAGTAGATTCCTCCCCACCAAGTGTAGTTCGGGATAATGAAAGACTGATTTTTTACGATATGAGCTGCGTTCTTTGCTAATAATCCTCTTTCCTTTAATGCTTCTTTTACCAATCCGACATCTCCCTGAGCGAGATATCTAACTCCGCCGTGTACCAATTTGGTACTTCTGCTGGATGTTGCTTTTGCGAAGTCATGAGATTCAAGCAATAAAGTTTTGAATCCTCTGCTTACTGCATCTAATGCTGAACCTAAACCACTGGCTCCTCCTCCTATGACAATAAAGTCCCATTCTTTTACATTGGTTAACTTACTGAGTTCTTCGTTTCGTTTCATAAATGTTTCGTTTATGTTTCGTTTTCAAATATATAAATTAAAAATGAAAGCAAAAAGAAAATAAATGAAATTTTAAGATGTCGAAAAAAAACGGTATTTTTGATGAAACGAATAAAATGGAAAAGCTATTACCAAGGCAGGATGAAATACTTAAAGAGCTTGATGAGAAAGGACATGTACTTGTTCAGGATCTGTGTGAAAAGCTCAGTGTTTCTTCAGTTACGATTCGAAAGGATCTGAACTATCTCGAAAGCCTGGGACTTCTTTTTAGAAATCACGGAGGAGCGAGTAAGCAGGTAAGATATGCTTATGAGAAAAATGTAGGGGAGAAAGAAAGCATCAATGTGGAAGCGAAACAGATTATTGCCAAAGCAGCATTGTCATTGATTCAGGAAAACGACTGTATTATACTGGCGTCCGGAACAACAATGCATTATCTTGCCAGAATGCTGATGAATTTTGGGCCACTTACGGTATTAACCTCTTCTTTACGGGTGGCTATTGAACTTTGTAATAATCCTAACATTAATATTATACAGTTGGGAGGCGAGGTAAGAAAAAGCTCTACTTCTATAGTGGGTTCTATTTCAGAAGGAATTCTAAAACAGTTTTCATGTAATAAACTTTTTCTGGGCGTAGATGGAATTGATCCTGAGTTTGGAATCAGTACCTCCAATGCTGCAGAAGCTCATTTGAATCAGATTATGATGGAGTGTGCGGATCAGACGGTGATTCTTGCAGATTCTTCCAAATTAAATAAAAAAGGATTTGGAAAGATTGCAGGTTTAGATCAGGTGGACTATCTTATTACGGATAGTGGTATTTGTGCTGAGGACAGGGCTGGACTGGAAGAAGTGGGTGTGAAGGTAATGGCTCAATAAGGTCTTCATCTTAATTTCTTTTTAAAAATCAAAATAAATCTTTGGGAAATTGGTTCTGAATTTTTTTAAAATCATCTAATTGATTAAAAATCAAAATATTTTAGTCGAAATATTTGTCAGTTACAAAATTATTCATACATTTGCACACTCATTTTAGGGGCGTAGTATGCCTATATCAAAAGTAGAAATTACTTCAGACTTCCGAAAAATGGGGATAAATAAAGGATAAATTTTATTATAATATAAACAATGTCAGGTATTATTGGTAAAAAAATCGGTATGACGTCTTTGTTTAACGAAGAAGGAAAAAACATTCCTTGTACAGTTATTCAAGCTGGTCCATGCTCGATTTTACAGGTCAGAACCTTAGAAAACGACGGTTATACAGCTGTTCAGTTAGGTTTCGATGACAAGAGTGAGAAGAACGTTGGTAAAGCGTTAGCTGGCCATTTTAAAAAGGCTGGTTCTGCTCCTAAAGCTAAATTGGTAGAATTCCACGTAGGATTTGCTGATGCTAAAATAGGAGAAGAAGTAAAAGTTGATCTATTCTCTGAAGGTGAATATGTTGACGTAACAGGAACTTCAAAAGGTAAAGGCTTCCAGGGTGTTGTTAAGAGACACGGATTTGGAGGTGTAATGCAGGCAACTCATGGTCAGCACAACAGACTTAGAGCTCCAGGTTCTATCGGTGCTGGTTCAGACCCTTCAAGAGTATTCAAAGGGATGAGAATGGCTGGAAGAATGGGAGGTAAGCAGGTAACTGTTCAAAACCTTCAAGTGTTAAAAGTTGATCAAGAACAAAATCTTTTAGTAGTAAAAGGTGCTGTTCCGGGAGCTAAAAATTCTTATGTAATTATCAGAAAATGGAACTAGTAGTATTAAATACATCAGGAAAAGAGACCGGAAGAAAAGTAACTCTAGACGAAACAGTATTCGGAATTGAGCCAAATCAGCACGCGGTTTACTTAGAAGTTAAGCAGTATCTTGCTGCTCAAAGACAAGGTACTCATAAAGCAAAAGAAAGAAGCGAAATTACTGCTTCTACTAAAAAGCTTAAGAAGCAAAAAGGATCAGGATCTGCTAGATACGGTGATATCAAATCTCCAGTATTCAGAGGTGGAGGTAGAGTATTCGGACCAAAACCAAGAGACTACAGATTCAAATTGAACAAAGCTCTTAAGAGATTGGCTAAGAAATCTGTTTTATCTCAAAAAATGAGAGACAACAGCATTAAAGTTTTAGAAGATGTGAGCTTTGACGCTCCTAAGACTAAAGATTTCATCAATGTATTAAATGCATTGGAACTTAACGGTAAAAAATCTTTATTCGTTCTTCCTGAAGCTAACAAGAATGTGTATTTATCTTCAAGAAACTTACCTAAAACTAAAGTAATGAACTTCAACGAGATCAGTTCTTACGATTTAGTAAACGCTGGTGAGATCATTTTCTTCGAAGGTGCAGTTGAAAAATTCCAGGAAAATTTAAAGAAATAAATCATGTCAGTTATTATTAAACCAGTTATTTCAGAAAAGGCTAATTACCTTACAGATTTAAGAGGTTCTTATTCTTTCTTAGTTAACCCTAAGGCGAATAAAATCGAGATCAAAAAAGCTGTTGAAGCAGCTTACGGTGTAAAAGTAGCAGACGTTAACACAATGATTTATGCTCCGAAGGTTTCTTCAAAGTACACTAAAAAAGGTCTTCAAGTAGGAAAGACAAATAAATTGAAAAAAGCGGTAATCAAACTTGCTGAAGGTGAGGTTATCGATATTTTTGCTGTAAATTAATTATTAATTATAAATAATAGTAATGTCTGTTAGAAAATTAAAACCTATCACCCCGGGACAGAGATTCAGAATTGTAAACAATTTTGAGGAAATTACTACCAACAAACCAGAGAAGTCTCTAACAGTTGGTATTAAAAAGTCAGGTGGACGTAACCAAACAGGTAAAATGACCATGCGTTACACCGGAGGTGGACACAAAAAGAAATACAGAATTATTGACTTCAAAAGAAACAAAGCAAACGTTGAAGCAACTGTAAAATCTGTAGAATACGATCCAAACAGAACTGCATTTATCGCTTTATTAGAGTACGCAGACGGAGAGAAGAGATATATCATCGCTCCAAACGGTATCAAAGTTGATCAGAAAGTAGTGTCAGGAGAAAGCGTTGAACCAAACGTAGGTAACGCAATGAAATTGAAAAATATTCCATTGGGTACTGTAATCTCTTGTGTTGAAATGAAGCCTGGACAAGGTGCGATTTTAGCAAGAAGTGCTGGTTCTTCAGCTCAATTAACTTCTAGAGATGGTAAATATGCAATCATCAAGTTACCTTCAGGAGAATCAAGAATGATCCTTACTGAATGTATGGCAATGATTGGTTCTGTTTCCAACTCAGATCACCAATTAACTGTATCAGGTAAGGCTGGTAGAAGCAGATGGTTAGGTAGAAGACCAAGAACAAGAGCGGTTGTAATGAACCCAGTAGATCACCCAATGGGTGGTGGTGAAGGACGTTCTTCAGGAGGTCACCCAAGATCTAGAAACGGTAAACCAGCTAAAGGTTACAAAACTAGAAAGAAAAACAAAGTGTCTAACCGTTACATCGTATCTAAAAGAAAATAATTATGGCAAGATCACTTAAGAAAGGACCGTTCATTCATCATACTTTAGATAAGAAGGTTCAGGCAAATATAGAGTCTGGTAAGAAGACAGTTATCAAAACTTGGTCTAGAGCATCTATGATCTCTCCGGACTTCGTAGGACAAACTATTGCTGTACACAACGGGAAATCTTTTATCCCAGTTTATGTTACAGAAAACATGGTTGGTCACAAGTTAGGCGAATTTTCTCCAACAAGATCTTTCAGAGGTCATGGTGGTAACAAAAACAAAGGAAGCAGATAATCATGGGATCAAGAAAACAAGATAGTTCAATCGCAAGAAAAGAAGCTAACAAAGACGTTGTAAAAGCTTCATTAAATAATTGCCCGTCTTCTCCAAGAAAAATGAGATTAGTTGCTGATATCATTAGAGGAGAGCAGGTAGACAAAGCACTTTATATCCTAAAATATTCTAAGAAGGATGCTTCTAACAAGTTAGAGAAATTACTTCTTTCTGCTATGGCTAACTGGCAAGTGAAAAACGAAGGTGCTGACATCGAGGAAGCAAACCTTATCGTTAAAGAAATATTTGTGGATAGTGCAAGACAATTGAAGAGACTAAGACCAGCTCCACAAGGTAGAGGGTATAGAATCAGAAAAAGATCTAACCACGTTACATTAATCTTAGGTAACAAAGAAAATTAATCAAGGTATGGGACAGAAGACAAATCCAATTGGTAACAGATTAGGTATCATCAGAGGATGGGATTCTAACTGGTTTGGTGGAAACGATTATGGAGACAGAATCGCTGAAGACTACAAAATCAGAAGATACCTTGAAGCTAGATTATCTAAAGGTGGTATTTCAAAAATTTATATTGAAAGAACTTTAAAATTAGTTACAGTAACTATTACTACTGCTAGACCGGGACTTATCATCGGTAAAGGAGGTCAGGAAGTTGATAAATTGAAAGAAGAGTTGAAGAAACTTACAGGTAAGGATATTCAAATCAACATTTTCGAAATCAAAAGACCTGAATTAGATGCTGTACTAGTTGCTGATAGTATTTCTAAGCAAATTGAAAACAGAATTTCTTACAGAAGAGCTGTTAAAATGGCAATGGCAAGTACTATGAGAATGGGTGCTGAAGGTATCAAAGTTCAGATCTCTGGTAGATTAAACGGAGCTGAGATGGCAAGATCAGAATCTTTCAAAGAAGGAAGAATTCCATTGTCAACTTTCAGAGCTGATATCGATTACCACTGGGCAGAAGCTCACACTACTTACGGTAGACTAGGTGTTAAAGTTTGGATCATGAAAGGTGAAGTTTACGGTAAAAGAGAACTTTCTCCACTAGTGGGACAACAGAAAAAAGGAGGTCAGTCAGACAGAGGAAACAGAGGAGGAGACAGAGACAACAGAAGACCTAGAAAAAACAACAACAATAACAATAATAATTAAAATTTTAGATTAGAAATTTTGAATTTTAAATTACCGTTACTTTTTTAAAATTAAAAAAAATCTAAAATCTAAAATCTAAAATCTAAAATTTAGAAATTATGTTACAACCAAAAAGAACCAAATTCCGTAGAGTTCACAAGATGAAGATGAAGGGGAATGCCCAAAGAGGTAGTCAACTTGCTTACGGAACTTTTGGGATCAAAGCAACGGAAGGAGCTTGGATCACTGCAAGACAGATTGAAGCAGCTCGTATCGCTGCGACAAGATATATGAAGAGAGAAGGTCAACTATGGATCAAAATCTTCCCAGATAAGCCAATTACTAAGAAACCAGCGGAAGTACGTATGGGTAAAGGTAAGGGTGCTGTTGAATATTGGGTAGCTGTAGTAAAACCAGGTAAAATTATGTTCGAAGTTGGAGGAGTTCCTTACGAAATTGCGAAAGAAGCTCTTAGACTTGCTGCACAAAAATTACCAGTAGTTACTAAATTCATCGTTGCTAACGATTTTGTTAAACCTCTATAATCTTTGAATACAATGAAAAATGCTGATATTAAAAATTTAAGCGCGGGTGATATTCAAGCTCAATTAACTGAAGCAAAAGCTCAATATTCTAAATTGAAATTGGCTCATGCAATCAGCCCAATTGAAAACCCGATTCAAATCAGAGATTTGAGAAAAACAATCGCAAGACTAAACACTGAGTTAACTAACAAACAATAATTTCATTTTACAATGGATAGAAATTTAAGAAAAGAAAGAATCGGAGTGGTTTCCAGCAATAAAATGGAAAAAACTATTGTTGTTAGTGAAACTACAAGAGTAAAGCACCCGATGTACGGTAAATTCGTTTTGAAAACGAAAAAATATACTGCACACGACGAGAACAACGAATGCACAGAAGGTGATACAGTTTTGATCCAAGAAACTAGACCTTTGAGCAAGAGCAAGAGATGGAGATTAGTAAGAATCATTGAAAAAGCTAAGTAATAATGTTACAAACAGAATCAAGATTAAAAGTTGCTGATAACACAGGTGCTAAAGAAGTACTAGTTATCAGAGTTCTGGGAGGAACCAGAAGAAGATATGCTTCAGTTGGTGATAAAATCGTTGTTACGATCAAGGATTCTACACCATCTGGAAACGCTAAAAAAGGTCAGGTATCTAAAGCTGTAGTAGTAAGAACTAAAAAAGCAGTAAGAAGAAAAGATGGTTCATACATCAAATTCGATGACAATGCTTGTGTATTACTAAACGCAGCGGGAGAAATGAGAGGAACGCGTGTTTTCGGACCAGTTGCTCGTGAGTTGAGAGACAAAGAATATATGAAAATCATTTCATTAGCTCCTGAAGTACTTTAATTTTAAAAATTTTTAAAAGAAATGTCAAAGTTAAAAATAAAAAGAGGAGATAACGTAATCATTACTACTGGTAAGAAAGATATCAAAGGTAAGACTGGTGAAGTTATTGAAGTGATCAAGAAAGAAGGTAGAGACCCAAGAGTAATCGTTGCAGGACTTAACATCGTTAAAAAACACGTTAAGCCTTCAGCTTCTAATCCTCAAGGAGGAATTACTGAGAAGGAAGCTTCTATTCATATCTCAAACGTAGCTTTAGTTGGTAAAGACGGAAAAGCTATCAAAATCGGTTACAAAATCGAAGGAGATAAGAAAGTAAGAATTAACAAAAAAACGGGTGAAACTTTATAATTTGAATTAACATGGAATATATAGCAAGACCCAAAAAAGCATATAAAGAGACAATTGTTCCTGCAATGATGGAAGAATTCGGGTATAAGTCAGTAATGCAAGTACCTAAATTAGAGAAAATCGTTGTATCACAAGGTTTAGGTGATGCTACTGCAGACAAAAAAATCATTGATTATGCTGTAGAAGAGCTTACAAATATCACAGGTCAAAAAGCTGTTGGTACAATCTCTAAGAAAGACGAAGCTGCTTTCAAATTGAGAAAAGGTATGCCAGTAGGTGCAAAAGTTACCCTAAGAGGAAACCAAATGTATGAATTCTTGGATAGACTTACTGCTTCTGCTTTGCCTCGTATCAGAGATTTCTCTGGAATCAAAGCTGATGGTTTCGATGGTAGAGGTAACTATAACCTAGGTATTACTGAGCAGATTATCTTCCCTGAAATCGTAATTGACAAAGTGAAAAAAATCCAAGGGATGGACATCACTTTCGTTACTACTGCGAAAACAGATAAAGAAGCTAAAGCATTATTAACTCACTTCGGTTTACCATTTAAAAAGAACTAAGAAATGGCTAAAGAATCAATGAAAGCGCGTGAGCGCAAAAGAGAAGCACTAGTTGCTAAATACGCTGCTAAAAGACAAGCTCTTAAAGAAGCTGGTGATTACGAAGGACTTCAAAAATTGCCTAAAAATGCTTCTCCTGTAAGATTACACAACAGATGTAAACTAACAGGTAGACCAAGAGGATACATGAGAACGTTTGGTATTTCCAGAGTAACTTTCAGAGAAATGGCAAACAACGGTCTTATCCCAGGTGTAAGAAAAGCTAGTTGGTAATAATTACTAATTAAAAATCGGGACAATTAAGTTGTCAAGATACTAAAGAATAAATATCAGACCGAAGTTTTCTGAAGTCTGATATTTTTCTCTTCAAGTCTTTTCAATACTGATTGTTCTTTAACCAATAATTTATAAAAGAAAAATGGTAACAGATCCAATTTCAGATTTCCTAACAAGAGTAAGGAACGCACAAAGCGCAGGCCACAAAGTGGTGGAAATTCCTGCATCGAAAATCAAAAAGGAGATTACTAAGATCCTATTTGATCAAGGGTATATCTTAAACTACAAGTTTGAAGATAACGCTGTTCAAGGAGTGATCAAAATCGCTTTAAAGTACGATAAGCAAACTAACAAACCGGCTATCAAGTCTATCCAAAGAGCTTCTAGACCAGGTTTGAGACAGTACAAAGGTTCTACTGAACTTCCAAGAGTACTAAACGGTTTGGGTATTTCTATCATCTCTACTTCTAAAGGAGTAATGACTGACAAGAAAGCTAGAGAAGAGAAAGTAGGCGGTGAAGTAATCTGCTATGTTTATTAATTTTTAATCAGAGGAAAATGTCAAGAATTGGTAAAGCAATTATAACAATTCCAGCTGGAGTTACAATCACTGAAAACAACGGTGTAGTAACTGTAAAAGGAGCTAAAGGAGAACTTTCTCAAGAGCTTACAGCAGGAATTACTATAGAACAGAAAGATGGTGAACTTAACGTAAACAGACCATCTGATTCTAAACAACACAAAGCACTTCACGGTCTATACAGAGCGTTAATCAACAATATGATTGTTGGTGTAAGTGCAGGTTTCGAAAAGAAACTTGAATTAGTAGGGGTAGGATATAGAGCTTCACACGCAGGTCAAAAACTTGAGTTGGCTTTAGGATTCTCTCACGGTATCGTATTAGAACTTCCAGGTGAAGTAAAAGTTGATACATTGACTGAAAAAGGTAAAAACCCAATTATTACTTTAACGTCTCACGACAACCAACTTCTAGGAATGGTAGCTGCAAAGATCCGTTCTTTCAGAAAGCCTGAGCCATACAAAGGAAAAGGTGTAAGATTCGTAGGAGAAATTGTTAGACGTAAAGCTGGTAAATCTGCTTAATAAATTATAAGTATTATGGCATTAAGTAAATTAGAAAAAAGAATAAGAATCAAAAGAAGAGTAAGAGGGAAAATCTCTGGATCTTCTGAATTGCCAAGATTATCTGTATATAAAAGTAATAAGGAAATTTACGCTCAGTTAATCGACGATAAAAATGGTAAAACTTTAGCATCAGCTTCTTCTAGAGAGAAAGGTGTAGACGCTAAAGGTACTAAGACTGAAGTTTCTGCTGCTGTTGGTAAAGCTATCGCTGCTAAAGCTATCGCTGCAGGAATCGAAAGTATTGTATTTGACAGAAACGGATTCGTATACCACGGTAGAGTAAAAGCTCTAGCTGATGGTGCAAGAGAAGGTGGACTTAAATTCTAATCATTAAATTTCGGAAAATATGTTAGGACTAGATAATATAGAAAGAGTAAAACCGGGAGGATTAGAATTAAAAGATCGTCTCGTAGCTGTTAACAGAGTAACAAAAGTAACAAAAGGAGGTAGAGCTTTCGGATTTTCTGCTATTGTTGTAGTAGGTAACGAAGAAGGTGTTATTGGTTTCGGTTTAGGAAAATCTAAAGAGGTTGCTTCTGCAATTGCTAAAGCAGTTGAAGACGCTAAGAAAAACCTTGTGAAAGTTCCTGTAATGAACCATACTATCCCTCACCAAACTACTGCTAGATACGGTGGTGCAGATATCTTCTTAAGACCTGCTTCTCACGGTACAGGACTTATCGCCGGAGGTGCGGTAAGAGCGGTATTGGAATCTGCTGGTATTCACGATATCCTTTCAAAATCTAAAGGATCTTCTAACCCTCACAACGTGGTGAAAGCTACTTTCAAAGCGTTATTAGACATCAGAAGACCTGAAGAAATCGCTAGAATGAGAGGGATTTCTCTAAGTAAAGTGTTTAACGGTTAATAATTAAAGCAATGGCAACAATTAAAGTAAAGCAAGTAAGAAGCGCTATTGGTAGAACAAAAACCCAAAAGAGAACGCTTGAAGCATTAGGATTAAAAAAACTTCACCAAGTTGTAGAACATGAAGCTACTCCTTCCATCTTAGGAATGATCGCTGCTGTAGGACACTTACTTGAAGTTCAAAAATAATTTTATAAAAGAGAAATTAAAATGAATTTAAATAATATACAACCTGCTGCAGGATCTACTTTCAACTCAAAGAGAATTGGTAGAGGTCAAGGTAGCGGAAAAGGAGGTACTTCAACAAAAGGACACAAAGGTCAGAAAGCTAGAGCTGGTTATTCTCAAAAAATCGGTTTCGAAGGTGGACAGATGCCTTTACAAAGAAGATTACCTAAATTCGGATTCAAAAACGTAAACAGAAAAGAGTTTAGAGGAGTTAACCTTGATACTATTCAAACTTTAATCGAGAACAAATCCATCACTGGAGATATCACGAAAGAAGTTTTAGTAGCAAACGGGATAGTTTCTAAAAACGAATTAGTGAAAATTATGGGTAGAGGAGAATTGAAATCTGCGGTTTCAATCTCTGCTGATAAATTCACGAAATCTGCTGAAGAGCTTATTGCTAAAGCAGGTGGAAAAGCAATTACCTTATAATACTTACTAATGAAAGAATTTATACAAACACTTAAAAATATTTGGAGTCTTAAAGAACTTAGAGATAAAATTCTCTTTACTTTAGGTATTATCCTTGTGTATAGATTCGCATCTTATATCTCGCTTCCCGCAATTAACCTTGCAGAGGTGGGAGATCTCTTAGAGCATTATAAAAATCAAGGCGGTAACAAGCAAGGAGCAGGTCTCCTTGGCTTGCTTTCGTCGTTTACGGGGGGAGCTTTCAGCCACGCTTCCGTAATGGCGTTAGGAATTATGCCTTATATTTCTGCTTCTATTATTGTTCAGTTGATGGGGATGGCTATTCCTTATCTTCAGAAGCTTCAGAAAGATGGAGAGTCAGGTAGAAATACATTGAACCAAATTACAAGATGGTTAACGATTGGAGTTTGTCTGGTACAGGCACCTTCTTACTTAACTTCTATTACTCAATTATTCTTACCATATGCTCAGTTCCAGTCTGCATACTATGTAGAGCCAAATTCAATCATGTTCTGGTTACCAAGTATTGTTATTTTGGTTGCCGGTTCAGTATTTGCAATGTGGCTAGGTGAAAAGATTACCGATAAAGGAATCGGAAATGGTATCTCTATCCTTATTATGGTGGGGATCCTTTCAAGATTACCTGAGGCATTCGTACAGGAGATGGCCGTGCAGAACGGAAAAGGAGGAATGGGATCTATCATGATCCTTATTGAAGTATTATTCTGGATGGTGGTTGTTCTTTTAGCAGTAATCTTATCAGTTGCTGTTAGAAAAATCCCAATTCAGTATGTAAGCAGAGCTCAAGCAAGAGGAGGTGTAAACAGAAATCTTATGCAGGGAGCAAGACAATGGATTCCATTGAAAGTAAATGCTGCTGGTGTAATGCCGATTATCTTTGCTCAGGCATTGATGTTCGTACCAGGATTATTAACAAAATTCGATGAGTCTAATACTTTTCTTGCAGGTTTCAAGAATGTTTTTAGCTGGCAGTACAACGTATTGTTTGCGCTATTAATTATTATCTTCTCATTTTTCTATACTGCGATTACAATTCCGGTAAACCAAATGGCTGATGATTTGAAGAGAAATGGAGGGTTAGTACCAAAAGTAAGACCAGGAAAAGAGACAGCTGATTATTTAGATGATATTTTATCAAAAATTACCTTGCCAGGTGCAATATTTTTGTCTATCTTTGCAATCCTTCCGGCAATTGTGCATGGAACCTTTGTTCAGACAGATGCGTTTGCCCTATTTTTTGGGGGAACGTCCCTATTAATTATGGTGGGTGTAATTTTAGATACAGTTCAACAGATTAATACATATCTGCTGAACCATCATTATGATGGCTTAATGCAGTCTAAATTATCAAGAACGACTGGATATTAATTTATGGCAAAACAAAAACATATTGAACAAGACGGCGTTATAACGGAAGCACTTTCGAACGCTCAGTTCCGTGTAGAACTAGAAAATGGGCATATTCTTATCGCTCATATTTCTGGTAAAATGAGAATGCATTATATTAAACTTTTACCTGGTGATAAGGTAAAACTAGAAATGTCTCCTTATGATTTATCAAAAGGGAGAATCACATTTAGATATTAAACAAACGCCAAATGGAATCTTCGGATTTCCATTTGGCTCTTGTTAAAAAATAAATACTATCAAAATGAAAGTAAGAGCATCAATTAAAAAAAGAAGCGCTGATTGCAAAATCGTACGCAGAAAAGGTGTACTGTTCGTAATCAACAAGAAGAACCCAAAATTTAAACAAAGACAAGGTTAATTAAATTATGGCGAGAATTGCAGGTATTGATTTACCAAAAAACAAAAGAGGAGTTATCGGTTTAACTTACATTTATGGTGTTGGAAGAAGTACTTCTTCTGAAATCCTTAAAGCTGCCGGTATCAGCGAAGACAAAAAAGTCAACGAATGGAATGACGATGAATTGGCTGCCATCAGAACTTATATCTTAGAAAACGTAAAAGTTGAAGGAGAATTAAGATCTGAAGTGCAATTGAACATCAAGAGATTGATGGACATAGGATGCCAACGAGGAATACGTCACAGACTTGGATTACCTTTAAGAGGCCAGAGAACGAAAAACAACTCTAGAACCAGAAAAGGAAAGAGAAAAACTGTTGCTAACAAGAAAAAAGCTAGTAAATAATCGTTAGGAATTATGGCAAAACAAACTAAAGTAGTTAAGAAGAGAAAAGTAAAAGTTGAAGCTATTGGAGAAGCGCATATTCAGGCTTCTTTCAATAACATCATCATTTCTTTAACAAATAAAAACGGAGAGGTTATCTCTTGGGCTTCTGCCGGTAAAATGGGTTTCAGAGGTTCTAAAAAGAATACTCCATTTGCTGCTCAGATGGCAGCTGAAAATTGCTCTGCTGTAGCTCACGAAGCTGGTTTAAGAAGAGTAAAGGTGTTTGTGAAAGGTCCAGGTGCAGGTAGAGAATCTGCTATCAGATCTATTCACAATTCAGGAATTGAAGTTAGCGAGATCGTTGATGTGACTCCAATGCCACACAACGGATGTAGACCACCAAAAAGAAGAAGAGTTTAATTTTTAGAATTTACCCATTATGGCAAGATATATTGGACCTAAAACTAAGATTGCTAGAAAGTTTGGTGCTGCAATCTACGGAGATGACAAAAACTTCGAAAAGAGAAAAAACCAACCGCCAGGACAACACGGTCCTAACAAAAGAAGAGGTGCTAAAAAATCAGAATATGCAGTTCAGTTAGCTGAAAAACAAAAAGCTAAATATACTTACGGTATTTTAGAAAGACAGTTTGCTAACTTATTTGACAAAGCACACAGAAGTAAAGGTGTAACAGGGGAAGTTCTATTACAACTTTGTGAATCAAGATTGGATAACGTAGTATTCAGATTAGGTTTTGCTAAAACTAGATCTGGAGCTAGACAATTAGTTTCTCACAGACACATCACTGTGAACGGAGAGATTCTTAATATCCCTTCTTACTTGGTAAAAGCTGGTGATGTAATCGCTGTAAGAGAAAAGTCTAAGTCTCTTGAAGTTGTTACCAATGCATTGGCTTCTAAGTCAAACTATGAGTGGTTACAATTCAACGATGAGAAGAAAGAAGGTACCTTCATTTCTGCTCCTGAAAGAATCCAGATTCCGGAGGACATTAAGGAGAACCTTATCGTCGAACTTTACTCTAAATAATTTTTTAATCAAATTTTTGCTCAACCCAATAATATGGCAATTTTACAATTCATAAAACCCGATAAAGTAATTTTACTTAACTCTGATGAATTTAAAGGTCAATTTGAATTCAGACCTTTAGAACCAGGTTTCGGGCTTACAATCGGTAATGCTTTGAGAAGAGTGTTGCTTTCTTCTCTGGAAGGATACGCTATTTCATCTATCAAAATAGAAGGTGTAGAGCACGAATTTTCAACTATTCCAGGAGTAATCGAAGACGTTACCGAAATTATTCTTAACCTTAAGCAGGTAAGATTAAAAGCTGCAGCAGAAGGCCAGGCTAACGAGCAGGTTGTTGCTAAAGTTTCAGGTCAAACGGTTATTACTGCTGGTGATTTAGGAAAGTCTATCAATGGATTTGAGGTTCTGAACCCAGATTTAGTGATCTGCAACCTAAACAGTGATGTAACTTTCGAAATTACTTTCAATATTGAAAAAGGAAGAGGGTATGTTCCTTCTGAACAAAATAAGTCAAACAATGCTCCTATTGGAACTATCGCTATTGACTCTATTTTTACGCCGATCAAGAAAGTACAATACAGCATTGAAAATTATCGTGTAGAGCAAAAAACAGACTACGAAAAACTTGTATTAGATATAGAAACTGACGGTTCTATCAGCCCTCAGAATGCTTTAACTGAAGCTTCTAAGATATTAATTTATCACTTCATGTTATTCTCTGATGAGAGAATCACTCTTGAAACTGAAGCCGTAAAAGCATCTATCCAGTACGATGAAGAAACTCTTCACACAAGACAACTTCTTAAGTCTAAATTAGCAGATATGGATCTTTCTGTAAGAGCCCTTAACTGTCTAAAAGCAGCTGAAGTAGAAACTCTTGGAGAACTGGTTTCTTACAGTAAGTCTGATTTGATGAAATTCAGAAATTTTGGTAAAAAATCTTTGACAGAACTAGAAGAATTAGTGCATTCAAAAGGTCTTAACTTCGGTTTCGACGTTGCAAAATATAAGTTAGACGCTGATAAATAATTAATAATGAGACACGGTAAAAAATTCAATCACTTAGGAAGAACAGCTTCTCACAGAAGTGCTTTACTTTCTAATATGGCTTGTTCTCTAATTGAGCATAAAAGAATCAACACTACTGTAGCTAAAGCTAAAGCTTTAAGAGTATATGTTGAGCCTCTATTAACAAAAGCAAAAGAAGATACTACACACAACAGAAGAGTAGTATTCTCTTACCTTCAAAATAAATTTGCGGTTGCTGAATTATTCAGAACTGTAGCTCCTAAAATCGCTGAAAGAAACGGTGGTTATACAAGAATCATCAAGACAGGATTCAGACCAGGTGATGCTGCTGATACTGCTCTTATCGAACTAGTAGATTTCAACGAGCTTTACAATCCTAATGCTGAAGAGAAAAAAGCTACAAGAAGAAGCAGAAGATCTACGCCAGCTAAAGCAGCAGTTGTTGCTGATGCTCCTGTAGTAGAAGAAAAAGTAGAAGAAGCTAAAGCTGATACTACTGAAGAAAAAACTGAAGAATAATATTCATTCAGATATATATAAAAACCATCCGTTTTCGGATGGTTTTTTTTGTAATACTTATAAAATAAGATGTCCCTCAATATTGAAGGACATTTTTTATTTAGATCTTTGTTCTTTTCAGTTCAATAATATTATTCCCTTGTTCAAGGTGAAGACTATCTCCTTTTACCCTTGCCGTCATATCATCTTTTTTGTAAATCGTTTCATTTCCTTTGGTTTCCGATTTAGGTAATGTAAATGTTTTCTTATTGCTGGTAATGGCTACTGTACTTTCTTTCGGATCATTTTTAAATACTACTTTTACTAATGTTCCGTCTGTAGCTTTATAAACAAAATCGGTTTTCTCAATTTTCTTTCCGTTGACATCTACTGTCGAAGAACTTTGTGTTACCGAATCTATTTTTCCATTATCGTTTGTAACTACAGTTTCTGAACTGTCTGTTTTGATAACGATTTTGTTTCCGCTTTCACTTTTTTTACAGCTGACTACTGCTAATGCCAACACAGCACCTAAGGCTAAGATACTTTTTTTCATGATTATATTATTTGATATTCAATATGATTTTATAATTTAATTTTACAAAAATCATGCCTTACAATATGAGAAAATTTAACGGTTATTCATGCATATTTCTTTTGTTTTTCTCTTTGAATAGGTGGTTTAGCAAAAAGAAAATTTTGGAATTAAAGAGAGGCAGTTCTTCTTATCAAATGATAAAATTCCGGAAGATATTGGAATATGACAGCAGGTCTTAGCTGGCACTTTACATGTCTGGAATATATGGTTTAAGAAGGGTAAGAATCGGATTCAGCTCTTTAAATGGATCAAATTCCATAATAAAGTAAGCCGTTTTGATCGGTAAATTCTTAATCAGATTGTGAAATAATTGTTAATTTAAGGTGATTTATTGTTTCTTATTTGTTTTTATTTTTAATTTATTGTGAAATATTTAGTCGTATATTGTTTTTGGAATCAAAAATTGATTAAATTTAGTAAAAACTAAAAGACTGAATCACAACTTCAAACTCAAACATTAATATTACACAAAGGTGTAATTGATTTCAAATTGTTTTCTGTTGAAATTTGCTTCAAACAAACAAAGTCATGAGCATTTCCATAGCCATAGTAGAAGACGAGAAAAACTACAACAATGCGTTGAAGAAGGTCATCGATTATCAGAAGGATATGAAAGTGATTGCTCAGTTCTTTGATGGTAATGATGCCATAACAAATCTACCCCATATTTCTCCTGACGTTGTGATGATGGATATCCAATTACAGGATATGCTTGGAATCGAAATCATAGAAAAATTAAGAAAAGAAATGCCCAATACACAGTTTATCATGTGTACCAGCTTTGATGATGATGAAAAGATTTTTAATTCGTTAAAAGCAGGGGCTATGGGATATCTTGTAAAAGGAGAAAGCATGGATAAAATTCTTTCTTCCATCCGCGATGTATACAATGGCGGTGCACCTATGAGTTTTTCTATTGCGAGAAGGGTATTGAAACATTTCGAGAAAAAACTTCCGGAAATAAAAGGCTTTGATGAACTCACAGAACGCGAAAAGGAAATCCTTGAACTTCTTTCCCAGGGGCTTCTCTACAAAGAGATTGCAGACAAAAAATTCATCAGCATTGATACCGTGAAAAAACACGTCGGAAATATCTACAGAAAACTCCACGTCAACAATAAGGTGGAGGCAATCAATAAATTTAACAATTTTAAAAATTAGAAAACATGAATGAAAATCAGGATTTATTAAATTTAACGGGCAAGATTCATCAATTAGTAGACTATGGAATTATTAATATTGAAAAATTACAGGAAATACAATCATTTTGTAATCAGGAAATAGATAGGCTAACTTCAGAAGAATTTATAGAAAGAGAATCCATAGATTGGAGCAAGTATATAATCTATGAACAAACTGAGTCTGATGGTGAGATTAATGCCGGATTGGCAACAGAGATGACAACTGCTTACCAGAGCATTCCTAATATTAAGGATATTTATAGAAATAAATTGCAGGTTTCTGGAGAAGTAGCAGCAGATTTATTTGGTAAAAATGCTAAGAATGTTAAAATTTTTTTAGGAGAACTTGATAATGGACTCATTTTTTTATTTGAAGATTTACTTTTCCAAAAATATTATATTATAACTAATAAAATAGTAAAAGAAGAAATATCTGCATATAATTTTGGTCGGTATAAAGATGCATATGAAAATGGTGCATTAAAAAGAATACTGGATCCCTATATTCAACAATATATTCCAAATACAGTAAATACTATTAGGTTTGCATTGTCAAGAACTTTCTTTACTAAACTTGAAAACCTAAAACCTAAATATCCTAATATTGTTATTTCTTTTCATCCGGCAATACATATTTCTGGGGATATTTTTGATGTAGAATTAGATGATGGAACTATTATTCAGGCTAGTTATGAGTATAGGCTTACATTCATAATGATATTGGGATATTATCAAGGTTCCAAATTTATTCCAATACCTGATATAGGTGCATATGATAGAAATGGTCTTTGTCCTCCTGGATGCTAAATGATTATTCTTGATCTAATATATTATATTGTAATCATTACAAATTTTACTGTTTCCATAATTGAAAAAAAATTATGGAAACAGTTATTTTGGTTTTATTTCGGAATTACAATCATAACAGAAATATTATTTACAACAAAAGCGAGTTTTATAACTGCAAGAATGTATAATTATCTGGATTTGTTCTGTATAATTTATTTTGGATACATCTATAATAAAGAGTTACATGATAACTATGTCATTAGAATAACCGCAATTTTATTTTTTTTATTAGGAGGTATTTTTATTTTCATTTCCAAAACTAATTATTCAATTATTACAGGGTATCTATATTGTATTTTTTTATTTTTCATTTCTCTGTTTTGGTTTTATAATAAAATATCAAGCAAAGATCAAACACAGGATATTTTAAATTTATGTTTTTTTTGGATTAGTTGTTCATTATTATTCTGGTCACTATTTTATATTTTCAGAATGTTTCCAATGTATTTCTTTAATAAAAAAGATCCTGGGTTTTTAAAAGAAATATCTAATGTGTTTAGTATAGTTAATATAATTACGTATTCATTATTCTTACGAGGCTTATTTTGTAGACAATGAAGAATCTTCCATTAGAAATAAAGATAGTATATATAACTGCAATCATTGTAGTAATGCTGTTTGTACTATTTATTATCCTTGTTGTTCTAACTTACAACAGAAAACAGCTCCTTTACCTGAAAGAACAACAACTCAAAGAATCCGAACACCAAAACCAGCTTCTTCAGAAAGAACTCGAAAAACAAAAAGTGCTGGAACAGGAGCGGGAGCGTATCTCCCATGATATGCATGATGACCTGGGAGCAGGAATTTCTGCATTGAAACTTCAGGCAGAATTTCTGAAACAGAAAGCTGAAGACGATGATCTGCAAAGTGATATCGATGAACTTCTGAAAACCTCTGAAGAAATGAACATCTCCATGAGGGAAATGCTGTGGAGCCTGAACTCAGGAAATGATACCTTAGGAAGCTTTATTGATTATGCTATTCTTTACACCGGAAACTTTTTGAAGAAAACAAAAATAGCGGTGTATTCGGAATGTGAAAATATCATAGCAGAAACACCTATTTCCACAGAAATGAGACGCAATCTTTTTCTATGCTTAAAAGAAGCGGTCAATAATGTGTACAAACACAGTCAGGCAAATACTGTAAAACTTTCATTCTCGCAGGAAGACAATAATTTCTCTATGAAAATTTCCGATAACGGAAACGGAATCCCCGATGGGCAGAAAGAAGGTAACGGCCTTAGAAATATGAAACGAAGAATGAATGAACTATCTGGCGAATGTTCTATCATATCCGAAAACTCTGGAACCTGTCTGGTGTTTAAAATAGCATTATAAATAAATTACCCTTTTGTGTAATTGACTGGTCCTGTTTTTAGAGGGAAATTTGATATATAAAATTAAAAGCCATGAAAACTCTTATTAACGACAGTATTGGAGATTTGGAAGCTGCTTTAAAAAACAACACTGATCTTCAGGAGAAGTTCAAAACCAATCCGATAGAGGCTATTAAAAATGTAGAAATAAAAACCCCGAAAGAAACAGACTATTGGATCTACAGAATCATTGTACTTATGCTCGGGTTGGCAGTCATTACCATTATAGCAGGACTTATTCTCATTGCTTACTGGAATGATGGTGCTGCTAAAGATAATCAGCTGGTCACTATTTTTGCCACCATTTCTTCAGGTGCAATAGGAGCCTTAGCCGGACTTTTATCACCTACACCGAGAAAATAATTAATAATAACTTAAAAACTACATATCATGAAAGCACAAGAAAAAAACAAAATAAAAAAAGACATTAATGAAAGACTTGATCTATTAAAAGGGAATGAAATATTTAATGATAATAAAGTAACAAAAATCAAATATGAAACAGATTTTTACGAATGTCTTGATAATGATAATAATATAGGAATTTGTGTTTCTGTTATTTCGCAAGACTTAATTGTTACAAATGCTGTTTATTTAAATAATACCACTGAAATAGAGGTAGTAGATTGTCCAACCACAATAGGAGCAAGTAATGCTTTAAAAGGAAATCGGATTTTTATATATTCAGTTGCATCATCTATAAAAGATAATACCGCCTATACTCTTAATGTAACTTTGAAAACAGGAAATGTAAGTAAATTATTCTCAGCCTCAATGATTTTGAATAAGGGTGAAACAGGTGAAATAATTCAACAAATAAATTTTATTTAAAATGAAGACTAAGATTTTTCAACTTATAATATGCATTTTTTCCATATGCAGTTTGTATGCACAAGATACACTTTCTGTAAATGTAGATCTGCTTAAAGCTCCTGCGTCTCCAGCTTCAAATCTATTAGGAATTGCAAGTAGCGAGATCAATAAACCTACGGATGTTGCAAATCTAATGTTGAATTTACAGGATTTTACTTCTCTATTTAACAATCAAGCGGGATTTGCCTTGGATTTTTCACCATATTGGTTATTTGGAAACAAGACAAAAAGCTTAGATAATATTATTAATGATACTAAACCTTTAGATGTTTTAAATCAGACTCTTGTTTTTTCTGTAGCTGTTAAAAATACAGACAGTAGCTCAAGCAAACTTCCAGTCAATTCAATATTTACTTCATTTGGTTTTAAATTTTCTCTTTTCAGAGGTGATGTTTCCGAGAAAACAAAAAGAAATTATTTGTTGGTAAAAGAAATACATAGAAACATAATACATGATTTAATAAACGGAAATAACTCTGTGATTAGAGATCAGGAAATACAAAAAATTGAGAAACAGTTAGAAATAATGTTTAAAGAAGGTGGAAAAGGAACGCCTGAGTATACAAAACTAGAAGAAAAATTGAATAAACTAAAGATTGAAAGGCTTACGGCTGGCGACAATGATGTAATAGTCAATCATGAAGAAAGTATTAAAAAACTAGTAACAGATTTATCTTTTGTAAGGACTGGTTTTCTTTGGGACTTTGCAGGGGGAACAAGTATTCAGTTTAAAGAAAAGCAATTTGATAATTCAAGAGTTTACAATGCAGGTTTATGGACAGTTTTAGGATATGCAACTGAAAAAGCAGGAACACCTCTTTTCCTTTTGCGTTACATGTATAATCCTAAAAATGATTGGATGACAGTAGATGACTTTAAACCACAAGGTAACTTCTCAACATTTGATGCGGGCATGAAATATGAGTATTCACCAAAGGATTCAAAATTTACAGGAAGTTTTGAGGGGCTTTACAGAAGTTTTATCTCAGGCTCCGATTTGAAACCTACCTGGAAATGCGTTTTGAATTTAGATTATGCAATATTTCCTAACCAGCACTTGACATTATCTCTGGGCAAAGATTTTGACAATAGCTTCATTAAAAAAGGTAATGTTATTGCTGGGCTGTCTTTCTTTAGTGGTATCGGTACAAAACGTAAAATACAGTAATTATACAATAATATAAACAATTTTAAAGCTCCAGCATTTTATAGTGTCTGGAGTTTTATTATAACATTGTTTTATCATTTTAAAAGCCTGATTCTCCACAAAGAATTTGTAGAATTATCATAATATAAATTAACTAAAATTTAACTCGGATTTATCTCAAAAAAATCCCGTGAAATACCCCTGAAAGTTAAATTTTGATTAAATTTGTCTAAACTAAAAAAAATAAAAAATGAGTGCAATTTCTTACATAGAAGCAAGACAGATTTTAGATTCCAGAGGAAATCCTACCATTGAAGTAGATGTATTTACAGAAAGCGGGGCAATGGGCCGTGCAGCTGTACCTTCAGGAGCATCTACAGGAGAACACGAAGCGGTAGAATTACGTGACGGTGGTTCAGAATATCAGGGTAAAGGAGTTCTTAAAGCTGTTGAAAATGTAAAAGAAGTAATTGCAGAGAATTTAGTTGGACAGCCGGTTTTCGAACAAAACTATATCGATCAGATTATGATTGATCTTGACGGAACGCCTAACAAAGGAAATCTTGGTGCTAATGCTATTCTTGGTGTTTCTCTAGCGGTAGCCAGAGCTGCTGCTGCTGAATTGGGAATGCCTCTTTATAAATATGTTGGTGGAGTGAATGCCAATACACTTCCAGTTCCAATGATGAATGTAATTAACGGTGGATCTCACTCAGATGCTCCTATCGCATTCCAGGAATTTATGATTATGCCGGTAAAAGCAGATTCTTTCTCTCATGCTTTGAGAAAAGGAACTGAAATTTTCCACAACCTAAAATCGATCCTTAAAGGAAGAGGTCTTTCTACAGCAGTAGGAGATGAAGGAGGTTTTGCTCCTACTTTCAACGGAACTGAAGATGCTTTGGATACTTTACTTCAGGCGATCGAAAAAGCAGGATACAAGCCTGGTGACGACATTATGTTGGCATTAGACTGTGCGGCTTCAGAATTCTACAAAGACGGAACTTACGATTACAGAAAATTCGAAGGAGACAAGGGAGCTCACAGATCAAGAGAAGAGCAGGTTTCTTACCTTGCAGAATTGGCTGCTAAATATCCGATCATCTCTATCGAAGACGGTATGCAGGAAGATGACTGGGAAGGATGGAAAATGCTTACAGATAAAATCGGTGACAGAGTACAGTTGGTAGGTGACGATTTATTCGTAACAAACGTAGACAGATTATCAAGAGGAGTAAAAGAAGGTATTGCCAACTCTATCCTTGTAAAAGTAAACCAGATTGGTTCTCTTTCTGAAACAATGGCTGCAGTACAAATGGCTCAGAATAACAAATTCACTTCAGTAATGTCTCACAGATCAGGAGAAACTGAAGACTCTACAATTGCTGATTTAGCTGTAGCAATGAACTGTGGACAGATCAAAACAGGTTCAGCTTCAAGATCAGACAGAATGGCAAAATACAACCAGTTATTGAGAATTGAAGAAGCTTTAGGTGAAACTGCAATTTTTCCAGGATTGGAAGCTTTTAAAATCAAAAGATAATTAATCGAATTTATAAATAACGGCAAGCGAAATTTTTAGTTTGCCGTATTTTATGGAAAGTGGTATATTTAAAAAAAATAAATAAATAATGTCAGACAACAAAGTAATATTGAATTACGACGGTAATTCATATGAATATCCAATCGTGGATAGTACTATCGGAGACAGAGGGATTGATATTTCAAAATTAAGAGACCAGACAGGTTTGATCACTCTGGATTTAGGTTACAAAAATACAGGGGCTACTATTAGCGACATCACTTACTTAGACGGAGATAAAGGAGAATTATTCTACAGAGGTTATCCAATCGAGCAGATTGCTGAGAAATCTAACTTCACTGAAGTAATGTATCTTTTATTACATGGAGAATTACCTACTCAGGATCAGTTTACTTCATTCGACAACAATATTAAAAAATATAACTTCATCGCAGACGAAATGAAAAAGATCATTGATGTTTTTCCTCGTTCTGCTCACCCTATGGGAGTTTTATCTTCTATGACGTCTGCTTTGACAGCTTTCAACCCGAAAGCAGTGAATGTAAACTCTAAAGAAGAAATGGATCATGCTGCTGAGCTTATGATCGCTAAGTTCTCTCACCTTTGTGCTTGGACTTACAGAAAAACTCAAGGTTTACCATTAAACCACGGTGATAACAACCTGAACTACGTAGAGAACTTCTACAAAATGGCATTCAGATTACCAAACGCTGATTTCGAAATCGATCCGGTAGTAGTAAATGCTTTAGATAAATTATTAATCCTTCACGCAGATCACGAACAAAACTGTTCTACTTCTACAGTAAGAATGGTAGGTTCTGCTCATACAGGTCTTTTTGCTTCTATCTCTGCTGGGGTATCTGCACTTTGGGGACCACTTCACGGTGGTGCTAACCAGGCGGTAATCGAAATGCTTGAACTGATCGAAAAAGATGGAGGTGACGTATCTAAATATGTTGCTAAAGCTAAAGATAAAGGAGATAGCTTCCGTCTAATGGGATTCGGACACAGAGTTTACAAAAACTTCGACCCAAGAGCGAAAATCATCAAGAAAGCTGCTGATGATATCCTTAAAGCATTAGGTATCCAGGATAAAGCTCTTGACATTGCAATGCAGTTAGAAAGAGTAGCTCTTGAAGACGAGTACTTCGTAGAAAGAAAACTATATCCAAACGTAGACTTCTACTCAGGTATCATCTACAGAGCATTAGGAATTCCTACAGAAATGTTTACCGTAATGTTTGCATTAGGAAGACTTCCAGGATGGATTTCTCAGTGGAAAGAAATGAGACTGAAAGGAGACCCGATCGGAAGACCAAGACAGGTTTACCAAGGTGCTCAGGAAAGAAACTACATCGACATCGCAAGCAGATAATATTTGCTTATACCATAAAAGAATCCCAAAGCTTGCTTTGGGATTCTTTATTTTTACAACCTATTCAGTAATAGCTAATGCTGTAATAAGATTGTCATTCGTCCGGAAATGAAAATTCAGCATTACCGGACTTCCATCAAAAGAACCGGAAATATTGATTCTTAAAACCATTGTATCATCCTTTACCGAAAAATCTTTTACCTCAAACAAGGTTTTGTATTCATTATTGGATTTTTCATTCCATTGTCTTATTTCCTCTTTTCCAGTATATATTTTTCCTTCATCAAATATGGATGCCTGTTCAGAAAAACAATTAGAGAAAGAAATACTGTCAAAAAGTTCCTGTGCCTCTAAGAATTCCTGTAAAATGTTAGGTAAGTTCATATTGTTATTTTTAAATGATTACACAGTAGGAATAGTGCCGCCATCTATTACATATTCGGTTCCGGTTAAATATTGTGCTCGTGGAGAGACTAAAAAACCAACAAACTCTGCAATATCTTCAGGCTGGGCAGGTTTACCGATGGGAATTCCACCCAACGCATCCATGACACTTTGGGTTGCTTCCTCTATCGAGGTTTCTGAACTTTTAGCAATACGTTCCATCATTCGGATGGCAGATGAAGTCATGATCCAACCTGGAGAAACGGTAAGGACACGAACTCCCTTTGGAGAAACTTCTTTTGATAAACCTTTGCTGTAATTGATCAGTCCTGCTTTGGCAGCGGCATAGGGTAATGTAGAGTCAAATAAAGGCAACCTTCCCTGAATGGACGCTATATGAATGATTACTCCCGTTTTTCTTTCCAGCATTTGTGGAAGGAATCCTCTGTCTAAACGAACGGGCGCTAACAAATTGGTCTGAATTGTATTTTCCCAGTCTTTATCACTCAAAACAGAGAATCCACCACCAGGCGTTTCTGAACCTCCCAATGTATTAATTAAAATATCAAGCCTTCCAAAAGCAGATAACACTTCTCTTACCAGCTTTTCAGTATCTTTTGCCTGACTCAGATCTCCTGAAATAAAATGAAGTTGATTATTAATCTCTTCAGGCCGATTTCTGGCAGTGATAATTACGGTGGCACCAGCAGTGAGCAGTCTTTCGGCAATAGCTTTTCCAGTTCCTTTTGTCCCTCCCGTTACTAAAGCAATCTTACCTGATAATTCGTTGTTGAAATGAAATGATTCTGTCATGATTTCTTTTTTGTACAAATTTCAGGAGTATGACAGGCTCTTACAAGTACGGTCTTACGAATCACATAGGAATAAATTAATCCCCTATTGTGATCTCATCTCATTGTGTTACATTTGTTTTTATGTACGAAAGAAAAATCCCACCCAATCTGAATTGCGGGCTTGATCTGATTGCTGAGGTACTCTATGGCAAATGGAAGATTCGTTTGCTATGGTTTATTAATGAAGGATTTCAAAGACCAAGTGAATTACAGAGGAAAATTCCTGATGCTTCCCGCAGAGTATTGAATGTTCAGTTAAAAGAGCTGGAAGAGCATGATCTTGTCACTAAGAAAATTTATCCCGTTGTACCGCCAAAAGTAGAATACAGGCTTACGGAATTTGGGAAGACATTGATTCCGGTTATTGCTACATTAGGGAAATGGGGTGATGATCATGAAGAGCACTTACGGGCGCTCATCCTTAAAAGACTGGAACAATAATCTTAAAAAGAGAAAGATATTTTTATTTTTTACAAAATCGGATATAATAATTTGATTAAATTTACTACTGTAAAAAATTAATACCCAATGACTTTCGGAGAACAGATGTTATTTTTCTTCAGCGCAGTAGGAGCATTCAACGGACTTCTGCTGGGCATTTATTTGCTGTCTGTTAAAAAACTGAAATACCCTCCGGATTTTTTCCTTGGAATTCTTCTCTTAATGCTAAGCTCAAGAGTCGTAACTTCTGTATGCTTTTATTTTTATCCCGATTTACCCAGAATTATTGCACATTTAGGGCTTTCAGCCTTATTTTTTACCGGCCCGGCTTTATACTATTATGTGAAATCTTCCTTCCAGCAGGATCAGTTTGATTGGAAGAACTGCAAGAACTGGTTTGGAATACTAACCCTTATTTTAGGAATTATAGGTTTATTATATCTGGTATTTCCCATTACGTGGGATAACTATTTTGCTACTTTTATCTATACCGTTTGGTCTGTATTTATATTTCTTACGGTCTATCAATATTTTATTTTGCTTAAACAGAATCATAAAAGTCCGAACAATTTTGTACTTCCGATTCTGGTCAGCAATGTGATTATATTTTTGAGCTATCAGCTTATTTCGACAGGCTGGTTACAAATTTATTGTGCAGGAGGAAGCCTTGTGTTTTCGTTTGTACTGTATGCCAATTTTTTGATTTTATTTAATAAAAAATACCAAAAGCTTCCGGCAAAAGAAACAGAAAAATATTCCAATAAAAAGATTTCCGGAGAACAGGCGGATAGTTTTGTTTCAAAACTGGAAAGATTAATGGATACAGAAGAGCTTTATAAAAATCCGAATTTAAAATTGAGTGATCTGGCTTCCAGAATGAATATGTCTGCACATCAGCTTTCTCAATTGCTGAATGATAATCTGGGGAAAAGTTTCGCTACCTGCATCAATGAATACCGAATCAATAATGCCTGTGAAAAAATAGAAAATGGCTCTTATCTGAAAATTGAAGAGATAGGATATGAAGTTGGATTCAATTCCAAATCTACTTTCTTTTCCACATTTAAGAAAATAAAAAATACAACACCTCTTTTGTATAAACAGTCACAAACCCTTACTGAGCCTAGGTTTCAGAGTTCAAATTTATAATTCAGTACTGCGGAATTTCAATTTCAAAACCGTATTGCTACCACAAGCCGATACTTTTGATTTCATAAAATTTAAAATTTATGATCATCAAATTATGGCTTTTGCTGCTTATGCTATTTTTATCATTTTTTGGTAAAGCGCAGGAAAAGGTAAATGGAAAAGTTCCAGATTCTCTGGCTGAGGTAAAATTTCCTACAACAAATATCTCAGAAGTTATCATTCAATCCGCTCCACGAATGATGAAACTGAATGATGGCAATCTTGTACTATCTGTTGCCGGAAATAATGATTTTAAAACGTCTACTCATCTTCTCGATGTCCTGAGGAAAACTCCTGGGGTTACTGTAGATCAGGAAGACGGAATTTTTATCAGAGGAAGAATTACTCCAGCAGTTCTTATTGATGGAAAACCTGTGGTGATGAGTAATCAGGAGTTGCAGGCTTATTTGCGGTCTTTATCCCCCGAAATGGTGGAATCTATAGAAGTGAATACCAATCCGTCCTCAAAATATGATGCAGAATTTAAAGGAATTATTGATATTAAACTAAAAAAGAATGTCAGTCTCGGCGGGAAAGTTGCCTATAATGGAAATATATACATCAATAAATTCAATTATCGGGAAAATGCAGTCAATGTATCTTACCATACCGGAAAAATAACATACAATGTTCAGGCTGGCTATAATGAAGGAGTTTCAACCTATCGTTATCATGCTTTACAGCGTTTGGCAAATACGAATATCATGCGTACCAAGACTTATCAGGAAGACTTTGGAAAAGTATACAACCTACAAGCCGGAGCTGATTTCAGGCTGAATGATAAAAACAGGTTTGGCATTAATCTGAGAGGAAACTTCCGGAATAACGACCGTATCCGAAACGGATCACTTTACACAACCAATAAAAATGAAACTCAATTGGTATTGAATACAGCCAGTGAGAATCCTACAGATTATTCACAGGGTAACTATGGGATAACAACGGATTATTCTTTCCAGAGCAACGGATTTAAACTGAGTTTTTTAGGGAACTATCTTTCGGTAAAAAATAAACAGAATGATGATTTTATCAATAGAGATCAGAGTACATCGAAACTACTGTCTTATTGGAAGTCTGACCTGATTAATAAAATTACTATTCATACTGCGCAAATAGATGCTTCCCAAAAAATAAATACCATTGATATTGAAGCAGGTCTGAAATACAGTCATTCTGATACCCATAATAATATCCGGTATGATACATTATCTGTGGGAAATCAGTTTGTATTTGATCCTACGCGAAGTAATATATTCTCCTATAAAGAAAAAATATGGGCAGGCTATCTGGCTTATAAACAGAAAATTGGGGATTTTCAAATCAATGCAGGATTAAGATTTGAAAGCACAAACAGTATTTCCAATGCCATTACGATGGATTCCGTTGTTTCCAGAAACTACCTGAAATGGCTGCCTTCTTTAAATGCAAGTTACACTTTTAATAAGTCCAGTGAATTTTCTCTTTCCTACAGCAGAAGAATCACAAGACCGGTCTTCTCTCAACTTAATCCATTCAGATTTTATTTCAGTCCGTTAAATTACTGGATTGGGAATCCTTATTTATTACCTTCCTTTACCAGTCAGATCAAAGCAAACTATCGGCATAAAAACTGGATCACAAGCTTTACTTTAGGAAAAGAAAAAGCGGTGATGACTCGTTATCCTCTTTACAATCCCGAAACCAATGTACTGGAATATTTGGGAACGAATCTTCCGTATCGTAATTTTGCTGTTTTGGAGACCAGTTTTCCGATCAGGATTACAAAATGGTGGAATATCACCAGCCAGATTACGGGATATTATAATTATGAATTCAGGCCCTATCTTGATGAGGTCTTTGCGCTGAATATTTATAATTATGAAGTAAGATTGAATCAGGTATTTTCCCTTCCAAAAGGAATTACACTCAATCTATTCGGTAGTTATGAATCTAAAACTGGAAATAGCCTTTACCTCATTAAACCAAGATATACCATAGATGTCTCAGTTCAGAAGTCATGGTTTGATAATAAATTGAACACGAAGATTGGTTTTAATAATCTATTGGATTCATATGAGCAGAAGCTTGAATTCCGGCATAAACAGATTATGGATAACCGTTTTACCCATTGGTGGGATAGTAGTAGATTGATATTTTCACTCAGTTATACTATTGGCAGTTCAAAATATCAGGTCAAAGAAACCCAAAAGACAGAAGAAGAAAACAGGACGAGATAAGAAAACCTGCTTTTTTAAGCAGGTTTTCTTTTTTTATTATGGACATTGGCATCTGTCGCAAGTCCAGATATAGCAGTTTCCTGCATCATCCCATTCGCAGCATCTTCTGCCAGTGGAAATAGGAGCGCCTCCCATTACAGATTTTTGCTGATCTCTTCCTAATTTTTGTGCTTTTTTCAGCACCGGATTGTTCTTGTTCATGACTTTGATTTTTGGTGTTAATAGTTAAGTTTTATGATCTATAATTTCGCGAAAATTATATCACTAATATAGGAAATTAAATAATATAATTATCTGTTTTTTGCTTCTTATGTAGATGGAAAATAGTAAGTTGTAGATGTTTTTGGAACTATTCACTGCAGTTGGCGGAACAGACAAGGAAATTTTGTTGAAGAGTGTTGTTTTTTGCAATCAAATTTAATGTATAAAATAATCCAAAAGTTTTACAGATAGAGACCTTTACTTATATTTGTAGTATTGCATAAATCTTTATGAGACTAAACATTAAAAACGAAACGGGTAGGCTGAAGTCAGTAGTTCTAGGCCAGCCTAATTCATTGGGAGCAGTTCCCACACTAGAGGAAAGTTATGACGCAAAGTCATATTACTCAATCGAACACAACATTTATCCTAAAGAAGAGGATATTATCAATGAAATGAACGCTTTTGAAGCGGTTTTAAAAAAGTATGGCGTTGAAGTTTTGCGCCCTAGTATCATCCAAGACTACAATCAGGTTTTTTCAAGAGATGTAGCCTTTGTTATTGATGATAAAATGATCATTTCCAATGTGATTGCAGACAGAGCAGACGAGCAGGAAGCATACAAAAGCGTTTTTGAAAAAGTAGCATGGAGAAAGATCATTAACCTTCCGGAAACAGCACACATTGAAGGAGGAGACGTAATCGTATGGAATGACTTTATCTTCATCGGAACCTGTTTCAGTGAAGATTACAGAAACTATAAAACGGCAAGAACCAATGAGTATGCCATTGAAATCCTGAAAGAATATTTTCCAAAGAAAAGAATCATTGACCTGGAATTGAAGAAAAACGATAAAGTTCCGTTTGAAGGTATTCTGCATTTGGACTGCACATTTAATCCTGTAGGAGAAGACAAATGTATCATTTATAAAAAAGGGTTTGTGGATGAAAGCGATTACCGTTTAATCATCGATATTTTCGGAGAAGAAAACTGTTTCCACATCAATGATGAAGAAATGTTTGAAATGTTCCCGAATATTTTCTCCATTTCACCTGATGTAGTAGTTTCAGACAAAGCATTCACCAGAATGAATGATCACTTGAGAAACGAATGGGGAATGACCGTTGAAGAAATTCCTTACAGAGAAATCTCTAAAATGGGAGGCTTGTTGAGATGCTCTACAATGCCGCTTGTGAGAGAATAATTGAGTGGGAATGTTTTAGGGTTTGAGAGTGAGAGAGTTTTTACTCTTTCAATCTTTTAATTTTTCAATCTTTTAATCAAAAAAAATGCAAACAACAGATACAGTATTAATGATAGAGCCGATTGCATTCGGTTATAACGCTGAAACAGCGAAAAACAATTACTTTCAGGTAGAACAAACGGGTTCTGATATCCAGTCGAAAGCTTTGGCGGAGTTCAACACCTTTGTCGGAAAACTGAGAGAAAAAGGAATCAATGTGATCACTATAAAAGATACTTTAGATCCACACACACCGGATTCTATTTTCCCGAATAACTGGGTAAGTTTTCATAAAGACGGAAAAGTAGTTTTATATCCGATGTTCGCTTCCAACAGAAGAGTAGAAAGAAGAGAAGATATTATTGAAAGTATCAAAGATCAGGGATTTGAAGTCGCTGAAATTGATGACTGGTCTTTTTCAGAAACTCAGGGACATTTCCTGGAGGGGACGGGAAGCATGATTTTTGATCACGATAATAAAATTGCTTACGGTTCCGTTTCTTTGAGGCTGGATGAAAAACTGTTCAGAGAATTCTGTACGAAATTCAGATTCACTCCGGTTGTTTTCCACTCATTTCAGACCGTAGGAACAGAAAGACTTCCGATCTACCACACCAATGTCATGATGTGTGTGGCAGATAAATTTGTGGTAATCTGCCTGGACTGTATTGATGATGAGCTGGAAAGAGAGAAAGTAACAGAAACTATTAAAGGTTCTGGAAAAGAAATTATCGAAATTTCAGAAGATCAAATGCAGCAGTTTGCGGGAAATATGCTTCAGGTTCAAAATAAAGACGGAGAGAAATTTCTGGTAATGAGCCAGACTGCCTATCAGTCTTTATCTGCAGATCAGGTGGCTGCTATTGAAAAATACTGCGAAATTATTTATTCAGACCTGAATACTATAGAAGTAAATGGTGGAGGAAGTGCAAGATGTATGCTTGCTGAGGTTTTTCTTCCAAAAAAATAATATATTTACGAAAAAATTAATTGAACCCATTATCAAGTAAAGGTTTACATATTCTTCTGACTTTGGAAACAGAGTCAGAAGATTTGTTATTAGACGGCAAAGGATTTCTGGAGTTTACAGAAGATATTCTGAAAACCAAAGATGTAGAAATTGTAGGAGTAACCAATCATATTTTTGAAAATGAGAGTTTTACTTCCGCGGTAATCCTGAAAGAGTCTCACCTTTGTATCCACACGTGGCCGGAATTTAAACAGCTTACTTTTGATGTTTTTCTTTGTAATTATACCCAGGATAATACCACAAAAGTAGAGCAGATTGCAGATGAAGTAGTTCAGTATTTTAAAGCTAAAACCATTCAGAAACACAAAATTTACAGATAAAAAATGCACTATGTCTGCCCAGCATGCGAATCAGAAAATACATTAGATCTCAATTTTCCTATCGAGGAATATGTTTGTAAAACCTGCTCTCATCTGATTGATGTTGCAGGAAATAAAAAGATTAAACATTTGAAAATACCGACAGAAAACGTTGTCTTGGATGTCGGACAGAAAGGAAATATTGACGGTGTAGAATATACCGTTGTATCAATTGTTGTCAGAAAATACGGAAACAGTATTTTCTGGAGGGAATATTCTTTAAAAGACAGCAAAGGAAATGATGCTTTCCTGAGTGAGAGCGATGGACATTGGGTTTTCCTGATCTCTATGCATCCTGATGATTTTAAAGGTAAAGATTCTAAATTACCCATCTATCTTGGGAGAACTTACCGCTGGTATGAAAACACTCCATGTACTATCGATGCAGCAACAGGTTTTTTTGATGAACACCTGGATTTCAGCATTGCTACATACAAAGAATATGTCAATGGAACACGAATGATCTCTCAGGAGAAGAGCAGCAAAAAAAGTCAGTATTTTTATGGGGTACATATTTCAAAATATGAGGTTAAAAGAGCTTTTAAAATAGCTAATATGCCCTATTATACAGGAGTTGGGATCGTTCAGCCTTATTATTTCGATATGAAACAGGCTTTAAACATCTTTTGTCTAGCAGCATTAATGATATGTCTGCTTCAGTTGTATGTGTACATCTCAAGAACTAATGAAACGGTTTTTGCAGAGACCATCAATTTTGCTGATGTAAAAGATAAAGAAATGGTCAGCAAGAGTTTTACGCTTTCAGGAGGCTCGGCACCATTAAAAGTGAATGCATTTTCAGGGGTTGATAATTCCTGGGCTAATGTTCAGCTGAGTCTTGTGAATGAAAAGACTAACGAAATTGTCTATACTTCAAAAGATATCGAACAATATCATGGGTACGAAGATGGGGAAAGCTGGTCAGAAGGAAGTCAGTCTGAAGAATTTAATCTTTGTGGAGTAAGCTCGGGACAATATCACTTTCTTATTTCAGCAGAAAAAGAAGGATCTTTATTACCCGCGTTTTCCGGTCTTCAGTCACCGGATTCAAGGGTATTAATTTCCAGGGATAAATCAGGAACGGTAGAGGTAACCGATATCTATAAAGGACAACCTATCACTTTCATAGACGGAAAGACTTTAGAAAAAGATACAACAGCATTGGGTAAACTGGTGAAAGCATCCTTTGGAACTTCAAAAATAGATTCTCTTATCAATACTGAAGGGTTAAGACTCACTACAGATCCTATTTCAAACAATACCTATATACAGCTCAAAGCAACATGGCTTCCTGTTTCATTCTGGAACTTCGGAGTTATTTTATTCATAATGATTATTCTCTTTGTTGCGATGCTTATGGGAAAACATTCCTTTAATGTGAAGAAATGGAAGAACAGTTCAAACACCCCTTATTCTACATCATGATGACCAATATTGTAAACTACATAAGACAAAACCTGATGCTCTGCGTGATCGGAGGTTTTTTCATGACCCTGTTTGTATATCTTACCTATCAGGGAAGTCAGGTGTGCGACTGTGCCAAAACAGAAACATACCGCGACGGAACTACAAAAAGCCACTCCAGAGGAGGAGTTGGATTCTACAGATACTATCACAAATAAAAATATAAAACTATGGACAACATCAATTTCTTACCCATATTAAACTCGGTTCTTTACTCATTTTTGGGAATTGCTATTCTGCTGGTATGCTATTTCATTATTGAAAAACTTACCCCGGAAAAGACATGGCATGAGATCGCTCAGAACAAAAATATAGCACTGGCTATTGTTTTCGGAGCATTTATCATCGGAATTTCAATGATTATAAGCGCAGCAATTCATGGATAAGAAGAGGATTCCTCTTGAGCTGCTTTTATTGTTTTCAGTATTCGTCATTGCTACATGTGGATTGATTTATGAGCTGGTGGCCGGAGCCCTGGCGAGCTATCTCTTAGGAGACTCTGTAAAGCAGTTTTCCTTCATTATCGGGGTATACCTCTTTTCAATGGGAGTAGGTTCCTATCTTGCAAAATTCATCAAAGGAAATCTTATTGATAAATTCATTGAGATCGAAATCCTTGTTGGAATTGTGGGCGGAATCAGCTCTGTAGTGCTGTTTATTTTGTTTAATACACTCGCACACTTTGAAAGTGTTTTATATCTTTTTGTCTTTTTCACGGGCTGTCTTGTAGGAGTGGAAATTCCGCTTCTGATGAATATTCTGAAAGATAGAGTTCAGTTTAAAGATTTAGTTTCAAATGTCTTTGCATTCGATTATATCGGAGCTTTACTGGCTTCGATTCTTTTTCCTCTGGTTTTGATTCCAAAGTTGGGAATTGTAAAAACACCTTTATTTTTTGGATTAATTAATATCTCTATTGCGATATTTCTATGTTACTACCTTAAAAAAGAATTGTCGAAACCATTCTCCTTAAAAGTAAAGTCTATTGCTGCCTTTGTTTTTCTGCTGGGACTTTTCTTTTTTTCAGATACAATTCTGTCTTATTCTGAAGAAAAATTATACGGTGAAAACGTAGTCTATACCAAAAGTTCACCCTATCAAAGAATCGTTTTAACAAGAAATACTCACGAATTTCGTTTATATTTAAATAACAACTTACAGTTTTCATCCACCGATGAATACCGCTATCATGAAGCGTTAGTACATCCTGCGATGTCTATGGCCAAAAACGTAGATAATGTCCTGATTCTGGGAGGAGGAGATGGTTTTGCCGCAAGAGAAGTATTGAAATATAAAGACGTTAAAAAAATAACGCTTGTGGATTTGGATGGTGAAATGACTCAGTTTTTCAAGACCAATGAAACCATGCGCAGACTGAACCAAAGTTCTTTTTCCAATCCTAAAGTGGAAGTCATCAACAAAGATGCCTACATTTGGGTTAAAGAGAACAAAAAAAAGTTTGATGTCATTATCATCGACTTTCCCGATCCATCCAATTACAGCTTGGGAAAACTCTATTCCCTGCAGTTTTATAAAGAACTGGAAAGACTGACGACTCTTGATACGAAAATTGTGGTTCAGACCACCTCGCCGTATTTTGCTCCGAAATCTTTCTGGTGTATAGAAAAAACAATCAATCAGATTTTCCCTTTCACAGCCGCATATCACACCTATGTTCCGTCTTTTGGAGAATGGGGATTTTCTATGGCTTCATTTGAGCCCATCAACAATAGAGCCTACAGAAAGCTTCCTGGTTTGAAATATTATGATTACAACTTTTCACAGATGTCCTATTTTAATAAAGACATGAAAGTGAAAGACGTAGAAGTTAACCGTCTGGACAACCAGATATTAGTTCGTTATTTTGATGAAGAGTGGGGGAAGGTACAGTAGAAAGGATTTTCTTAAAACTATATTTTTAGGTAGTCTTATGCTTCCTTTTCTCCAGTATTGTGGAAAGAAGGTAAAGTCATTATTACTGAAGATAACAGGTACAAATCATGTTCTCGGTCATAAGTTATGGGCAAAAGATTTTCCACAGTTTTCAGAAGTTATCCACACCAAATATCTCATCGTTGGCGGCGGGATTTCCGGGCTTTCGGCATGTCGCTTTTTTAGCCAAAATAATCAGCAGGATTACCTTCTTCTTGAAATGGAAAACCATCTGGGAGGAAATTCTTCCAATGGACAGAATTCATATTCAAAATTTCCTTTAGGAGCACATTATTTGCCATTACCCAATAAGGAAAACATAGAAATTATAGAGTTCCTTAAAGAGTGCGAAATCTGCCTGGGAACAGAAGAAAACGGAGAACCCATTCTTGATGAATACCAAATGACTTTTCCACAACAGGAAAGACTGTTTTATAAAAACTCCTGGCAAAACGATATCGTTCCTCAAAGAGGTATTTCCCCCGAAACACAGCAAGAGCTCAGCCGCTTTTTTAAACTGATGGATGAACTGCGTGTAAAGAAAGATTCACAGGGGAAATATTGGTTTACGATTCCTGTACATGATTCCAGTAGGGAAGATGAGGTTGTAAAACTTGAAAAAATCATTTTTAAAGATTGGCTTAAGGAAAATGCCTACCAGTCGGAAGAACTTCTCTGGCTTCTGGATTATTCCTGCAGAGACGATTTCGGTTTAGGAATTGACTATGTTTCAGCATGGGCCGGCATTCATTATTTTGTTGGAAGAAAAAATAACTGGAGCACGAAATATAAAGATCAGGTATTCACATGGCCGGAAGGAAATGCAAGACTCGCCAAACATTTTTCAAAATACACAGAGAGAAAACACATGCCTGAAAACTTAGTTTTTGATGTGAAACTCAATGATAAAGTTGAGGTACTGAGTTTTGACAATACACAAAAGAAAACCCAAAAGATCATTGCAGATAAAGTACTTTTTGCATCACCTCAGTTTGTGAATGAAAGAATTTTTAATCAAAAAAGAGCATCCTCGTTCCACTATGTTCCCTGGCTTTTAACAACGATTACGCTGAAAAATGAATTCGGAGGAGATGAAGAGTTGGCCTGGGATAACGTAATCTACGGATCTTCCGGATTGGGGTATATCTTTGATCAGCATCAGAATCTTAACCAGATTATGGGTGAAAAAGTAATTACCCACTATAAGAGTTTTTCAACTGGAGACTGCCGAAAAGCAAGGAAAAAGCTGTATGCCATGAAAGAAGCTGAACTGAAAGATTTAGTTTTAAATGATCTGAAGAAAGCACACCCTCTGATAGAAGATTTTATTCTGGAAATGCAGTTTCATAAAATAGGACATGCTATGATAGCGCCGGTTCCTAACCAGATTTTTGGAGAAAAAACGCGAACAGCAAAAGAACCTATTGAAGATAAAATTTTCTTTGCCCATTCCGATCTTTCCGGAATATCTATTTTTGAAGAAGCCTTTTATCAGGGAATCCGGACAGCGGGCCAAATGATATAAAATGATACGATGAAACAACCCTGGATACATAACGCAAAAACAGACTGGTGGTTTATTTTATCACCTCCTTTTCTGGTGCTGTTGATCATTTTTCTTTTTCAGAAACAGATTCAGGGGCTGGAAAACCATTACTCTTTTTACACATGGCTCTTTCTGATTGTTTTTGTGGATGTTGCTCACGTATATTCTACGCTGTTCAAAACGTATTTCGTAAAAGGAGAAATACAAAAAAATAAACTGCTTTATCTTGGAACTCCTGCGGTAAGCTGGATTTTAGGGATTCTTCTTTTTCAATTTGGGAGTCTGACATTCTGGTCGGTTTTAGCTTTGATAGCCGTTTTTCATTTTATACGCCAGCAATATGGTTTTATGAGAATCTACGCCCGCTTCGAACCGAATAACTGGAGCAAAAAAATAGATGAGGCTGCCGTTTATTCCGCTACTATTTATCCAATGTTGTACTGGTTTAAAACTCCTCGTGTCTTCACATGGTTCGTCAACAACGAATTTGACTGGCTTCAAAATCTTCCGGATTACGTTCCTTTAATTACTGTGGTTTATTTTGCTATTCTGATCATCTGGATTATTAAGACTGTTGTTGAAGCTTTTAAAACAAAAAACAGTAACATTCCGAAAACAGCATTGATTACCGGAACTTTCCTTTCCTGGTATTTTGGGATTATCTATTTTAACAATGATCTTCTTTTTACTTTTTTGAATGTGGTTTCTCATGGAATTCCCTATATCGCATTAATTTATATCCGGGAAATACAACAAAAAGAAAATCATCAGATGAATTGGATGCAGATTTTTAAATCTTTTTCAGGAATCCTTTTGTTCATAGGAGTTCTTTTAAGCTTTGCTTTCTTGGAAGAATTTTTATGGGAAACTCTGGTATGGAATGAACATTTTTCCCTGAATGTGATGGTTTCTGAAAACTGGTTTCAGTTCCTTGTTCCTTTATTGGTCGTTCCGCAGCTCACTCACTATCTGCTGGATGGCTTTATTTGGAGAAAACCCAAAAAAGTTACCTAACTTTGTCTCAATCTTTAAAATCTAAAAATGAGACAATATTTTCTGTCACTGGCAATCTTTCTCGGAATTATTGTGGGTGCTCAGCAGAAAACGTTCTGCAATCCCATCAATATCGATTATGGTTATACTCCTTTTGAAGTTTTTTCAAAACAAGGGAAACACCGTGCTACAGCGGATCCGGTGATTGTTAATTTTAAAAATAAACTGTTTCTTTTTTCTACAAACCAAGAAGGATACTGGTACAGTGATGATATGCTGGACTGGAAATTTGTAAAAAGAAAATTTTTAAGAGATAATAAATATACCCATGATCTTAATGCTCCGGCTGTCTGGGCAATGAAAGATACTCTGTATGTCTATGGTTCAACATGGGAACAGGACTTTCCCATCTGGAAAAGTACAAACCCAACCAAAGACGACTGGAAAATTGCAGTGGATACGCTAAAAGTAGGAGCGTAGGATCCGGCATTCCATTATGATGAAGATAAAAATAAATTATACCTCTACTGGGGCTCAAGCAACGAATGGCCATTACTGGGAACAGAGGTGAAAGTAAAAAATCTTCAGTCTGAAGGTTTTGTAAAACCTATTCTTAAACTAAAGCCTGAAGACCATGGCTGGGAACGTTTCGGGGAATACAATGATAATGTCTTTCTACAGCCTTTTGTAGAAGGTGCCTGGATGACTAAACATAACGGGAAATATTATATGCAATATGGTGCTCCTGCAACAGAGTTCAGCGGATATTCCGATGGAGTATACGTAAGTAAAAATCCTTTGGAAGGTTTTGAATACCAACAGCATAATCCATTTTCCTATAAACCGGGTGGTTTTGCCAGAGGAGCAGGCCACGGAGCTACTTTTGAAGACAATTATAAAAACTGGTGGCATATTTCCACCATCTTTATTTCCACCAAAAATAATTTTGAAAGAAGGCTGGGAATCTGGCCTGCAGGTTTTGATAAAGACGATGTAATGTACTGTAATACGGCGTATGGAGATTATCCAACTTATCTTCCACAGTATGCTCAGGGAAAAGATTTTACAAAAGGTCTTTTTGCCGGATGGATGTTGCTGAATTATAATAAACCGGTGCAGGTTTCATCTACTTTAGGAGGATATCAGTCCAATTATGCTGTGGATGAAGATATCAAGACCTATTGGAGTGCTAAAACAGGAAATTCAGGAGAATGGTTCCAGACTGATCTTGGTGAAGTTTCTACTATTAATGCCATTCAGATCAATTATGCAGATCAGGATGCAGAGTTTATGGGGAAAACTTTGGGGAAAATGCATCAGTATAAAATCTTTGGATCTAATGATGGAAAGAAATGGAATGTAATTGTGGATAAAAGCAAGAATACAAAAGATGTTCCTCATGATTATGTAGAACTTGAAAAACCTGCAAAAGCCCGTTTCCTTAAAATGGAAAACCTGAAAATGCCTACCGGAAAATTTGCATTAAGCGGTTTCAGAGTGTTTGGAAAAGGAACAGGGAAACAGCCAGCAAAAGTAGAAGGCTTTGTGCCTTTAAGAGCTGACCCGAAAAAATATGGTGAAAGAAGAAGTATCTGGATGAAATGGCAGCAGAATCCTGAAGCAGATGGCTATGTAATCTATTTTGGAAAGACTGCGGATAAATTGTATGGAAGCATTATGGTGTACGGAAAGAATGAATATTTCTTCACGGGAGCCGATAAAACAGATGCTTACTATTTCCAGATTGAAGCTTTCAACGCCAACGGTATTTCAGAAAGAACAGCTGTTGCAAAATCTGAATAAATCAATTTAAAAGATAAAAAATAACACGTTTTGAAAAATTAGGATGTGTTATTTTTTGTCTGCTTTTTTAAGAAAAGTTTCAATTTTATCTATAAGAAATTGATCATTGGGTTGTTTATCCCAATCCAGATGTCCGCCATTGAATTGATAGGATTCATGGATAACTTGATTTTTATTTAAAGTTGAATCTAAGATTTTTCCTTGAGTAGAAGGAATCACACGATCCGAATTTCCATAATAAGATAGAGTAGGAGGAGAATTTTCATTTATCCATTTAACAGGACTGGCAAAATCTATTCTGGATATTCCAAGTCCTGATACACGAGGATCTACCAATCTTCTTTCTACAAAAGAATATTCCTGATAATTTTTGAAACCTGGATCGGAAAGGTCAGCAGGGCCAACAATATTAACAACTGCTTTTATCCTTTTATCTGTGTCAAATTTATAAGCATATAGCATGGATAAATGCCCTCCGGCACTGTTTCCTAATAATATGAATTTAGGGTTGTACCTGAGTTTCTTTTCTAAGAAAGCAGAAACCTCTTTAATATCATTCATTTGATTAGGCAGACCATAATTGGTTTCTGAAACCAGTCTGTAGTTCATATTAACAAAAACATGATCAGGAAACTTCTGCATTAGAGAAAGGGTGAAGAAGGTGAGCTGTGATTTATTTCCACTACGCCAGCCTCCACCATGAATAATGATGAACACATCTCTTTTACCCTGAGATTTTTTGGTGGGAATATAGAGATCCATAATCTGTTCCGGGCTGTTTCCATAATGAATATTTTCCTCTTTATCAAAGTGGATATCTTTGCCCAGTTCTATCTTTTTTTCTTTACAACCATTCCATATAAAAAGTAGGATTAGGCAAATCAAAATAATAGGTATATCTTTTTTCATAACTATTAAATATAAAAAAATCCGCTGAAAAATAATCAGCGGATACCGTAAGAATAATTGAATATGAAGAAAGATAATTCTTTATCTTGTTCTACTTTTAATAGCATCTGAAGCACCTTCGATGTCTCTTACCTTTTTGATTTTCTGGTTTCCGAAATTATAGGTAAGACTTACGATTAAGCTTCTGTTGTAACGGTTTTGGTGGACATAATTATAGTTCCCGTTTTCCTGGAAGTCTTCAATTTTAACGATGTTGGTATTCAGTACATCATTTACATTGACTGCGAAAGTCCAGTCATTCCACATTTTCTTAAGGCTAAGGTCTAAACTCATCAAGTTTTTCAATGAACCAAGCTCAATCTGCTGTTTATCTACAAAGAAGTAATTAAGTCCGAAGAACCATGTTTTCTTTTTATCAAGACGAACGGTGTTGTTGGTTTGGATCAAGAGACTGGTAGAATTGGTTTTATTGGTGTATGTAATAAATTTTCCATTCGTACCTTTTTCATCTTTGAATCTGTCTCCGGTTGTAGGATCAGTATCAAGGCTTCCATTGTTGATATTATGTTGTACCCCGATATTGAAATTGGTTGTCCAGTATTGCTTGAAAAATGACTTTTGAATACCTACCATTGCAGACATTTCCTGTTTATTCCCAAAATTGGTTCTGATATATCTCAATGCCGGGTTTTCTCCTTCCTTCCCGGCCGGTGATACCGGATATCCCTGAAGCGGCACCTGCGTAATCACATCCTGAATATAAGAATGGTTTAAAATCAGGAAATAGGAATTTTTGAACATATAGGTAAGCTCCTGATTATAGTTGGAAGACGCCTTTACAAATGGGTCATTCTGAGTATAATTATCATCTGTAAGAATGTTCCTTACCGGATTAAGTTCCCAGAAACTAGGTCTTCTCATTCTGCTAGAGAAGGAATAAGAGATATTATTTTTATCATTAATTGCATAGTTCAGGCTTAGATAGGGAAGAAGGTTTTTGTAATTTCTTTCAATTCTTCTAAGGGCTTCTGTGGGAGCGTTGTCAGAAGTTCCAAGACTGTTTGTGATTTCATATCGGGCACCTATTTTTCCGGAAAGTTTGTCGGAAATCTTTTTCTCAACGGTAATATACATTCCGTAGATGTTTTCATCATAGATAAAATGGTTGGGCCTTGAATCTGGAGTTTTTACAGGATTAAAAGAATAAGTTATGTTTTTAGAATCGTTATCTGTTTTGGTTTTATTATAATTTCCACCTATAGACACGGTCAGATCATTTTTAAACTTTTGATTATAATCTATCATTCCTGAGAAATTATTAATGATCTGAGGGAGATCCTGCAATACCTGTGTTTTTATTTTTCCTACTTCTCTGTTGATATCCGAAGCAAAGGTTTGGTTATCTGTGAACTGAAATCTTCTATAGTTGAGGTAAGCTGCGTTTACATTCAGTTTACTTCCTAATGAATCTGTTTTTAATTCATAATTTAAATTCACAGAATTGTTATAAGATCTTGAATCTTCACGGTTTTTAGACCACGTATATTCTGTATTTGTTTTTTTAATGGTATTAAATAAATCTACCGTTGAATTATAACTTTTATTGGCCCATGTGTTCCATGATAATGCAAGATTGCTTTTATCATTCAGTTGATAATCAATATTCAGATAACCACCGATGTTTTTATTCGGATCATCTACATCTCCTACGGATTCATTAGAAGTTTTGGCAGTCCCATTTCTTAAAGTATAGGTTTGTGGCTCAATATTTTCACCCCCACTAAGGCTGGCGCTTATTCCCAGTTTGTTTTTTCTATAGTTGGCTGAGAAGCTCGCCTGACTTCCGTTATATTTATTGGTAGTGTTAGACATTCTCATATTTCCATTGAGACCATCACTCATTTTTTTCTTTAAAACGATATTGATGATCCCATCTGATGATTCTACCTGGTACTCACTTCCGGGTACTGTAATCACTTCAATTTTCTGGATATTTTCTGCCGGAGTATTTTTCAGAAACTGAGCCAGAGACTCAGAATCCATAGTGCTTTTTCTGCCGTTGATAAAGATCAGCGCATTATTTTTTCCAGCAATTTTCAATGTTTTATCATCTGTGGAAGATAATAACGGAGTCTGTTTAAGGAGATCAAAAGTGGTATTTCCTTTGGCTACAGGAGATGCTGCTACATCATATACAAAACGGTCACTTTGCTTTTTGAAAACCTGTTTTGTGATGGTAACTCCTTCTATATTTTTTGTTTTTGCCGTATCAGATTTCTTTTCCTGAGCAAATGCACAAGTACCAAATACGATGGCCATTGACAAAATTATACGTTTCATGTTGTTTTTATTTAAGAGTGGATTTAGTGGTATAGGTTGTATAGATTAGGTTCTTGATTTTACAGCATCGTTGGCTGATTTCATTTCCCTTGCTTTTTTCAGTTTCTGGTTTCCGAAATTGTAGGTAACACCGATGCTCATGAGCCTTGGATAATTGAAGTTGGTGATATTATTAAACTTTCCGTTAGGCTGTACTCCTCTTACTCTGTAGAAGCTTTGATTAAATAAGTCACTCACTTCCGCTACAATCGTCCAGTCTCCGGCAATTTTTTTCAGACTTAAATCGAAACTCTGTCTCGCTCCGATCATTCCTCCTTCCATTGCGGTCTGGCTGGCAAAGAAGTAATTAACCCCTAAGAACCAGTCTTTTTTAGAAGAAAGTCTGATGACATTATTGATCGTTGCAGACATATTGTAGTTTTTTACATCAATGATATATGGTTCCAGTGACTCGGATTCGTACTGACCCAGTTGAGAAGTGGGATCTTCCCATACTCCGCCTTTGTAGGTAACATAGCCCAAATTGACAGAATAGTTGGTTGTCCATATGTCTTTGAACCATGATTTGTTCATTCCCAGCGTAAGTGCGAGCTCTCTGTTTTTACCGTAATTGGTTCTTATATATCTTAAAAATCTTGTTGTTTTCATGATCATTTTTCCGTCTGGGCCATAGATTATCTTCCCATTTTTATCTCTTTCTGGAGTGGTTAAAGTTCCCTGTAACGGAAGCATGTCAGAAGCAGATGCATCTTCCACCATATTAAAGCTAAGATTGGCATAGAATGCATTTTTGTACATATAGCTCAGCTCCTGATTATAAAATTTTGAAGCAAGAACAAATGGATTGTTCTGTGTATAATTCGTAGGAGTGAAATAGGTTCTGGACGGGTTGAGTTCCCAAAATCTTGGTCTTCTGATTCTGCTTGAGAAAGTATAACTCAGATTGTGATCAGAATTGATGGCATAATTTAAGTTCAGATAAGGTAAAAGATTGTTGTAGTTTCTTTCGAATCCTGTTTTTTCCAGAATCTCTCCGGTACTTCTGGTCATCTCGTAGCGGGCTCCTATTTTTCCGGATATTTTTTCAGTCAGTTTACGTTCATAGTTCAGGTAAATACCCAGTATATTTTCTTTATAAATGAAGTGATTGGTTTGTTTAGGATCTATCACGAAATCACCACCTATTAATTTGTCTTGTTTGGTATCATTATCCGTGTTCGTATGATTGTAACTGATTCCCATTAACCAAGTTGCGCCTTTAGCCGTTTTTTTCAGGTAATCGATATTAGCGGCATAATTGTTAATGATCTGAGGGACTGATTGATGAAGCGCAGAATACTTGTTGATCGTATCGTTTGTTAAAGGAAAACTTTCATTGAAACTTACTTTATCCCTGTTGAACCATAAATAAGAAACGTTTGAAGTAAGCTTACTTCCCAGAGAATCTGTTTTCATCTCATAATTCAAATTGAAAGAATGATTTCTGGTTTGCGCATCCTCGTTATTGACTGTTCTGTTATTTAATACTCCGTTTTGCCAGTTGGTAATATTCAGTACAGAATTGAAACTTTTATTATATCTCATGTTGTAAGAGAATCCAAGACTGTGTTTTTTATTAATCTCATAATCAACATTGAAACCTCCTCCAAAATTTTTATTAGGATCATCATTAAATCCGAAAGATTCATTTTTGAAAGTAGGATCTCCGTTTGATAAAGTATATCTCTGTCTGTCTGTCCAGCTTCCCGTTCTGAAATTAGAGTTACCTGACCATTTTCCCTGTCTGAAATTAAAAGAAGCTCCTGCATTGGGGTTATTGTAATATGCCTGTTCGTTCTGCATTTTCAGCGTTCCGTTGTAGCCGTTATTTTTGCTTTTTTTCATTACAATATTGATTACTCCTTCTTTAGACTCAACCTGAAATTCACTTCCCGGAACTGTAATCACCTCTATTTTTTGGATATCCTCAGATGGAGTAGACTTCAGCATTTCAATCAATGCCTCAGCATCCATATTGGTTTTCTTATTGTTGATATAAATCACGGCATCATTTTTTCCCAAAATCTTCAGTGTTTTTCCATCAATACTGGAAATCATCGGAGTTTGTTTTAAAAGAGTAAAGGTGTTGGTTCCTTTAGCGATAGATGAAGAAGCTACATCATACACCAAACGGTCACCTTGCTTTTTGAAAACCTGCTTCTTGATATTCACTGCATCAATAGCATTTACTTTCATACTGTCTTTTTTCTGCTGGGCAGTGATAAGTCCACCGAAAAATAGTGCTGCAATAAGAATTTGAGTCTTCATGATTATTCTTTTTTAATTAATAGCTTGTATGGTTTGTTATTTAACATTGCAAAGATATATAATAAATTTAGTATCATGCAATACAAAGTACTGAAAAATATTTTTAATTAAATTTAATTGATTGATTGTCAGTTGGTAAGAATTTAGTTAAAAATAATGATTGCCTGACCTTTCTGTATAATAAGACAAATAACAGATGTTAAATGTTACATGGAAGAAAGAAATTAATGAAGATTTTTAATTAAAAAAAAGAGAAAAACAATAAAATGTACTAGTGATGGACTTTTATTATTAATTTAGTGAAAACTAAAAATTAATACCATATGAGAAAATTTTACCTTTTATTTTTATTCTTTATCTTATTATTTTCATGTAAAAGTGAATCTTTCGTAGAAATAGATGAAAACCCATCCGATTCTCCCTCTAATTATAGTTTTGGGAATACAGCACAAAAGAATTTTCAGGGTCTCGTTCTTGATACAAGTGGAAATCCGGTTTCCGGAGCAACAGTTACCATTGGAGCTAACACGGCAACAACTAACCTTAAAGGCCTTTTTACATTGAAGAATGCTTCGGTAAAAGAAAATTTTGCCCATGTAAAAGTAACAAAAGCCGGTTTTGTAAATGCATCACGGGTTTTAGTTCCTACCAACGGAATAAATAGAGTGAATATCATGATGATTCCTGTAACAACAACAGCTACAATTGCCACAGGCTCTATCTCTACCGTTTCATTACCTAACGGAACTAAAGTAAAATTCGATGGAAGTTTTAAAGATGCCAACGGAAATGTCTATTCAGGAAATGTGAGCGTGGGAGTTTTTCACCTGGCACCATCCAATCCTTATCTTAATGAATTAATGCCAGGATCTTTTTTGGCAACCAACTCAGCAGGAAATGCCAGAGTGATGGAAACTTTTGGGATGCTCCATGTACAATTAACAGGAAGTTCCGGGCAGAATCTTCAGATTGCAAACGGCCATACCGCAGAAATTACTGTTCCGGTAGATGCAACACAAACGTCAAGCTCACCAGCCACGATACCACTATGGTCCTATAATGAAGATACCGGAATGTGGAAAGAAGAAGGCTCTGCAACAAAGATGGGAAATACCTATGTAGGAACAGTAAGTCATTTTTCCTGGTGGAATTGTGATGCACAGTTTCCACAGGCAACGCTGAAAGTAACTGTAAAAAATGCAGCAGGGCAGGTCTTACCCAATGTTAAGGTCGCTTTAATGAGAATTTCTCAAGCATATGAAACTTACGGGATGACAGATAATGCAGGAATGGTCTATGGAATAGTTCCGGCAAGTGAGGTTCTTAGCCTAAAGGTTTATGATGTTTGTAATAATGTAATTTATACATCAAACGTAGGCCCTTTTCCAACTGGAGTCATAACGACTATTTCAGATATTGTTGTAAACCCTTCTATATCTACCAACTATACCATTCAGGGAGTCCTGAAAACATGTGCTAATGCCAATGTGAGTGATGGTTATGTAGAATTGAAACCAACAGTAAGTACAAATTATTTCCAGTATATGTCAGTCCCAGTAGATAATAACGGAGGTTTTACATTCAATACTTATTCATGTATAGCAAATCCACAGTTTAGATATGAAGGATTTGATAACGTTAATTTATTGAGTACCAATGATGTTACTTTCACAGCAACATCTACAACTATGAATCTGGGGAATATTATGGCTTGTAATTCTGTGAATGAATATATAAATTATAAAATTGATAATCAGCCTGTTATTAACTTGTCAGGATCGTTCAATGCGCAATGGACAGGGCTTACTTCTACATCACCTAATCTGCCAGCTAAACAATTAAGAATAATCTCTGTAAATCCAATTGGACCCACTTTCTTTATGACCCAAAACAATATGACGGGCGTGGCTGCAAGTTTTACTTCATATTATGGGTTTGACTTCTCTGGAGGTTCTATTACATCCAATAACGGAAATTTGGTTGTCGATATAACTTCTTTCGGAGCTTTAGGAGACTACATTGATTTTACCGTTAATGGAACATATACCGATAATTCAGGAAATCATACCTTCACAGCAACAGGACATGTGAAACGGGATTTGTAATCACCGTAGTAAAAATAAAAAGGACCGAAAAGGTCCTTTTTTTATGTAATATATCTATTATTTATTCTCTGTCGAATCGGGCAAGCTTTTTATCTACCCAAACCGTTGCGAAGGGGAAGAATGCAGATAATAAAGCAAAAACAAAATCTTCATCATCCCAATTATAAATTTTTCTCGCCGGAAGGCAGAGCAAAAGATAAAGGGTGAAAAATAATCCGTGTAAACTGCCAATAACGCTGATGAAGATAATAGAATATAAATTTTCATCGTATCGGATCCAGATCATTGCAACACCGTACAGTAAAAGACATGAAATAGCTTCTGCAAGGCAAATCTGTTTAAACCATTTGATAATTTTTTCCTGAGAATATTTTGAGAAAAGTTTTTCGATGAAGTCCATGAATTATTATTTATAGTAGATAAAAAAGGATGTTTCACTTTTTACAGGATGCCCCCTGTATTTTACAGGCTCAAATTTAGTGTATTTTATAAACTTTTTGATCTCTTTTTCGAAATAAGGGATATATTTTAAATTGTGATCATTATAAATACGATGACTAAATTGATGCTTCAAAACCTTTCCTTTTTGATCTAAGGTGAGCGTAACCACAGTACTTGAACGATATTTTTGAAAAGAAGGATTGTGATTTTCATAACCTTCTGGATAAGTAAAACTATTGAAGAAGTCTTTATTTAACTGATCATTGTCATATGTATAGCTGAGGTAGTTCCCTTTATAGGTCCATTCACAATGCTCATCATTATCAAAGATTTTACCGGGGTGTTTTTTTACATACATGGCAACAGATTCTTTTACGAGGCCATCAATAAAATCTTTACCAAATTTTTTTTCAGTCAATTCAGTCATTACCGAGTAATAACATTCATCAGAATACAAACCTATATCACTTCCCATCCATTCTCCGCCCCAAATGATATTATGCTTTTTTAAAATCATTTTGAGCTCTTCTCCGGGCAAAAACTTATCACCATCGGGAGCAGCAATATTGATAAAATATTTATTTTGAATTTCCGAAGCTTTTACAGCCCTGATTGAATCTTCACTGCAGCGCTTTTTTTTATCGCTTATCCTTTCAGCAAAAGCAATTTTCTGTAATTCTTTAAGAGAGTCACTTTTTTGAGTTGATGATTCCTGAGCATATAGAAAGCCTTGTAAAAAAACAGAGAATAAGAATAAGCACACTTTCATTGATTACTTATAAAAACTGCTACCATCCAAATATTCAAAAACTTCAGGTGGAAGCATAGGTCTTACATTTTTACCATCCCTGACCATATTACGGATTTCTGTAGCTGAAAGTTCTATGACAGGTGCCTTGATGAGAGAGATATTTTCATGCTGTAAATATTCAGAATCTTTTTTCTCTCCTTCAAATACTCTTGGATACACAATGATATGATGATTTTTGATCAGCGTATCAGAATTTTTCCATTTGTGAAGACTCTTCAGATTATCTTCGCCCATGATCAGACTGAAAGAATAATCAGGATATTTTTCATGAAGGTAAGTTAGCGTATCAATAGTATAACTTGGCTTGGGAAGGGAGAACTCAACATTTGAAGCCCTCATATTGGGGTAATTCTTTACGGCAAGCTGTACCATATCAAGTCTGTTATGGTCATTCAATAAAGATTTTTTGTCTTTAAACGGATTTTGCGGACTTACCACAAACCAAAGCTCATCCATATCAGAATTTTCCAGGATATAATTGGCCAGAATAAGATGCCCGATATGAATAGGATTGAATGATCCGAAAAATAAACCGATTTTTTTCATTGTTATAAGGAGTTAGGTTGCAGGAATTAGGGCTTAGGGAGTTTGAAGTTTTGTAATTACTGCATTCAGCATTTTTGATATCTCGGATGTTTTTTCGATCAAAATTTGAAAAATTTCAGGATTCAAATAATTTAAATTTCTTGAAATAATCAATTGGGTTTCCAATTCGGTGCTGCTACCTCTTGCAATTTTCAAAAACTGAAGATAGTCACTAGTAGATCTTCTGGAATGACCTTCAGCAATATTTGATGGAATTGAAATTGAGGATCTGCGGATCTGGCTTATAAGTCCATAGAGTTCTTCTTTTGGGAAAGCTGTTGTTACTTGATAGATTTCTGTAACGAGATCTACAGATTTTTGCCACACGATTAATTCCTTATAATTTCCCATATGCATTATACCTTATTGCTAAATCCTAATCTCTAATCCCTATTCTCAATCTCTGAATTTTACATCTTTGATATTGAGATAATGAGTTACATTGCCTTTCCAGTGATTTTCTTCCAGGGTAAAAGCAAGATCGAAATTTTTATTTTTAAAATCCTCAACAAACTGTCCCAGTTTGAATCCTACGCATTCAATATTTCGTCCTGTAGATTCCTGTCTGATATAAAACTTCAGGTGATTATTATCTTTTCCCATTGTTTTTACATAGCCGGAAAGTTTCTGATCCGTTAATGTAAAAATAGGTTTCATATTATGCGGTCCAAATGGAGCCAGTTTTCTGTGGAAATTGATAAACTCTCTGTTGATTTCATCTACTCTAATCTCTGTATCAATCGTAATAGAAGGTTCTTTCTGATGATCCTTGATTTTTTCAGAAACAATTCTTTCAAATTTTTCCTTGAAAGCATCAAATTTATCCTTCTCCATCGAAAGTCCGGCGGCGGCATGATGTCCTCCGAATTTAAGGAAATATTCAGAACACAAATCAAGGGCTTCATGTACATCAAAATCAGAAACAGATCTTGCAGAAGCTACCATTTCCCCATTATTACCATCAGTAAATACAAGGGTAGGTTTATAATAGGTTTCAATAAGTCTTGAGGCTACAATACCAATTACACCTTTATTCCATTCGGGATGATAAACGATGGTGGTATGTTTGGTTTCCTGTTGGGATTCTATAATCTGATTGAGCGCAGAAAGTGTAGAATTCATGTCCAGTTCACGCCTTTCATCGTTGAGGTTCATGATATCATTTACAATCTGGTTGGCATGTTTCAGATTGTCAGAAACCATAAGCTCTACAGCTGCTTTACCATGAGAAATTCTTCCGGCAGCATTAATTTTAGGAGCGATTTCAAAAACAATATTGGAAATTTCAAAATGAGAAAGTTTATCCTCAGGAATCAATAATCTTAAACCAAGGTTTCTGGTCTTTCTGAGGGTTTTTAATCCCATTTTAGCCAGAACTCTGTTTTCTCCTGTCATGGAAACAATATCTGCTGCAATGGAGATTGCCAGAAGGTCTGTCAGTTCAAATAATTCTGCTTCCGGTAATTTATAAATGGTATTAAGTCCCTGGCAAAGCTTAAAACCAACACCACATCCCGAAAGTTCTTTGAAAGGATATCGGCAGTCGCTTCTTTTTGGGTCAAGTACAGCCGCAGCATCAGGAATCTCTTCCCCCGGAAGGTGATGGTCACAGATAATAAAATCAATGTCCAGATTGCTGGCATAGTTGATCATATCAAGGGCTTTGATTCCACAGTCCAGAGCAATGATTAATGAAAAACCATTTTCTTTGGCAAAATCAATTCCTTCCGTGGAAATTCCATATCCTTCAGAATTTCTGTCAGGAATATAATAATCCAGATATTTTTTCTCAACAATTTTGCTGAGATAAAGGTACATTAAAGCAACTGCTGTGGTTCCGTCCACATCATAGTCTCCATATACCAATATTTTTTCACCATTTTCAATAGCCGTTGCAATACGCTCTACAGCTTTTTGCATGTCTGCCATTAAAAACGGATTGTGTATATCGTTAAGGTTGGGTTTGAAGAATTCTCTGGCCTTTTGATAATTGTCAATTCCCCTTAGAACGAGGATTTTAGATTCAAAAGTACCAAAACCAAGTGACGAACTTAGTCTGTCAACAACTTCCTCATCGGGTTCAGGCTTGTAAATCCATTTTTGACTCATTTCACAAAAATAGGGAAAAAAGTTCTAAAAGCGTCTTTAAAAATCAGCAAATTAGATTTTAAAATGGATGGCATAAGTATGAGCAAAATTTATACTTGTTAGTTAAATTGATCAGAGGAATTATATTTTTATTCATTTTAAAAATGATCTATGCAGGAAAATTATACCCTTTCAAACTATATGTATCAAGCATTTTTATGATTATTTTGTTTAAAATAAAAGGCAAGAACTTTCGGGTTTCTTTTCAATAATAAAAAAATAACATTCAAGGCAGATATAGGAGAATTTTTGACTTAATAATTGTTAAAAAAGGTTATCTTCGTGCTCCAAATTTTAAATGACTATGAAAAAAATTACGCTAAGCCTTATGTTATTTGGGGCAATGTATTCGATCAATGCACAGAAAATTAACCTTGGCAAAGCGGCCGGGATGGTTTCAAATGGTGCAAAAGCCTTAACATTTACCAACGAAGATGCTATTAAATTATCCAAAGAATCAGTAGATTGGATGGATAAGAATAATCCTGTAGCAGGACCTAAAGACCCATACACTGTAAGATTGAACAAACTGTTTGGAAAACACAAATCTCAGGATGGTCTGAACTTGAATTATAAAGTTTATAAAGTAAAAGATATCAATGCGTTTGCCTGTGCAGACGGAAGCGTACGCGTATTCTCTTCATTAATGGATATCATGACTGATAATGAATTGCTTGCCGTAATCGGACATGAAATCGGCCACGTGAAGAATCAGGATACCAAAGATGCTATGAAATCAGCTTATCTGAAAGCAGCGGCATTAGATGCTGCGTCATCAGCTTCGTCCGCTGTAGCTACCCTTAATGAAAGCCAGGTAGGAAAGATGGCAAATGCCTTTTTAGATGCTTCACACAGTAAAAAGCAGGAGTCTGAAGCAGATACTTATTCATATGACTTTATGAAAGCTAATAAATATGATGTTGTGGGTGCTTATACAGCTTTTAAAAAGTTAGCTTTACTTTCAGAAGGAAGTACACAGACTAATTTTGAAAAGATGTTCAATTCTCACCCCGACAGCAACAAAAGAGCAGAATCTATCAAAAAGAAAGCAGAGAAAGAAGGTTTATGGAAAGATCCGGGAACTGTAGCTTTACCTACTGCTAAATTGACGAAATAATTATTTTATTTATTGTTTAAACGAAAATACCTCAAAGCATTGCTTTGAGGTATTTTTATATAGATTTTAATGTTGTTCGGATTATGAATACATTTTTTCTCTTAATTCTTTTACCTTTTTATCAGCAAGGTATTCGTCATAAGTCATTTCTCTGTCGATGATTCCGGTAGGAGTCAGTTCAATGATTCTGTTACAGACTGTTGAAAGCATTTCGTGGTCATGAGATGCCAGTAAAAGATTTCCTTTGAAGTTAGATAAAGAGTTGTTCAAAGTCGTGATACTCTCAAGGTCTAAGTGATTGGTAGGTTCATCTAATAAAAGAACATTCGCTTTCTGAAGCATCATTCTACTGAACATACATCTCATTTTTTCACCTCCGGAAAGTACTTTACAAGATTTCAAAGCTTCATCTCCTGAGAATAGCATTCTTCCTAAGAATCCTCTTACGAATTCTTCATGACGTTCTTCATCATTCTTTGTAAACTGTCTCAACCAGTCAACCAAACTTAGGTCTTCCTGGAAGAAGTTGGTATTATCCAATGGCATGTGAGACTGATTGGTAGTAACTCCCCATGCAACCGTACCTTTGTCCGCTTCTACATTTCCAGCCAGAATTTCGAAGAATTCTGTAATGGCTAAAGAGTTTTTGGAAAGTACAGCTACTTTATCTCCTTTTTTAAGATTTAAATCAATATTAGAGAATAATAATTCTCCGTCTTTTGTTTTTTCAAGACCTTTTACATCAAGGATCTGATCTCCAGCTTCTCTCTCCATTTCGAAAATAATAGCAGGATATCTTCTTGAAGAAGGCTTAATATCGTCAATATTTAATTTGTCGATCATTTTCTTTCTCGCAGTCGCCTGTTTAGCTTTCGCTACGTTAGAACTGAAACGTGCAATGAAATCCTGAAGTTCTTTTTTCTTCTCTTCAGCCTTCTTGTTGGCCTGAGCTCTTTGTCTTGTTGCTAATTGAGAAGCCTGGTACCAGAAAGAGTAGTTACCTGTATATAGGTTAAGCTTAGAATAATCAAGGTCACCGATGTGGGTACAAACCGTATCAAGGAAGTGACGGTCGTGAGATACAACAATTACCGTGTTTTCATAATCAGCAAGGAAGTCTTCCAGCCATGAGATGGTGTCAATATCAAGGTCGTTGGTAGGCTCATCCAGAATCAATACATCAGGGTTCCCGAAAAGTGCCTGAGCCAAAAGAACTTTTACTTTGTCTTTATTCTCAAGTTCACTCATCAATTGCCAGTGCATATCATCCGTGATTCCTACGTTAGAAAGCATAGTCTGAGCATCAGATTCTGCAGTCCAGCCACCCATCTCGTCATAAATTACACCTAATTCTCCGGCCTTAATACCGTCTTCGTCAGAGAAATCTTCTTTTGCGTATAACGCATCCATTTCCTCTTTTATCTCAAATAATTTCTTATTACCTCTTAAAACAGCTTCAAGAACAGTAAACTGATCATAAGCAAAGTGATCCTGTTCCAAAACTGACATTCTCTTCCCTGGTTCCAGAGATACATGCCCTGTTGTAGGATCCTGCTTTCCTGTTAGTATTTTCAGGAATGTAGACTTTCCCGCACCGTTTGCTCCGATGATCCCGTAGCAGTTTCCTTTGGTAAACATAATATTTACCTCGTCAAAAAGAACTCTTTTCCCGAATTGTAAAGATAAGTTAGATACTGTTAACATATAGTTTTGTAAATTTGGCGCAAAAATACGAAAAGAATTTGGGTATTTTGTAATAATATAATAGTCAAGTTTTTAAATGTATGGTATTTTTTATATATTTCATTAACGAAATTTTAAAATGATGAAGATTGAGAAAACAGTTAGCATATTAAATAAAAGAGCCCGTTTTGAATATGAAATTCTAGAAGAATACGAAGCCGGAATGGTTTTGACGGGTACGGAAATAAAATCTTTACGTTCATCCAAAGCATCCATTACAGAATCCTTCTGTCAGTTTATTGATGGGGAATTGTACATCATCAACATGATGATTGATGAGTATAAATTGGGAACTTTTTACAATCACAAAACAAAAAGGGAACGGAAATTGCTCTTGCACAAAAAAGAATTACAAAAACTTGAAAAAAAGTTAAAGGATGCTGGGAACACCATAATACCTTTAAAATTATATATCACCGACCGAGGGAAAGCAAAGGTGCTGATAGCGCTTGGTAGAGGGAAAAAACTTTTCGATAAAAGAGAGGCGATAAAAGATAGAGAAAATAAACGGAACCTCGACAGAATATTAAAGAAAAGTTAAAAATCATTTGAAAAACTTTGTATATAAAGAAAAATTATATTTATTTTGCATTATCAATTATTTAATCATTTAATTCTATGAAAAATCTAAAATTAGGAATTTCAGCATTGGCGCTTACTGTTGCCTCTACTGTTTTCGCACAGACTACCAACAATCCGTGGTTAATCGGAGTTGGTGCTCATGCTGAAAACCACGTAGCAGCAAGAGGTACTTTCAGTAATACGTTCTCTGCTAACAATTTGACAAAAAGTATGTTCAATGTGAACAACTTTTCTATTACACCTCCACTATCTAAGTTAACAGTTGCTAGAAACGTTGGAAAAGGTTTAGTAATTGACTGGCAAACTTCTGTTGGAAATGTTGAAAACAAAAGATTCAACATGGGGAAAGAATTTTTCCTAATGACAGGTCTTGGTTTCCAGGCTCACGCTGCAGGTCTTTTATGGAACGAAGAATCTTGGTTTGATCCATATTTAAGAGTTGGTGCTAACTACTTAAGACATGACTATACAGCTCTTACTTTCCCTAGAACATCTGTTGACGCTAACGGTAATCCAATCGAAAACGTAACTAATGGTAAGGATGGTAACGAAAACGGTAAAGCTAATCACTTTACTGTAGCTACAGGTGCTGGTGCTAACTTCTGGGTAACTAAGAACTTCGGTCTTGGTGTTCAGGGAGATTATGTATCAACTCCAGGTGACAAATCTACTGTTGCTAACTTCTGGCAAGCTTCTGCTTCTATCTTATTCAGATTTGGAAACAGAGACAGAGATAAGGATGGTATCCTAGATAAAGATGACCTTTGTCCAGATACTCCAGGTTTACCAGAATTCCAAGGATGTCCTGATACTGACGGTGACGGAGTTCCAGATAAAGACGATCAATGTCCAGAAGTGGCTGGTCCAGTTGAAAACAACGGATGCCCTTGGCCAGATACTGACGGTGATGGTGTAATCGACAAAGATGACGCTTGTCCTACAGTAGCAGGTCCTGCTGAAAACAACGGTTGTCCTTGGCCAGATACAGACGGTGACGGTATCTTAGATAAAGATGATGCTTGTCCTACTGTTCCAGGTCTTCCAGAATACAACGGATGTCCTAAACCAAAAGAAGTAACAGCTACTGACGTTGAGAAAAACCTTAAGAGTGTATACTTCGATTTCAACAAAGCTACAATCAAGCCTGAATCTAAAGGAGCTTTAGATACTGCTTCTGAAATCATTAAGAAAGATGGAGGTAGATTCCTATTAGTTGGTGAAACTGACAAAAAAGGAAGCGATGCTTACAACTTGAAATTATCTAAAGAAAGAGCTGCTTCTGTAGTTGCTGCTTTAGATGCAAGAGGTGTAGATATCAACGCATTAAAATCAGTTGGTATTGGAGAGCAAAATGCTAAAGTTGCAGAATCTGCATCTGATGCTGAAAGACAAGCTGATAGAAAAGTAACTGTTAGATACATTGGTGATGACAGCGAATGGAACAAATATCAGAAATCTGATGTTGTAGCTCCAGCGAAAAAAGCTACTAAGAAAGCTACTAAAAAAGCTCCAGCTAAGAAAAAAGCTGCTGCTAAAAAGAAAAAATAATTAATTTTTCTAAATAATGAATACCTCCAATTTGATTGGAGGTATTTTTTTTTTGTTGACTTTTGAGTAATTTTGTTGGAAATTTAAAAATTAAAATGGGAAGAGCATTTGAATATAGAAAAGCTTCTAAAATGGCCAGATGGGATAAAATGGCCAAAACATTCTCTAAAATTGGAAAAGATATTGCATTAGCTGTAAAAGCTGGAGGAACAGATCCGGAATCCAATCCTGCCTTGAGAAGATGTATCCAAAACGCAAAAGGGGCGAATATGCCTAAGGATAATGTTGAAAGAGCCATTAAGAAAGCGAGTGGTGCAGATGCAGAAAACTACGAAGAAATCACTTATGAAGGTTATGGACAAGGCGGTGTTGCTTTTTTTGTAGAATGTACTACAAACAATACAACAAGAACTGTGGCCAACGTAAGAGCTGTTTTCAATAAGTTTGACGGTAATCTTGGTAAAAATGGTGAGTTAGCATTTATCTTCGATAGAAAAGGAATTTTCACAATTGATTTGTCTCAGATTAAAATGGATTGGGATGATTTCGAAATGGAAATGATTGATGGTGGTGCAGAAGATGTGGAAAAGGATGAGGAGGAAGTAATGATTACTACAGCTTTTGAAGATTTCGGTTCTCTATCTCACAAATTGGACGCGCTTGGAATTGAAGCAAAAAGTGCAGACCTTCAGAGAATTCCAAACAATACAAAAGAAGTAAACGCAGAACAGTTCAAAGCTAATATGAAAATGCTTGAGCGTTTCGAAGAGGATGATGACGTGCAAAACGTTTACCACAATATGGAAATCACAGAAGAGCTGATGAACTCTTTATAAAAAATAACATAGCATTCATATACAGTTAATTTTCAATTAGTTTCTTTGTACAAAACTATGAAAAGAAACGTTGAATTAGTTGTTATATCGGATGTTCATTTGGGAACTTATGGATGTAAGGCTAAAGAATTGTTGAGATACCTCAATTCTATCCAGCCTAAAACGTTAGTTTTAAACGGTGATATTATTGATATCTGGCAGTTTAAAAAGTCTTACTTCCCTAAACCTCATTTGAAGGTAATCAGAAAGATTCTTTCACTGGCTACCAAAAACACAGATGTTTATTACATTACAGGCAATCATGACGAAATGTTCCGTAAGTTCACAGATTTTGAACTGGGAAAACTTAAAGTCTGTAATAAAATCTGTCTGAATATAGATGAGAAAAAAACCTGGATTTTTCACGGGGATGTTTTCGATGCATCCGTCCAGCACTCAAAATGGATCGCCAAACTCGGCGGAAAAGGTTACGACCTCCTGATTATTATCAATAATGTTGTAAATTGGTTCTTAGAAAAAATGGGTAAAGAGAAATACTCGTTTTCCAAAAAGATCAAAAACAATGTGAAAAAAGCAGTAAAGTATATCGGAGATTTTGAACTTACGGCTTCCGAGCTGGCTATTGACAATCACTATGATTATGTTGTTTGCGGTCATATCCACCAGCCACAGATTCGGGAGGTAGTTAATAAAAAAGGATCCTGCACTTATCTGAATTCAGGTGACTGGATTGAAAATCTCTCCGCTTTAGAATACCATGATAAAGAATGGAAGATTTTTTATTATGATGAGCATAAACATTTATTGAAAGATGATGAGGCAGAAGAAATTCCGGAAATGGATAATTCTGCTCTTTTAAAAATTGTAACCAACTTTTCCTAAATGAAGATTTTGTATGCATTCCAGGGTACTGGAAACGGACATATTGCCCGAGCACAGGAAATCATTCCTCTTCTCAAAAAACATGCTTCTGTTGATACTTTGATCAGTGGGCATCAGTCGCAATTAAAGGCTGATTTTGATATTAATTTTCAACATAGAGGTATTTCCCTTCTTTATAATAAAACAGGCGGTTTATCGTACCGAAAAACATTTACAGAAAATAAATTCTTTGAAGCCGCTAAAACAATCAGAGAATTAGAGCTGTCACAATATGATTTAATTATTAATGATTATGAACCTTTGACAGGCTGGGCGTCCAAACTGAAAAAGCTTCCGATGATAGAACTGAGCCATCAGGCTTCCATGAGTTTCCCGGAAACACCAAAACCGGAGAAAAAGGATTTTCTGGGTGAAATGATCCTGAAATACTACGTTCCCAGCGAAAGAAAAATCGGTTTTCACTTTGAAAATTATCATCCACAGATCAAAAAACCTGTGATCAGAAGAAAAATAAGAAATCTTAGTCCCTACAAACAGGGTTACTATCTTGTTTATCTTCCCAGTTTTGCCGATGAGAATATCATTAAGGTTTTAAGAAAAATTCCTGTAGAATGGAAAGTGTTTTCAAAATACAGCAAAGTACAGGTTAAAGTAAAAAATGTGGAAGTATTTCCTATTGATGAAATGCAGTATCTGAAATACTTTGAAGGCTGTGATGGAATTTTATGCAATGCAGGTTTTGAAAGTCCTGCAGAAGCATTGTTTATGGATAAAAAATTGTTTGTAATTCCCATTCATAATCAATACGAACAGGAATGTAATGCATGTGCCCTGGACAAAATGGGAATTCCCAATTCCAAGGTATTAAATCTTCAGGAAATAATGGAATGGGTAGCTTCTGACCATCATCTGAAAGTGGATTATCCGGATGATATTGAAGATATTCTGGTGAATGATGTTTTAATTCTTTAGAAATATATCGTCCACATCACTCATTCTCATCATCACAGATTTTGCATAAGAACAGTGCGGGTATACTTTCCAATTATTTTCTCTGGCAAATTTAATGGCTTCTTCTACTAAATATTTTCCCATTCCTCTTCCTTCAAATTCAGGATGTACCAGTACAAAAGAGATAATGAATTTATGATCTTCAGGAAAAATTGTATACGTAAGCCTTCCTACTTCCTTTATTTCATTATTTAAGGTAAGAACTCCGCCGTTTCCGGATTTATTATTTTCAAAATTCATTGCAGTAAAAATTTGTTATTATTGTTTTTCCAATATTTTTATACGTTTTGTAAGTTCCTGAATTTCTTTTTTCAGAAGGGTAATATATTCCTGCTGATTTTGGAAAAGATATTCCGGAATGTTATAAAAGTAATTGTTGCTAGCGGAATAATTACCAGAAATATTGTCATAATTATTCACCTGATGAATATTAGCTGGATCATCCTCTTTTATATCTTCTATAGATGTATTCAAAACTTTTGCCATACGCTCCCATTCTTCATCTGAAATCTTAATTTCTCCCTTTTCTCTTCTGTGGTATTGTGATTGTGTCATATGCAGTATTTTGGCCATGTTTTCCTGCGTGTATTCTTTGTCCTTTCGGACTTTGATAAGTTTGTTTTTGATCATTTGTGTGTTTTTTTTGTTGATACAAATATAATATTTTACCGATTAGATAGATATAAAAAACAGTCATACCAATATCTTTTTTTTATAGCTCATGGAACGTTTGGTTTTATTACAATAAAGTATTATGTAATAATTATAATTAGTTTTTATGGGCTGAAATCACATAAAATTCACATAAAAACCATAGGCTTATTTCATCCTTGTTTGATATATTTGAAATGGTAAAAACACACAAAACAATTTTTTAAAAAAATTATTATGAAAAAAATTAAATTACAAAAGGTGCATCTGGATGTTGCAAAACCATTATCCAGAACAGAATTGAAAAATGTTTTTGGAGGATCTGTCCCAACATCTCCTCAATACAATGACGGAAGCAGTTACATGTGCTGTAACCGTAATGGTTGTAGTACATGTGTAAATAATGCTATACCAGCATGTGTTGAAGGAGCCTGGCCAGTTCCATGTTAATTTGATAAATAGGGAAAGGGGAAATGACCTGATTTCCCCTTTTCTTTGTAAAATTCTAAATAAATGAAAAATATTCTGTTTTTTCTCCTTATCATTTTAAATATTAATGCTCAAAATAAGAGATTTATATATGACTATCAGTTTGTTTCCGATTTAACAAAACACTCAGAAATAAAATCTGAAACCATGTATCTGGATATTGGGTCAAAAGGGTCTATCTATTATAGCAGTAGTGCTTATGTAAATGATTCAACTATGATTGCTGATGCAAAACTGGGAAAAATGACAATGCCTGCTGAAGGAAAAATTAATGAGCGTGTATGCAAAAATTATCCTGATTATAAAATTTTTATTTCTACAAAGTTCTATCTAGAAAAATATAAAGTTTTAGACGAAAGGCAGCAAAATTGGAAAATACATAAAGAGAAGGATAAAATAAACGGTTTTAATGTCCAAAAGGCCAGCCTGGATTTTGCGGGAAGAAAATGGATAGCTTGGTTTACCACTGAAATCCCAATTCAAGATGGACCTTATAAATTTCATGGATTACCTGGATTAATTTTGAAAATTGAAGATGAGACGAAAAGCCATTATTTTGTATTGAAGGGTGTGAGGTCATTATCTAAAAATACAGTTTATCCTAATATTGATCAATCGAAAAAAGAAATCGAAATTAATCAAAAGAAATATGTGAAGTTATTTAAAGAATACAGACAAGATCCTGTAAAAGATTTAAAACAGCTATTTAATGAAGGGAAAATGGTGAGTTATACTGACAGATCCGGAAATATAGTTACTCCTTCACAAATAATTAAAAATTTAGAATCTGAGCGCAAGAGGATGCTTGTAAAGGATAATAATATTATAGAGATTGACTTATTACAATAGTTTTCTTTCAGTTATAAATAATATAATTCAATCAGATTTTATTTTGAAGAAACAGTATCAGTTGGAACTTAATATAATCCGATGAAGTTAGATAAGGTCGCTAAATACCCAAAAAATGATATTCCTTTCAGCGCAACCAGATGACACTTACTTTATATGGCAGCTGGAAATACAACTGAGAAACTTTCGTTCCTTAGGAATTTTAAAAGAAAGAATTCATATTGTGATTGGTTATCACCCTAAAATAGGATTAAAGTCTGATTTCAAGGTGTTCATTCATAATAATCATGATTTTGCTCTTTTTTTCCTTTACCCGGATACGAGGAAAAGAAAAAAATACCTTTCTTCCATAAGGCCGCATTTGCTGAAAAAGCATTGGAAACAATTTCCATTTCTGGAAAAACAGTGTATTTTTTATCATGATTCTGATATTCTGTTAAGCAGAATTCCTGTTATCGATACACATAATGCGATGAATTATGTTTCCGATACAAGCTCTTATCTGAACTGTCAATATATCAGCTTAAGGGCTGATACGAATCTTCTGTATAAAATGGCTGAGCTTGTAGGAATTTCAGTAGAGATAGTCTTGAGAAATGATGATCATGTGGGTGGAGCCCAATATGTTTTACATGATATGTCCTTTGAATTCTGGGATAAGGTGGAGGAAGATTCTGAAAATATTTTTAATTTACTTACTGAGTATAATATAAATGAAAAGCAGAAAAAAATAAATCTTCCGGATTATCTGCCAAAAGAAATCCATGCCTGGTATGCGGATATGTGGGCTGTACTATGGAATCTATGGTTTTTTAATAAAGAAGTCCGGTTACATGAAGAAATGAATTTTTCATGGCCCACATCTCCTATTGAATATTGGGAGATCAATCCAATCCTTCATTATGCTGGAGATCATGAAGATAAAAAACAATTTTTCTATAAGCGGGATTACGTAAATTATGCTCCATGGTATGATGAAAATTTACATTTTATCCCCGATACAAACTGTAGTTTTCCCATTGTGCAACTGATAAAAAAAAGAAGAGAAGAGCTTGATCGTCAAAGATTAGAATTAAAGAATTTTACATTTTGTTTTACGGAAGATATTGGAAATAAATATTTTGATAAGTATTTTTTCACCAAAGAAAATCAGAGCATTATTGAAATCTTCAATTCTATAATAGTTCCTGAAAGTTTAGTAAAAGAGATCGATACTCTATTAAAAGATGAAACTTATACAGAAATACAATTTACTAAAGTTTATATAGTAGACCAGCTTTTTACGGAAGCTTTTAAAAAAGTGTTGGATGTTATGATTTTAGAACTGAATAAAGAGAAATTTTCTTTACAGGATACTGATACTATTATAAAGATTAAAGAAAGCTATAATACATGGCCTCTTACAATTACTAAAGAAATTTATCTTATACAATGAATGCTGGTTTGCTCAATGGCTTATCAGGAGAAGCTCTCCGCCTATTCTTAAATAAAAATGAAGCTTGTCATAAAAAAGGGATGGCTTTGCTGGACTTCATTACTGAAAATATATTTTCTTGTGACGATTATAGTTTTGAAAATGGGGTTACAGGATTTGGCTGGCTAATCGCTTTTTTGCATCAGGAAGGATGTTTACACATTAACAGTGACGAAATTTTAGAAGATGTGGATGATCAGATTTACAAAATGACACTTGCTGGCCTTGGACAAGACGAACCGAGTATTGATCAGATATTAGGTTTAATCAACTATTTTTTGATCAGACATAGGAACAGCAATGTGGGGGAAAATTATTACAGGAAATTTGCTCATTTGGAATGTCTAAATTTACTCTTCAATTATCTCATAAGTTATATTGAAAATTGTATTCGTGATAGACATATCACTTTTTATGAATTTAACATTTGCTGTAAAATTTTATTGAAACTGGGATATAGTACTGAGTATATAAGCTTTAAAAATGTAAATGATCATTTAATTGAATTTCATATTCATTTTATTCTTTTTTATGAAGCAAAAATCATAATATCCAAAGACTCTGAAAAAGAAATGTATACAGAAGGATTGTTGTGTCTTCTTTTGTCTGCGAAACAAAAAAAATATGAAATTCTCGAACAAAGACTTCTTTATATAATCAAAAAAGCAGGGAAATTATTCCTGCAGCATTTCCTGTACAAAATATATTCTAAGGAAAAATTTGATTATTCTTTATTAGAAGATAAAAAATTATTGTTCGTACTCACTAATTATCTTTCCCTGTATAATAATTATAATCTTTGATGATTACACCTATAAACTGTCTTTCTGTCATTTTTGTAGGGTCTATTTCCAGCTTCAGAATGCTTTTAATTTTCTCAGACAGCTTACTGATGATCTGGCGGTCATCTACTTTCAAGGCTTTGGTGTAATTGTCTTTGATAATTCTCATGTCATTATCACTCAAGGCAATCACCTGAGGGAAAGAAGGGATATAATTTTCGTGGATATTCTCCAGAATGGTATGTGAGATATTGATATTGTTTTTCAAGGAAATAATAGCTGTTCCGGAAGCAATGTCACCTAAACGCTGGTTGTTTTTAGAAACAATCATAGAGATAAGTCCTATAACTCCGGCGAATGATACATCAACAATCCTGAAAACCCAACGGATCATATAATCTGCAAAACTTGCCTGATAACCGTCAATCTTTACCACTTTGATTTTCATTAGCTTTTTACCTGGTGTCTGGCCTTCCATTAAACTTTCCAATACAAGGGGGTAAATATAGATAGGAAACGTAAGCACAAGATATACAGCGCGTATTGACCAGCTGTCAAGGCCATCTAAAAGATATCCCAAATCAAATATATTGAAGAACAGATACAGGATAATTACCACGTAAGCAATCCTGATCAGAAGATCAATAATAAAGGCAAGCATCCTTTCTCCTACACCAGCAATATTAAAATTAATATTTACATTTTGTGAGGTATTTATCGCAATTTGAGACATATTTTTTATTATTTTAGCCTTAATAATTATGAGAGAAGTTTATTTCATTAAACAAAATAAAGAAAAATGGTTGGGAATCGAACAGGTTATTCAAGGGAAAATTAAAAAAAATCCTGATGACCTGTCTTCACTGTATATAAACCTGATCAATGATCTTTCTTTTGCCCAGACTTATTACCCCAAAAGCAATACTACCGTTTATCTGAACCATTTATCTGCTCAGATTTTTCAGAAAATTTATAAAACAAAAAGAGTAGAGGAGAACAGGCTGGTTTATTTTTTCAAAACCGAAGTTCCACTGCTGATGTATCATTATCGTAGATATCTGATGTATGCTTTTCTTTTTTTTATTTTATTTACGTCAATAGGAGTGCTTTCTGCCATTTATGATAAAAGTTTTGTGAATATTATTCTGGGTGAAGGGTATGTGAATGAAACCGTTGAAAATATTAAAAATAATAATGCTGTAGGGGTTTATCAGAGTGGAAGCACCTGGGGAAGTACCATTGGGATTATTTTTAATAATATTCAGGTAGGAGCGAAGTTGTATATTTACGGCATTGCCGGAGGAGTGGGAACACTATTCGCTTTGCTTTCCAACAGTGTGATGCTGGGTGCTTTTCAATATTTTTTCTATGATTATGGAGCTTTGAAAGACAGTGCAAGAGGAATCTGGCTTCACGGAGTTTTTGAAATTTTTGCGATGGTGGTAGAAGCGATGTGCGGATTGATTCTGGGAGCTTCTATTTTATTTCCGAGAACATTTTCAAGATTTAACTCGTTTAAAAAAGGATTTAAAGATTCATTTAAAATATTTTTAAGTACTATTCCTTTCACCATTTGTGCAGGGATTATAGAAGGGTATGTCACCAGACATGCATTGAAGATGCCTTTAATTTTGAATCTGATCATTATTTTGGGTTCACTGGCCATCATAGGATTTTACTATTTTGTATATCCGTCTATTGTCTACAAAAAAACTAATCAACACATCCATGATACAATTTTATAAAAAAAGAGACTTTGGAACTTTTATCAGCGATAGTTTCAATTTTTTCAAATTATACGGAAAGAATTATTTTAAAAACTATATTCTGATCAATGGCTTGCTTTTGATCTTAATGGTAACCGTTGTCATTTTCGGGTATAAAGAACTTTTTTCGCAAATATTCGGATCCAATCTTGGAGGTGAAACGTATTATTTTGAACAGTATTTTTCTGAAAATTCAGGAATGTTGATTACTGTGGGGTTGCTGACTTTTCTGCTTTTCATGATTCTTATGATTGTCAATTATCTGTATCCTGTTTTTTATCTAAAAAGAATTGCACAGGGTGCAGAAAAGATAAAGGCTGATGAAATTCTGAGTGATTTTAAGAACAATGCCGGAAGAATCGGAAAACTGTGCCTTGGGATGATCTTTATCGTTACTCCTGCAATTTTATTTGTAGTAGGTTTTTCATATATCCTGGTTCTTATTATTATCGGGTTCTTTCTTATCCTGCTTCTTTACCCAACGATATTTAATTTTACTACCTTTCTGATGTATGATTATTTTAATTCGGACAGAGGTTTCTGGGGAAGCTTGAGTTATGCTTTACGTTCTCAGTTTTCTTACCCGAATGGAAGTGAGAAATCACCCTACTGGAAATATTGGGGATCTGCATTTGTGATGTTTATTATTATCTACATTGCAACCTCTATGTTCACATTTATCCCGATGATGTTCTTTTACGGATCGCTTCTTACCTCTACACCGGACGGAAATTTTGAGCAGAATCCTTTTACCGGAGCTGCGGGAATCCTGTTTTTTGTATTTTATGGAGTTTCGATGCTTCTTTCATTTTTTCTTTCAAACCTAATGTATGTAAATGCAGGGCTGATGTATTATGACAGCAGAACAGATCTTCACCAGAAAGTTGAATTGGCAGAAATAGACACGATTGGAATCAATGAATAAAATTCTTTTTTTCATACTGCTTTTTTTCTCTCTTGGGCTGGTTAAAGCTCAGGACGATAATTCTGCTTCCGATGATCTGGTAGATTCATTGTACACCACCGGACATTACAGAAATATGCTGCGGGCAGATTCTGTGCTGATGAAGAATCCGGTATCGGAGAATGAGGTGTATCCGAAAACATTCAAAGAAAATATTCCGTCAAGATATAAAGGAAATGAATTTGACTATTCCGTATCAAAGCCGAGAGAATCTTTCTTTCAAAAGCTGATGCGAAAAATCAATCAGATTATACAGCGTATTTTTGGCGAAACAGCATTCACTAAGTCGGCAGAGCTTACTACTGTTCTTATTCGTCTGTTTGCCATTATCTTGGTAGGTTTTCTTTTGTATTTCATTATAAAATACATCATGGGAAAAGACGGGAATTTTATTTTTGGTAAAAAGAATAAAAAACTGGATCTTAATGTTCAGGAACTTCATGAGAACATCCATGAAATCAATTTCCCTGAAAGTATTGCGAAGTTTGAACATGCAGGAGATTACCGTTCCGCAGTTCGTTACCAATTCCTGTTTGTTCTTAAAAAACTGAGTGACAAAAAACTGATCAACTGGAATCCGGAAAAAACAAATAAGGATTATACCACAGAGATAAAAGCTCCCTATCTGAAGGAAGACTTCTCTAATCTGTCTTATATCTTTGATTATGTCTGGTATGGAGAATTCAGTATTGAAGAAGAAAGCTATCAGAAATTTAAAAATCAATATCAGGCATTTAAACCATAACAATAGTAACCATGAATAAAACTTTCAAAACATATGCTGCAATTTTCATCATTGTGATGGTTATTCTGGCATTGCTTGAAGTTAACAAAAAAGAAACGACAGACTGGCGGAAGAATTTTGATATCAATGAGAAGTCTCCGTTCGGATTATTTGTTTTTAATAATGAAGCTAAACATCTTTTTAAAAATAACCTGAAGAAGATTGAGCAGATACCCTACGAATATTACAGCCAACACAAAAAAGAAGCTCACAATATTGTAGTCATTGAAAATAACCTTGACGGTGAGTCATGGAAAAAAATTCTGTCTCAGGTATCTGAAGGCTCAGATGCATTTCTGATGGTAACCCGTATGCCTAAAGAAATTTCAGACAGTATTGGATACTACGATTCTGAAATCTCTTTTGAAGAAGAAAATGTACTGAAACTTACCGATAAAAAATTTCAGAATGATTTTATTAAATTAGATAAATTTCCATCGGGTAGAGGATTTTCATTCATTAAACCTAAAGTGGAAGTACTGGGGAAAACAGTTGAGAAAAAGAATACAGATCAGGCCAATTTTATTAAAGTGAAGTTTGGTAAAGGACACATCTATGCCCATACCGAACCTCTTTTCCTGACCAATTATTATCTTCTGAAACCCGGCAATGTAAAATATGCACAGGATGTGTTTTCATATCTTCAGGATAGAGAAACCCTTTGGTTTGTATCCAACAAAAGTTCTGAATCACGCTTTTTCATGAGATTTATATTGTCGAATCCACCTTTAAAATATGCATGGTGGGTATTTTTAGGAGGACTTATTCTTTTTATCTTCTTTAATGCAAAAAGGAAACAGAGGATAGTTCCTGTAGAAGAGCCATTAAGAAATACTTCCTTGGATTTTGTGAAAAGCATTGGAAATCTGTATCTTCAGGAAGGCGATTTTCATGATATGATGGCCAAGAAGGCACAGTATTTTCTGAATAAAGTGAGAATAGATCTGTTGATAGATACTCAGAATTTAGATGAAGAGTTTGCAAAAAAATTACATCTGAAAACCGGGAAAACTATAGAAATGATCAGTGAAGCAATAGTACTTATCAAAAAAGCTCAGGATCCTTATGCCAGTGTAATGAAGGAAGATCTTGCAAGAATCAATAAGCTCCTTGATGAAATACTTAAATAATATAACAATAGAATAACCTAATGATATAAAGCCGATTAATGTTATAATCACTATTCACAGGAAGGGATATAATTATACATTATCGGGTAAGAATGATAAATTAATTTTATTATGGAAAACTTTGATAACCCCAATATAGAAAACCAAAGTGCTATTAATCTTAATAAACAGGAAGAGCAGTTTCAGTCGAGAATTGATATGATTGAACTTCGTGCTAGTTTAGAGAAAGTAAAATCTGAGATAGGAAAAGTAATTGTAGGGCAGGAGAAAATGATTGAACATCTTTTGGCTGCATTACTTTCAAACGGACACGTACTTATTGAAGGAGTGCCGGGAGTAGCGAAAACAATTACGGCAAAATTATTAGCCAAAACCATTGATGTAGGGTTTAGCAGAATTCAGTTTACTCCGGATCTGATGCCTTCCGATATTTTGGGAACTTCCGTATTTAATGTGAAAAACTCAGAGTTTGAATTTAAGAAAGGACCTATCTTCTCTAATTTCATTCTGATTGATGAGATCAACAGATCGCCTGCCAAAACACAGTCAGCATTATTTGAAGTAATGGAAGAAAGACAGATCACAATGGATGGCACGCGTTATACAATGGACGAACCTTTCCTTGTCATCGCTACACAAAACCCGATTGAACATGAGGGAACATACCGACTTCCGGAAGCTCAGTTAGACCGTTTTCTATTCAAAATCAATGTAGGATATCCTAACCTTGAGCAGGAAATAGCGATCATTAGAAATCAGCACGAAAGCAAAAAAGAGGATAAGACAGAAGGAATCAACCGTGTTATCACCGCTGAACAGTTGAAAAACTACCAGAATCTGGTAAAAGAAATCATTGTGGAAAATCAGCTGATGGAATATATTGCTAAAATAATTATCAATACCAGAGAAAATCAATTCTTATATCTGGGTGCTTCTCCGAGAGCTTCACTGGCACTTCTTACGGCATCGAAAGCCTTTGCTGCTATAAAAGGAAGAGACTTTGTAACTCCTGAAGATATTAAAGAAGCAAGCTACGCTGTTTTAAGACACAGAGTCATTGTATCTCCGGAAAGAGAAATGGAAGGTCTTACTGCAGATGAAATTATCCGCCAGATTTTGGAAGGAATAGAAATTCCAAGATAGGTAGTAGAGAGAAGTGGATGGGCAAACTGCCTAATCCCTTTATCCTAAATCCTAATCCCTAACCAATGAAAAACTTATACATCAATACACGTTTCTTTTTTACACTCATCGGAGTGGGGATAGTGTATGTTCTGGCATTTTTCTTTCCGGTGCTGATATGGGTAGCCCATATTGCACTCCTGATTTGCTTTCTGGCGGCAATGGTAGATTTTCTGTTGCTTTTTAATCAAAAGAATGCATTGCAGGCTCAAAGGATTCTGCCGGAAAAATTGTCCAACGGAGATGAGAATTTTGTAAAAATCGATATTAATAATAATTATAGTTTTACCATACATACTAAGATTATTGATGAAATTCCGTTCCAGTTTCAGAAAAGAGATTTTTTGATTGAAAAACAAATTGCTTCCGGAGCAAACACATTTTTTCAATATTCATTGGAACCTAAAGAAAGAGGAGAATATCATTTCGGAGGGTTGAATGTGTATGCATCATCACCATTGGGATTCATCTCAAAAAGATTTATCTTCCAGAAAGATGCGATGTTGCCTGCTTATCCCTCTTTTATTCATCTCAGAAAATACGAGTTGATGGCCATTCAGAGTGAATTTTTATTAGGCGGAATCAAGAAAGTCAGAAAACTGGGACACACTATGGAATTTGAGCAAATCAAAGAATATGTACCTGGAGATGATATCAGAACGATCAACTGGAAAGCAACTTCCAAGACGAACCGTCTCATGGTAAACCAGTTTCAGGATGAAAAATCACAACGTATTTTTATGCTGATTGATAAAGGAAGAACCATGAAAATGCCTTTCAATGGGTTAAGTTTGCTGGATTATTCTATCAATGCTACGATGGCACTCTCTCATATCATTTTGAGAAAAGGAGACAGAGCCGGAATGATGACTTTTTCCAAGAAAGCTGAAAATAAAATTGCTGCCGATAATAAATCCGGACAACTGAAGAAAATCTCAGAAGCACTTTATAATATTAAAACAGATTTCTTTGAAAGCGACTTCAACCGTTTGTATCAGGATGTAAAATATTCCATTAACCAAAGAAGTTTAATTCTGCTTTTTACCAACTTTGAAACGCTGGATGGACTTAACCGACAGTTAAAATATCTTCGCGGAATTGCTAAAAACCATTTATTGGTCATTGTATTCTTCAAAAACTCAGAACTCCAGACGCTGATCAACAAAAATCCTGAAAATATGCAGGAAATTTATGATGAGATTATTGCTGAAAAATTTGAATTTGAAAAGAAACTGATTATTCAGGAGCTCCGTAAATATGGAATTTATACGGTATATACACTTCCTGAAAATTTGAATATCGATGTTATCAATAAATATCTGGAGATAAAAGCAAGAGGAATTTTATAACTTTGTAAAAGCAATAAGCAAATAAGCAATGAAAATTACACTTAACAGAATAAACGACGACTTTTTATTTGAATGTACAAATGCACAAGGGAATTCCATTCTTTTGGATAATACTTCCCAGCCGGGAGCAAAAGGAGTTTCTCCAATGGAAAGTGTACTAATGGCAGTAGCAGGCTGCAGCGGAATTGATGTGGTTTCTATTCTGAAGAAGCAGCGCCAGGATATCAGGAGCTTTCAGGCAGAAGTAGAAGGAGAGAGAGTACAGGTAGAAGATGCAAAACCTTTTAAGTCGATTAACGTTAAATTCCTTCTGGAAGGAGAAATTGATCCCAAAAAAGCATTAAAGGCTGCAGAACTTTCGTTTGAGAAATACTGTTCTGTATCCAAAACGTTAGAACCCAATGTAGAAATCGGTTACGAAGTCTATGTAAACGGAGAAAAAATATAATCTCTTATTTAAAAATAGAAAAAGCCGGATGATTCATCCGGCTTTTTTATTACTCATTACCAATTACTCATTGCTTATTAAAAGGTAAGTCTTGGTTTTATCAGTTTTGCTACTGTAGCTGTCCATCCCGTTTGGTGGGAAGCTCCTACACCACGGCCGTTATCTCCATGGAAATATTCAAAAAACGTAATATAATCTCTGAAATGTTCATCATAATTGAACTTTGGATTACCTCCGTTGAAAGCTCTTTGTCCATGTTCATCCTTTAAAAATAGAGAGCAAAGTCTTTTGCTGATATTCTGAGCGACTTCATCAAGATTCCTTTTATCACCGCTTCCCGTTGGAAGTTCTACTTTCAGGCTGTTTCCATAGTAATAATGGAAGCGCTGCAGACTTTCCACAATCAAAAAGTTAATGGGAAACCAGATAGGCCCACGCCAGTTGCTGTTTCCGCCAAACATTCGGCTGTCACTTTCTGCAGGAGTGTAGTACACCATATTTTCAGATCCATGTACAGAAAATACAAAAGGATTTTCTTCATATACTTTAGACATGGCACGGATTCCGTAAGAACTCAGGAACTCATTTTCATCAAGCATTCTGGTCAGAACCTTTGTTAGTCTGTTTTTTCGGAGGATGCTCATCAGGTGTTTTCGGCCTTGTCCTTCCTCGTCCCAGTGAGAAACAAGTTTGGTCAATTCCGGCTTGTTCTTTAAGATCCATTCCATTCGGGTTCTGAAATTCGGCATCTTTTCCAGTAAACGGTGGTCAACAATCTCAACGGCAAACATAGGAATCAAACCGACAATACTTCTTAATTTTAAAGAAACACTGTCTCCATTTCCAAGCTGTAGTACATCATAGAAAAATCCGTCTTCTTCATTCCAAAGTCCTTTTGTGCCTTCGCCCAGATTTTCCATAGCTTCGGCAATATAAAGATAATGCTCAAAAAACTTGATGGCCATATCTTCATATACCTGATAGTATTGGGCAAGCTCCATTGCAATACGCATCATATTCAGTGCGTACATGGCCATCCAGCTTGTTCCGTCTGCCTGTTCAAGATGCTGACCGTCCTTTAATTCCATATTCCGGTCAAAGGCTCCGATATTGTCGAGACCAAGAAACCCTCCGCCAAAGATATTTTTCCCGTTCTTATCCTTTCGGTTCACCCACCACGTGAAATTAAGAAGCAGTTTCTGGAATACTTTCTCTAAAAATAGTAAATCTGGCTTTCCATTAGTTTTTTCATCAATTTTGAAAACACGGAAGCATGACCAGGCGTGTACTGGCGGATTTACATCACTCATATTCCATTCATAGGCTGGAAGCTGTCCGTTGGGATGCATGTACCATTCCTTAGTAAGGAGCAAAAGCTGTCCCTTGGCAAATTCTGCATCGATGATCGAAAAAGGAACACAGTGAAATGCCAGATCCCACGTAGCATACCATGGATACTCCCATTTATCGGGCATGGAAATAATATCCTTATTGTGGAGATGATTCCATTCTGTATTTCTTACATAGTCGTTGAAATTTCTTGGGGCTTCAAAGTTGGGATCACCTTTCAGCCATTTTCCGATATTGTAATGGTAGAACTGTTTGTTCCAGAGAAGTCCGGCAAAAGCCTGTCTCTGCACATTTCTTTCATCTTCGTTGACAGTGTCATTCTGAATTTCTTTATAAAACTCTTCAGCTTCAGCCTCTCGTATATTGAATATTTCATCAAAATTTTCAAAAGGTTCATCAGCTTCATCCGGACATAATCTGAATTCAAAAACTTTGGATTCCCCGGCTTCAATCATTTCATCGATCAGAAAAGAAGCTTTTGTTCCCTTTTTTTCAGGATTTACCGTATTCGTTTGATGGATAATAAAATTATTGATTCCATCTTTGAAATAAGTGTTTTCAGCTGCAGGAGCTCCGTAAAGCTTAGAATTATTGGTTTCGTTATCACAAAATACGCTTTGTGTATTGGTATTTCGGGAATAAAGTTTTTTAATCGAAATACTGTCATGGCCAATGTTGATACTTCCGTCATGAGAAGCATTGATTTCTGCTTTATAGGTGTTGTATCCCCATTTCCAGTTGTTTCTGAACCAAACAGTAGGCGCTACCATAATAGGTGCTTTATGCTGACTTCGGTTACAGACCGTTACTCTGGCAAGAATATCATTGTGATCGGCTTTACAGTATTCTATGAAAATATCAAAATATTCATCATTATCGAAAATTCCTGTATCGAAAATCTCATATTCCGGTTCCTTTTTACTGCGTCTCCCGTTTTCTGCAACAAGGTCATCGTAAGGAAATTCATTAATTGGATATTTATACACCATTTTCATATAACTATGAGTAGGTGTATTATCCAGATAATAAAAGATTTCTTTGATGTCTTCCCCATGATTTCCCTGAGGGTTGCTCAATCCAAAGAATCTTTCCTTTACCATTTTGTCTTTCTTGTTCCAAAACGAAAAAGCAAAACATAAAAGCTGTTTTACATCAGAAATTCCGGCAATACCTTCTTCACCCCATCGGTAGGCATAGCTTTCTGCATTATTATGATTGGTAAAATTCCAGGCATTCCCGTTCGGGCTATAATCTTCGCGTACATTTCCCCACTGCCGGTTGCTTACATAAGGTCCCCAGTTTTTCCATTTGGTATCTTGTAATCTATCTTTTTCGGCGGTCATATCTCATCATTTTTCCATACGAAGTTAGTTTTTTTGAGAAGTAATTCCAATTTTTTTCATCTGAATAATTATTAATATTGTCTTGAAATACTTGTATTTAAAGGCTTTTTTAAATATTAAAATAATTTTTTTTTGAAATTAAAAGAAAAGAACTACCTTTGCATCATTCGTTCATTCAAATATTGAAAATGTTATCAAGAAAGGTTGAGGGATTAGACCCTATGAAACCTTAGCAACCCTTTGTGCAAGCAAAGAAGGTGCTACGTTCTACCAAATAATTTTGGACAGATAACTTACTGAAGTTCTTTTCAGCCATTTCCTGTGGCATTTTCAATTGTATTAAAATTTAATAGAATTGAAAACAGAACTAAACTATATTAATCTTACGTATCAAACTTATTCCCAAAAGGAATACTATATCTCATTAAGCTATCAGCTTTTTGGGAAAGATCTGTTTACAGCTCCAATCATTTTAATCAACCATGCTCTTACCGGAAATTCAAATGTATCCGGAGAAAAAGGTTGGTGGAAACAGCTGGTAGGAGAAAATCAGATTGTTGATACTGATCAATATACTGTTCTGTGCTTCAATATACCAGGAAACGGATACGACGATTTTTTAATTGAAGATAATGAAGACTTCACACCTTCAGATATCGCAGCGATATTTCTGAAAGGGCTTGAAGCTTTACATATCAAAAATTTATATGCCATTATCGGAGGTTCTCTGGGAGGAGGGATTGCCTGGGAAATGCTTGCCAAGCAGCCGGATCTCACAGAAATATTTATTCCTATTGCCTGTGATTACAGAACACACGATTGGCTTCATGCACAATGTCTGGTTCAGAAATTTTTATTGAATGATAAAGAAGAACCATTACAGAAAGCGAGAATTCATGCCATGTTGTGTTACAGAACGCCACAGTCACTCAATGACAGATTTCAAAACCAATATAACCAGGAAAAAAAACGCCTGGAATCAGAAGACTGGTTGGTTTATCATGGTAATGCACTAAACGAAAGGTTTAGTTTAAAAAGTTACAAGCTGATGAACCACCTCTTAATGAATATCAACGTTGCTGAAGAAGCACTGGAGAACATACAGGCACGAATGCACATGATCTCCGTAGATACAGACTTATTCTTCCCGGCTTCAGAAATCCGAATGTGTTTTGAAAACTTAAAAGAGAAAAATAAGGATGTTTCTTATCACGAGATCCAATCTATACACGGGCATGATGCCTTCCTAATGGAATATCAACAATTAAATAATATCATAAAAAACATTTTACAGAAGTAATGAAAAATGCTAACGAAATAAAATTTTTAAAGAACAGATCAATCGTCAAATTTGAAGGAGAGGATTTCCTTGGAGAAATCGGGATTGACGGACGTATTTTTAAAGCGCTTACTTTAGCACGCATCAGTGTTGGCGTAATTTCTCAACAGGCTATAGAAAACGGAATTTCTATTCTGGTTCATGAAAATGATGCAGAGAAAGCGGTTGCTTGTCTTATTGATGAATTTGAAGCAGAAAGAAAATCTGGAAAAGTTTCCCAAATTTATAGTATCAATAATGTTTCTGTGATTGGTTTTGTTGCAGAAGATTTCAATAAAGTCTTTGCAGAACTGGCACGAAATAATGTTTTCCCATTGCTTTTGAATCAGGTAGCAGGAGAAAACAGAGTGAACATCGTAGTAACATCTTCACAGGATGAAAAAACAAGAAACATCATAGAATCTGAAATTTTCAAAAAGCCGAAGACCGTTCATCTGGCCATCATTGGTCACGGAAATGTAGGAAAGACATTGATACAACAGGTTTTGGAATCTGCAGAAGAAATTAAAAAACGAAAAAAAATAGACCTTAAAGTAGTTGCAGTAGCCAACTCTAAGAAAATTGCTTTCAACAAAAAAGGTTTCGACGCCAATTGGAGTGATGAGGTTTTAACAGCAGAACATCCATCGAATGTAGAAGAACTAATCAACTTCTCTAATGAAAACCAACTGGAAAATCTGATCGTTGTGGATAATACTGCAAGCAAAGATTTTGTGAAAAATTATCATGCTTTGGCAGAAAACGGATTCGATCTGGTGTCTTCCAACAAGATTTTCAATACCCTTCCAATAGAAGAATACAGAAAACTAAGATATACGTTGAGTAAAAACAACAGACGTTATTTGTATGAAACCAATGTGGGAGCAGGATTACCGTTAATTGATACCATCAAATTATTACACCTTTCAGGAGAAAATATCACAAGAATCAAAGGAGTGTTCTCCGGAACATTGAGCTATGTTTTCAATAATTTTTCTTTGAGGAACGATAAATTCTCAACCATCATCAACGAAGCTTTGGAAAAAGGATATACAGAACCGGATCCGAGAGAAGATTTATCAGGAAATGATGTAGCAAGAAAATTATTAATTCTGGCAAGAGAATTAGACCTTATCAACGAATTCGGAGATATCAATATTCAAAATCTTGTTCCGGAAAGCTTACTTGAAGTTTCAAAATCAGAATTTCTTTCAAGACTGGAAGAGCTGGACGAAGAATACCAGAAAATAAAAGAAAATCAGGAGCCCGGACATGTATTGAGATATGTAGGTGATCTACACGGTGACTTACAGAAAGATAAAGGCGAGCTGGATGTGAAACTGATTTCTGTTCCTGCAACTTCCGCACTAGGACAGCTGAAAGGCTCAGACTCAATCTTTGAAATCTACACAGAAAGTTATGGAGAGAATCCAATCGTGATTATGGGAGCCGGAGCTGGTGCACAGGTTACAGCAAGAGGTGTATTCGGGGATATTTTAAGAGTAAGTGAAACGAAATAAATTAATGTAACAATCTACCAATCTGGCAGTGTAACCATTACTGCAATTGTCATTCTGAGCATAGCGAAGAATCTAATGGTTACCCTGCTGAATTGACAAATTAAAACTATATGGAAAATTTTGAAACATCAGCAATAAGAACCCAAACGGAAAGAAGCCAGTTTGATGAGCATTCTACACCGCTATATCTTACTTCCAGTTTTATATTTCAGGATGCGGAAGATATGAGAGCAAGCTTTGCAGAAGAAAAACCTAAAAACTTATACAGCCGTTTCTCTAATCCAAACGTAACCGAATTTACAGATAAGATCGCTAAAATGGAAGGAGCAGAAGCAGGATATGCCTTTGCAACAGGAATGGCAGCCATCTATTCTACATTTGCTGCATTACTGAATGCCGGAGATCATATCGTAAGCTGCCAGTCAGTATTCGGATCTACTCATACTTTGTTTACCAAATATTTCCCGAAATGGAATATTGAAACCTCTTATTTCAAAGCAGAAGATGCCGCGAATGTAGAGCAATATATTAAACCTAATACCAAGATCTTATACCTTGAAACGCCTACCAATCCGGCTATTGAAATTCTTGACCTTGAATTCTTTGGACAGATTGCGAAAAAACATAATCTTATATTTATTGTAGATAACTGTTTTGCAACGCCTTATCTTCAGCAGCCTATCAAATACGGTGCAGATATTGTGGTACACTCAGCAACGAAACTGATTGACGGACAGGGAAGAGTTTTAGGTGGAATAGCAGTAGGAAAGGAAGACCTGATCAGAGAAATTTATCTTTTCGCAAGAAATACAGGACCTGCATTATCTCCTTTTAATGCATGGGTATTATCAAAAAGCCTTGAAACATTGGCTATCCGTGTAGAAAAACACTGTGAGAATGCATTGAAGGTAGCCGGGTTTTTAGAAAGTCATCCTAATGTAGAATTGGTAAAATATCCATTCCTGAAATCTCATCCGAGTTATGAAATTGCCAAAAAGCAGATGAAACTTGGAGGAAATATTGTAGCCTTTGAAATAAAAGGTGGAATAGAAGGGGGAAGAAACTTCTTAGATAAGATCCAAATGTGTTCACTGTCTGCCAATTTAGGGGATACAAGAACGATCGTTACACATCCGGCTTCTACTACACACTCCAAACTGTCAGACGAAGAAAGAAATGAAGTAGGTATTACTGCAGGTTTGGTTCGTTGTTCAGTAGGGTTGGAAAATGTGGATGACATTATTGCTGATCTGAAGCAGGCTTTAGATTAATTCAACTAGCAACTGGTTTTAGCCAAAATAGATTAAAATGAAAAATTCAGTACAATTATATAAAGCTTTATCCGAAAGAATTTTAATTCTTGACGGAGCCATGGGAACCATGCTTCAGAGATACAAATTCGAAGAAGAAGACTACCGTGGAGAGCGTTTTAAAGACTGGGAACATCCGGTAAAAGGAAACAATGACCTGCTTTCTCTGACACAGCCTCAGGCGATTGAAGAAGTTCACAAGAAATATCTGGAAGCCGGAGCTGATATCATTGAAACCAATACGTTCTCAGGAACTACCATTGCGATGGCAGATTATCACATGGAAGATCTGGTGTACGACCTGAACTATGAGTCTGCAAAAATTGCCAGAAAAGCCTGTGATGAGTATACTGCGAAAAATCCGGACAAACCGAGATTTGTAGCGGGATCTATAGGACCTACAAACAGAACAGCTAGTTTAAGTCCAGACGTTAATGATCCGGGATACAGAGCCATCACTTTTGAAGAATTGAGAGTCGCTTACAAACAGCAGTGTGAAGCTTTGCTGGATGGAGGTTCAGATATTCTTCTGGTAGAAACCATTTTTGATACTTTGAATGCAAAAGCTGCTTTATTTGCTATTGATGAACTGCAGGATGAAAGAGGAATAAAAATTCCAATCATGGTTTCAGGAACCATTACCGATGCTTCAGGAAGAACATTGAGCGGACAGACCGCAGAAGCTTTTCTGATCTCAGTTTCCCATCTGAATTTACTAAGCGTAGGTTTCAACTGTGCATTGGGAGCAGATCAGCTGACTCCTTATCTTGAAACACTGGCTCATAATTCAGAATTCTACGTTTCAGCATATCCGAATGCCGGTTTACCGAATGCTTTTGGAAAATATGACGAAACTCCGGAAGATATGGCGAGACAGATCAAAGAATATGTTGAGAAAGGATTAATCAATATTATAGGAGGATGTTGTGGTACAACACCTGAGCATATTAAAGCGATTGCAGACCTGGTGGAGAAATATGAGCCAAGGAAATTGAAGAAATTTGTGTGATTTGATAGATTTTTTAAATTAAAATCAAAGATGAAGGCTGGATTATAAATGTTAACTTTAAGTAAACCACAAAGTTAAATATAATGGAAAAGCCAATTTACTTAAAAGATTCCGAGGATGTCAGATTATTTAATGAACTGAGAAAGAAAGTGAACCAAAGAGTAGAAAACATTTCTGAGAACAGAGATATCTACATTAAGATCAAAGCGGTACTTCTTCCACTGGTCTATATTGGTTTATATTTTTTGGCTCTTTTGAATGCCGAAAAGCATTGGATCTACATTCTGAGCTTCGTTTTAATGGGAATTTCTTTGGTTTTGATTTATTTAAACTTAATCCATGAAGCAGCCCATAACAACATTTATAAAAGTAAAAGACTGAACGGGTTGGTTCTTCACATTTTTGATTTTATAGGAGCTAATTCCTATATCTGGAAAAAAAGACATATTGCAAGCCATCACGCCTATCCTAACGTAGATGGATGGGACACGGATATCGAACAGAGTGGGCTGCTTTTAATTGTACCGTGGATCAAAGCGAAAGGAGTACAGAAGTATCAGGATAAGTTTTTCTTTTTAGTCTATCCGTTGTATTTGTTCAACTGGATGTTTATAAGAGACTTCAGGGACTTCTTTGACAAGGAAAGAGTTATTTTAAAGACCCAGGGAAAGATACCCACCATTGAAAAAGTAAAAATGATAAGCTATAAGTTGTTCTATTTTTTTTATCAGATTGTGGTTCCTGTAATGTTCTTTAAAGTATCAATAGGATTGGCTGTAGGAGCGTGGTTTTTACAGGTGATATCAGCAAGTATTTTTGCATTGTTTGTTTTACTGCCTTTGCATCCGCTTCCTGATAATGCTTTTCCAAAATTAAATAAAGAAAAGGGTCTTCCATTCAGCTGGCTTCGTCACCAGTTTGAGGTGACCAATGATTTAAAAGAAAATAACTGGTTAGTAAGAAATGTTTTGGGAAATTTCAATTTTCATGTAGCCCATCATCTTTTTCCCAATTACAGTTATATGTATTACAATGAAATTACAGAGGAGATTGAAGAATTTGCTGAAGAACATGGTTTAGCGTACAAAAGATTTCCACTGATTACAGCTTTAAGTAAGCATAGGGATTTATTGAGACAGAATGCCAATAATGCCTACTATATTTTAGAAGAATAAAATGAAGTATTTAAGATTATCAGGCCTCGAGCCTCTTATCATAACGCCGGAGAGTAATTTCATCAACGTTGGTGAAAGGACAAACGTTGCCGGTTCCAAAAAATTTCTAAGACTGATTAAAGAAGAGAAATTCTCTGAAGCCTTAGATATTGCCCGCCATCAGGTAGAAGGAGGTGCCCAGATTCTGGACGTTAACTTTGATGATGGATTGATCGATGGAAAAGCATCGATGATTAAATTCCTGAACTTAATTGCCTCTGAACCGGATATCGCAAGAATCCCAATCATGGTAGACTCTTCCAAATGGGAAATCCTTGAAGCAGGTCTTCAGGTAGCTCAGGGAAAATGTGTAGTGAATTCTATCAGCTTAAAAGAAGGTGAGGAAGAATTTATCAAACATGCCAAAGCCATTAAAAGATATGGAGCGGCAGTCATTGTTATGGCGTTTGATGAGTTAGGGCAGGCTGATAGTTTTGAAAGGAGAATTGAAATTTCAAAACGTTCCTACGATATTCTTGTGAACCAGATTGGTTTCCCCGCAGAAGATATCATTTTCGACTTAAATATTTTTCCGGTAGCAACTGGAATGGATGAGCACAGAAGAAATGCCATCGACTTTATTGAAGCTACGCGCTGGGTAAGACAAAATCTTCCCTATGCATCCGTGAGTGGAGGAGTGAGCAATGTTTCTTTCTCTTTCCGTGGAAATGATACAGTGAGAGAAGCCATGCACTCCGTATTCCTTTACCATGCGATTCAGGCAGGAATGAACATTGGTATCGTGAATCCGGCAATGCTTGAGGTTTACGATGAAATCAATAAAGAACTTCTGGAGCTTGTAGAAGATGTAATTTTGGATAAACGAGAAGATGCTACAGAAAGACTTCTTGATTATTCCGAAAAGCATAAATCAGTTAAGAAAGAAAAAACTGAAGACTTAGAATGGAGAAACAATCCTTTGCAGGAAAGAATTACTTATGCTCTGGTAAAAGGAATTGATCGTTTCATTGAAGAAGATGTAGAAGAAGCAAGACAACTGGCTGCAAGACCACTTCATGTCATCGAAATAAATCTGATGACCGGAATGGGAGTCGTAGGAGATTTATTCGGAAGCGGAAAGATGTTCCTTCCTCAGGTAGTGAAGTCCGCAAGGGTAATGAAAAAAGCGGTAGCTTATCTACAACCTTTCATTGAAGCAGAAAAAGACGGATCAAGACCTGCTAATGGAAAAATCTTAATGGCAACAGTAAAAGGTGATGTTCATGATATTGGTAAAAATATTGTAAGTGTTGTTTTGGGCTGTAACAATTATGAAATTGTCGACCTTGGAGTAATGGTTCCTGCTGAAAAGATTATCCAGACTGCTATTGAAGAAAAAGTAGACGTTATCGGACTGAGCGGACTGATTACCCCAAGTTTGGATGAAATGGTGTACATCGCTTCAGAATTGGAAAGACAAAACTTAGATTTTCCATTATTAATCGGTGGTGCTACCACTTCAAAAGCACATACCGCAGTGAAAATCGATTTGAAATATAAAAATGCAGTCGTTCACGTGAATGATGCTTCAAGAGCTGTCAACGTAGTAAGCTCATTATTGGGCGACAGAAATAAAGAATATGTTTCGGATTTAAAGAATGACTACTCTGATTTCAGAGAAAAGTTCCTTAACAGACAGGTAGATAAAGATTATGTTTCCATTGAAGAAGCAAGAGAAAATCATTTTAAAATTGATTGGGAAAACGAAGAAATTTTCACTCCGAATACCATAGGAATAAAAGTGATCGAAAATCAGGACCTGAGAGAACTTCTTCCTTTTATCGACTGGTCTCCGTTTTTCAGAAGCTGGGATCTTCACGGAAAATATCCGAATATCCTGGAAGATGAGGTGGTAGGCGTTCAGGCGAAAGAATTATTCAAAGATGCCCAGGTGATTCTAAAGAGAATTCTGGATGAAAAGCTTTTAACAGCAAAAGCCATTTTCGGAATTTTTAAAGCCAATTCCAATGAATCTGATGATATTTTGATTTTTGATGAAAATAATAATGAGCAGGCGAAGTTTTTAACCCTAAGACAGCAGGCTCAGAGATCAAAAGGAAAAGACTATCTGGCGCTAAGTGATTTCATCGCTCCTCAAAGTTCAGGAAAAACCGATTATGTGGGAGCATTCTGTGTAACCACCGGATTTGGAACTGATGAACTGTCTGCAGAATATGAAAAAGCCAATGATGATTACAATTCCATCATGGTGAAAGCTCTGGCAGATCGTTTTGCAGAAGCCTATGCAGAATTTTTACATAAAAAAGTACGAACAGAATACTGGGGATATGCTAATCAGGAAACTTTAAGCAACGAAGAATTGATTGCCGAAAAATATAAAGGAATCCGTCCGGCACCAGGTTATCCGGCTTGCCCTGATCATTTGGAAAAGAAAACCATCTGGGAGCTTTTAAAAGTAGAAGAAAATACAGGCGTTTTCCTTACAGAAAGCCTTGCTATGTTCCCTACAGCATCTGTTTCCGGATATTATTTCGGAAGCCCGCATGCCAAATATTTCGGATTAGGAAAAATTACAGAAGACCAACTTGAAGATTATGCAGCAAGAAGAAGTTGTAGCATCCAGGAAGCGAGAAAATGGTTGTCACCAAATTTAGCAGATTAACATTGACATGAAGATAACAGAACACATTAAAAATGCAAATGGAAAAACTTTATTCTCCTTAGAAGTTGTTCCGCCACAGAAAGGAATTGGGATTGAAGATCTTTATACCAATATAGATCCGTTGATGGAGTTCAAACCTCCTTTCATTGATGTGACCACATCCAGAGAAGAATACATTTATCTGGACAAAGGAAATGGTCTAATGGAGCGTCGTATCACAAGAATGCGCCCGGGAACACTGGGAATTTGTGCTGCAATCCAGCATAAATACAATGTAGATACAGTACCACACCTTCTTTGTGGAGGTTTTACCAAGGAAGAAACAGAATATCTGTTGGTAGACTGTATGTACCTTGGTATTGATAATGTAATGGCCTTAAGAGGAGATGCTATGAAAGGACATCAGTATTTTGAACCTACTCAGGGAGGACATGCCAGTGCAATGGATTTGGTGAATCAGATTAATAATCTGGGAAGAGGAAAATATCTTCATAACGAAGAACAGGTATGTGATGAATTGAACAAATTCTGCATCGGTGTTGCCGGATATCCGGAAAAACATATGGAAGCCCCTTCCATGAATTATGACCTGAAGTGGCTGAAGCAAAAGGTAGATGCCGGAGCAGATTATATCGTTACCCAAATGTTTTTTGACAATAAAAAGTATATTGAATTCGTTCAGAAAGCAAGAGAAATGGGAATCACGGTTCCAATTATTCCGGGAATTAAACCGATTGCAACAAAGAAACACTTGAAAATCCTGCCACAGGTATTCAAAATAGATCTTCCGGAAGAACTGATCAATGAGGTAGAAAATGCAAAGAATAATGAAGCCGTAAAACAGATCGGAATAGAATGGTCCATTGCTCAATGCAAAGAATTGCTGGATTTTGGAGTTCCTGTTCTGCACTTCTACTCAATGGGTAAGAGTGATAATATTAAAAAAGTAGCCGGTGAGCTATTCTAATAAAAGTACCAAAATGAAGGAACCCTGCTGTAAAAAGCAGGGTTTTTATTTTTTAATCTGATACAGAATTTCACTTAAAAATAAAATGAGTAAGCCGTAGGCTACACACCCGATTAGAAAAAATCAACAAAGTTGATGCTAACTTCCCTCTTCCAGCTCCCATCATCCTTATTCTAAAGACCAGTATGTCTCTCAAACTCCTTACTCCTGTCAAATAAATATCTATAAGTAGCCAACTTTCGGGTAACTGTAGTTTCAAGAGCTTCTGCAATCTTAATCATTTTAGGATTAAAATCACCAATCCACTGCAGTTCTGTAATTGTAAAATCGGTATGCTTTCTCAAATGTTGAGTCCCTTCCCAGATCATATACCCGTCAATACCTTTCTTCTGCCATTCAGGGACAACACCGAAAACAAGGCCCACCATTTTTTCATTCTTTTTAAAACGCTTTAAAAACAAAAATTTAAGCTTTTCATAAATTCCGAATTTCCCATTTAGATATTTAAACCACTGGTTGAGGTCTGGCATATTGATCCACATCGCAATCGGTGTCTCATTTTCATATACAAACCACGAAATATGCTCATTGATAATAGGTTTCATGGTGTTGAACATCTTCAGAACTTTTGCTTCTTCCAGATGTTTTCCTTCTCCATGCGAAGCCCATGCTTTATTGTAAACTTCTGTAAAGTCCCTGGCAAACTTGGGCAGATTATTCTTTTTCATAGGTTGAGCTGAGATTACAGGATTTCTTCTGTTCTTTTCATGTGCAATCGTAAAGATCCTCGAAACTTCCGCAAAAACAGGTCTGGTAAAACAAAGCTGCTCAAAATAAATCTGAAAACCATAATTTTCAAAAAGATCTTTGTAATAAGAGAAGTTGTAATTCATTCCAAACAAAGGCTCAGCAAAACCTTCAGTCAAAAGACCCCAGAATTTATCCCGTTCTCCAAAATTGATAGGTCCATCCATCGCCTCAATTCCTTTTTCCTGAAGCCAGTTTTTACAATGATCAAAAATAAAATTGGCTGTTTCCTGGTCATTGATACAGTCGAAAAACCCCATTCCTCCCGTAGGCTGCTTTTGCTCATAACAGCTGTTTACAAAAACAGCTACTTTTCCAACGGTGTTGCCATTCTTTTTAAACAGAAATCTTTTACATTCTCCGTTTTTAAAGAATTTATTCTTGGCAGGATCAAAAATCTCCTCAATATGTTTATCTAAAGGACGGATATAATTTTTGTCGTGTTTATAAAGGCGGGCCGGGAATTCCAGAAATTCCCTTTTATGGAGTTGGTTTTGTACTTCTTCGACAATAATCATATGTTTTTTTATCAGAAATGGCTATAAAAGATAATGTTTTTCATCTTATTTGAAATAGACAAAAAGATATTATCCGTATTTTTGCTGCAAATTAAATAAAAATGGTTGATTTTACTGATAACGACGATGATATTTTCACTGGAAAAGAACATACGCCTATAAGGGAAGATGCTTTTGATAAATCGCCACAGGAAAAAATTGAAAAAATTACTGAGCTTTTTGGCGAGATTATGGAAACGCTGGGAATGGACATGACAGATGATTCTCTGAAAGACTCTCCAAGACGTGTTGCCAAAATGTATGTGAACGAGATCTTTGGAGGACTTCTTCCTGAAAACAAACCAGGAATCTCCACGTTCTCCAACAAATACAAATACCGTCAGATGTTGGTAGAGAAGGATATCACTGTATATTCTTTTTGCGAACACCACTTTTTACCCATTATAGGAAGAGCACATGTTGCTTATATTTCCAACGGGGAAGTAATTGGCCTTTCAAAAATTAACAGAATTGTTGATTACTATGCGAAAAGGCCACAGGTTCAGGAAAGACTTACCATGCAGATTGTAGATGCTTTGAAAGAAGCTTTGGGAACGAAAGATGTGGCGTGTATCATTGATGCAAAGCACCTTTGTGTTAACTGCAGAGGAATAAAAGATACGGCAAGTTCTACCATTACTGCAGAACTAAGTGGTATTTTCAGAACAAACCCTATTACAAGACAGGAATTCTTACATTACGTAGGAAGCCATGCAAAACTGGATTAATAAACAATGAACTACCAGATTCTTCGAAATATTATCGATGCCGAGCTTCAGAGATTTAAAAATATCACTGAAGAAGAATGGTCACGTAAAGGTTCTTCAGAAAAATGGTCCAAAAAAGAAATTATTGGCCATCTTTGTGACAGTGCTTTTACAAATATCCGTAGATTTGTTGTGACACAATATAAAGAGAACGAAAATATTGTATACGACCAGAATTTTTGGGTAAAAGCTCAGAACTATCAGAATGTTCCCACTTCAGATCTTATTGATCTGTGGAAATCTTTGAACTATCAGATTGTTCACATCGTAGAAAATATCCCAGATGAAGCATTACAGAGAACCTGTGATACAACCAAAACAGAACCTCGGGTGTATACATTGGAGTTTATTATCGATGATTATGTAGATCACTTACAGCATCATTTAAAAGCGATTTAATTATGATAAAATTTAAAAAAGTTTCAGATAAGATTTTTATCACGACAATTATTTGTTGTGACAGATGTAATTTTTAACTCAATTTTGAATCTTTAAAATCATTAAATCTTTTAACTTAAAAATAAATGCAATTAAAAATATATAACTCGCTTACAGCAGAAAAAGAAATATTCAAACCTATCTTAGAAGGAAACGTCGGAATGTACGTCTGCGGACCTACCGTGTACAGCAATGTACATTTAGGAAATGTAAGAACTTTCCTTTCTTTCGATTTTATCTATCGTACCCTGATGCATTTGGGATACAAAGTAAGATATGTAAGAAATATTACTGATGCAGGTCACCTTACCGATGATGGAAATGTTGATAACGACAGATTCGTAAAACAGACCAGGCTTGAAAAGCTGGAGCCTATGGAAATTGTACAGAAATACACCGTAGATTTCCACAAAGTATTGGATATGTTCAACCTACTTCCTCCAAACATCGAACCTACCGCTACAGGACACATTGTAGAGCAGATTGAATTAACTCAAAAGCTGATTGAAAGAGGCTTTGCTTACGAAAGCAACGGTTCAGTATACTTTGATGTTTTAGAATACAACAAAAGAGGACTGAACTATGGTGAACTTTCAAAACGTAATATAGAAGAGCTATTCGCCAATACCAGAGACCTTGACGGACAGGGAGAAAAGAAAAACCCACAGGATTTTGCATTGTGGAAAAAAGCATCCCCAGCTCACATCATGAGATGGAATTCCCCTTGGGGAGAAGGTTTCCCGGGATGGCATCTTGAATGTACTGCGATGAGTACAAAATATCTTGGCGAAACATTCGATATCCATGGAGGAGGAATGGATCTTAAATTCCCTCACCACGAATGTGAAATTGCACAAGGGAAAGCTTGCAACGATGCAGCTCCGGTAAATTACTGGATGCATGCCAATATGCTGACGATGAATTCTCAGCGTATGAGCAAATCTACAGGGAACTATATCCTCCCGATGCAGTTGGTTACAGGAGATAATGACTTCTTTGAAAAACCTTTCCATCCTTCAATTGTACGTTTCTGCTTCCTGCAGGCGCACTACAGAAGCGTTCTGGATATTTCAAACGATGCCATGATAGCCAGCGAAAAAGGATTTATCAGATTAATGGAAGCAGTGAAAGTATTGAATTCTATTACTCCAGATGATACAAAACAATCCGGTTTCAGCCTGAAAGAGTGGAAAGATAAAGCCTATGAAGCTTTAACAGACGATTTCAATTCACCAATCCTGATCGCTCACCTGTTTGAAGCCGTGAAGTATATCTTCGCTTTGAACGATGGTAAAGAAACAATCTCAACAGAGGATCTTGAAGATTTGAAAACTACACTCAATGCCTTTATCTTTGATGTTCTTGGACTGCAGACCGTGGAAGAGAATAACAATGAAAAGCTGGATCAGACCCTAAAGGTATTGATCGAACTGAGAAATCAGGCACGAAAATCAAAGAACTTCGAGCTTTCAGACCAGATCAGAGACAAACTGCTTGCTGAAGGAATCGAATTAAAAGACGGAAGAGACGGAACATCATACGTTCTGAACTAGAAAATATAACTTCGTTTTATCCCCATTCCGTAGGAGTCCCTTAAATACAGGATTCTTACGGAATGTTTTTTTTGGAGATCATCTTATTTATATTTACATTATTATAGTATAAGTAGAATTTGATGTTTCCCTCTTTTACCTACACATTTTAAAATCTCTCAACCTTCTCAATCTTCTCCAACTCTCAAACTCTCCAATCCAATTAGGAGCTTCATCCTGCTATCCATTTCTACTCCTCGCGCCCGCGCACTCCCACACCCAAACCCACCCACACTCCAACCAAGCTGCGGGGTAACCATTACTATCAGGGCTAGGGGAGAGGGGGAATTATAAACTATAAATTATGAATGATAAATGATGAGGTTCGGGTTATTGTGTTGCAGGTTTCGGGTTTCAAGGTATAAAAGGAACATTGGTGATGAATTTTAATCTTGCTGGTTTCTATGGAAACAGGTTATTGAGTATCCATCTCTATTCCCATCGTGTCGTTCCGAAGGAATCCCAACTTCTTTACAAGAGCACTAAAAGGGACGCAAAATGACAATATAATATCTAAGGTTTTTTTATCAGATAGTATTAGCAATATCATGCTGAGCAGAGTCGAACATTTTAATTAATTACGGGGATAGGAGTTAAATCTTATTACTCTATATTATATACTCTTTAGCATTTCCCATCCTTCCCATTCTATATATAATATAAAAGCAAACATTTTATCTGTGTCAATCTGTGCCATCTGTGGTTCATTATAACTATTCAATAGGAGCGGGCTTTAGCCCGTTTAGTAAAAAATAATTTTTAGCCAAAACATATATATAGGCTATTAATTTAAAAAAGCCATTCTATATAATTCTATATACCTCATTTTGATCCTTCGACCCCAAAACCCCGCATCCCGCTCCCCGAAACACGCCTCTCACCCTCTCCAACGCTCCAACTCTCCAACCCTCTGACACCCTCACCTGATCCTCCAAACAAATGTTTAAAATTTTTCACCCTGCCTTCCAGCTGATTAGGATAAGATATCGTTTCAATATGAAATTTAAGTTAAATAAAGTTGCGGGGTATGGTATAAGTTTCTATCTTTGCCCCACTGAAAAACGAAATACATTCAGTAGCGCAGAAGCGCCTTTATAAAGGCAGAAACATAAACTACTTCATAAGATAAGGACGAAAAAAAACTTTAATTTTTTTTACAAAAAAAGTTGTCAGTTAAAAAATAGTTATTATCTTTGCAGTCCCAATTAGAGGGAGCGCAGGAGTAGATGGATTGAGGGTTTTGGAAGAATTAAGGTTACTTAAAAAACTTTAAAATTTTCTTCAAAAACATTTGGTCAATTAAAAATAAAGTTTTACTTTTGCACTCGCAAATACGGAGCAACACTGACAGAAAGATTGCTGCGTTAAAAAGCGAAAGATATAAAGATCATTGACATACAATATAACAACCAAGTAAGGAAAAACTAAAGCGTTAAAAACTTTGAGTGAGTCAGACAAACATAC